>JAZKEV010000066.1:0-6324 GCA_040386765.1 Verrucomicrobiota bacterium | reverse complement strand
TGGCGGGCAGCCTCACCGCGGCGGAGGCCGGCGCGGCCAGTGCGAGAAAGAGCGTTGAAAGCGCTGCGCTGACACTGGCGACGCGTGCGCGCGTTCTGAGCGGCGCGTTAGGGATAACGCGCCCTACCCTCTTATCTGCCTTTTCGTCTGTGGTCGCGTTCTTCATTTTTAGAATGTCCCTCTCACGCCCGCCGTAAACTGCCGCTGCATGTCGCCCAACGTGCGGAGCTTGGCGTAGCCCGGCGTCGAGGGGCCGTAGCGCTCGTCGGGCCGGAGATCGTTCAACAGGTTTCTCGCAGTGCCGTAGAGCGCGATGTGTTTCGTGAGACGGTATTCGATATTGCCATCCAGGAAGGTCGCGGGCGCGCGATAGTTGTAGGTGCCCGGCTCCGTGCCTGCGCCGACGAAGAGGTCGCGCTGCTCACGTCCGCGCATGTTGACGTTCAGCCGCAGGGTGAAGCGCTGGCGGCTGTAGGCGACGCCGTAGTTGATTGTCTTCTTGATGAAGCCCTCGAAGTTGGCCTCGGGGTTGGAGCTCAGTTTCTGCAGCGTGACGTTGGCAAAGATATTGAAGCCGCGCGCCCACGCCGGGAGGAAGTTCAGGTTCTGGCGGTACTCGAACTCCGTACCCATGATCCGCGCCGCTCCGACATTGTAGGACGTGGAAACGGTGTAGCCGCGATCGGCGCCGTAGATCGCCGGATCGAGGCCATAGTAATCGAGCAACTCGGGCGTGATGGGCCCGGTCTGCGTGCCCCAGAAATCCTCGATCTCGCGCACAAACCACCGGGCCGACACCACGCCATCGGAGGGCTGGTTGAAATAATACTCCAGCGACACGCCGAAACTATCGGCGATCCACGGCTTGAGCGCGGGGTTCCGCAGCGTGATCAGGCGCGTGGCGGTGGTCTCGTCCGGCACGGTGGCGCCGGGGAGGATCAGTTCGAAATCGGGGCGCGCGATCGACTTCGCATACGAGAAGCGCGCGATCAGGTTTTCCCGCAAATTATAGCTCAGGTTGAGGCTGGGAAACAGCCGGCCGTACGTCCGGTCCGCTTCCGCGCCGCGCATTACATAAGCGAGCTGCGTGCCCTGGAGACTGGCGAGCGTGGCGATCGCGATCGGTGTGCCAGCGGCGTTGCGCACAATATTGCCGTTGGCATCGCGCTGGTAGATGAGGCTGGGGTTGATGAGCGGACCGACCCCGTGTGTGTCGGTGCGCTCGTAGCGGAAGCCACCGGTCAGGTTCAGCTTGCCGTCGAGCAGCCGTGAGGCGTCGAACCGCAGGTACGGCGCATAAATCGCCTCGGTGATGCGCTTGCCCGCATTCACATTGGTCCGGTGATTGGCCGCGACGGTCGCCTCGGGCCGGTTGAAGTAGGAGGGATTCGCCTGAAATGTCGCCCATACCATATCGCCGCTCACTCCCTCGCGCGGCACCGGCGCCCAGCCCGAACCGCGTTCCAAGTAGGAAGAGTCTAGCCACTGCGCGGCGTTGTCATCCGCCGTCTGCGCGCGGCCATCGGCACCAAAGTAATTATAATTCAGCACCGCGCGGGTGTGGTCACGCGTCTGCGCGGTCGCATCGAAGCCGAGCTTCGTGCGAAGCGGAATGCCCACCGTGAAATGGCGCGCGATGTAGGTCTGGAAGCTGCGCTTCTCATCCTTCACCGCCGTGATGCTCGCGGCGTTGCTCTCGAGATTGTAGTTCGCGATCCGGTACGGGTCCACCGGCTGGCCGAGCGCATTCGTAACCGTGATCTTCTGCGGGCCATAGTAGCCGACGTCGTCGAAGCGGACTGTGACATTCCGCAGGTAGGAATTGCCGTTCTGGAACGTGCCGCGATCGACATCGTAGGTGCGGCTGGTGGCGTTGGAATACGCGCCGCGTGCCTCCCATTCCCAGATGGTGCCACGGTGCCGCCACTTCACGGTCGGCATGTAGGTGCGCCCTCCCTTGTCGCTCCAGTCGTGATTCGCCTGCACGAACCCCGCGCCCGCCGCACCCTGCGTGAAGCCGTCGCCATAGGAGGCCACGCGCCCGATGTTGAAGATGAACCGGTCGCGCATCGAGACGTCCTCGACGAAGTCGGAGTATTGAAACCCCAATGAGAGCACGTCGTACCGCGCGAAGCGCCAGTCGAGCGTGAAGCCGACGGTCGGCCGCGTGTACTCGCGCGGATACGCGTAGTATTCGAAGAGGCCGAGGTAGGACTGCCCGGCGGGCGGCGCCGGGTAGTTCGCATTCACCACCTGCACCGTCGGCACCCACGAGGTCGCGATGCCCTGCGTGCCGGAGTCGTTGACGAGTCGCGAGACATTGAGCGAGAAGCCGAAATTCTTCGTCACCGGCACCGTCGCGCTCACCTCGAAGTTCGGGTTGATCTTGTAGATATTGTATCCCTTGAACGACTGATCGGTGAAGGAAGCGTAACCCTTCACGACATAGCTCGGCCGCGCGTACTCGAAGGCGCTCTTCGGCACGAGATTCACGCTGCCGCCGATCGCGGCCGCGGGCGAATCGGGATTCTGCCCGCGCGTAATCTCGAGGCGCGACATGTTGTTGATTGAAATCTGCTGCAGGTCGACCTGCCGCGACTCCACGCGGCCCGCCGCGCTCGCCAGCAGGTGGCCATCCACCATGATCGGCGTCGCGTGATACGGCACGCCGCCGACGGAGATGCCGGCATTGCCATCGGCCGTCACTCCGGGAAGAAATTTCGCAAAGTCCGCCACATTACCATCGGCAATATCGCCAAAGGTATCGGTCGAGAGCACCGATTTGATCGTGCGCGCAAACCGCTGCTCATTGATCGCGATCGAGGCCGAGGTCATGTCACGCGTGCTCTCCACGATAAAGGCATTGAGCTTCACCGTGCCGCGACCCTCGGCACGCGTCTCGTTGCCGAGCGAGAAGTTCTGCTCCGCCCGGCCGCCCGCCGTCACCGTCACCACCGTCTCCTGCGTGGGCAGGCCGGTATAGAAGACCCGCACCTTCGCGGCGCCCGCGGGCACCTCACTCAGACGGAAGAAACCGTACTGGTCCGTGAGTGTCTCGCGCGAACTGCCCTCGATGCTCACGCGTGCATTGTTGAGATAGCTGCCACTCGTCTCATTGAAGACGCGCCCCTCGATCGTGCCGGTGGCGGGAGCTTGTCCGAAACAGACAAGGGATAGCCACGGGAGCAATAAAAGGACGCGAAGCCAGATCGCCGCTGGGGTAAAGCGAAGGTTCATGGTGGGGTTGGGGTAAAAGGACGCCAAAAGGCCAGGGAAGCTTGAAAGGTAGGTCCGTATTCTGACCTGCCTCTCTTCACGCGCTGCGGAGCGAGGGCGGATCGGCGACCCTCCCTCGTTTAGACTTACACAGCCGCCAGCTCCTTATCGAGAAAGGCCCGGGCCTTGCCCAGCTCGGTCGTCACGCCCTTCACATCCGAGGCGAGCGCGGAGCCGCGCGGAGTCGGGTGCATGAAGATGGAGGTGTAGCCGTTGAACTTGTGCTTCTTCAGCGCGGCGAGCATCGGCTTGAAATCGAGCGGACCCACACCAGGCAGCTGCCGCTTCTGCTTCGAAGGCGCGAGGTCGCCGCTGCCGTCGCCGTACTGCCAGGCGTAGTAGTAGAGGATTTTGTGCGCCACGTCGTCGGTCAGCTTGCCGAGCAGCTCGGCATCCTGCGGCAAGTGGAAGGGCGCGAACGAAATGCCCACGTGCTTTTCCTTGATCTCCTCGGCGAGCACGCGCACGCCGTCCGGCGTCTCGAGCAGGCCATTGAGATGATTTTCAATCGCGAGCGTCACACCGAGCTCTCCGGCGACGGCGATGATGGGCTTCATCGACTCCAGCCCCTTCTGAATGCCCGCGCGCAGCTCGGCGCCGCGCAGCTTGTTGGAGTCCTTCCCGCCGCCGGCGAAGCCGGCCACGATCTGGTCGCCGCCAAATTTCAACATCGCACGCATGTGCGGCTCACTCTTGCCAAAGCCAGGGTGCATGCACGTGTAGCAGCTCACCTTCACGCCGTTTTTCTTGAGGATCTCGGAGAATTTGTCGTGGCCGAGCGCATCGATTTGCTCGCGCTGGTTGCCCCAGCGGCCGGCCCACACATCGAGCCCCTCGTAGCCCGCCGACTTGGCCTCGGGCACGATATCCGCGATCGGCAGCGTACCATACTGATTGGTCGAAAGGACGTAGCGGAGTTTGAAAGCAGCCGGCTTCGCCGCGGAGCTGGCAGCGCGCGCTTGGGGCAGCGCAGCGTGAGTGGCGAGGACGGCTGCGCCTCCGAGGGTAAGGCCGACGAATTCGCGACGAGAAAGGGAGTTCATGTTACAGAATGGAGAAGAATATTCGGGAGAGGGAGAACGGTGGTTCAGAAAGTACCCTTGATGCCAGCCGTCCACAGCGGACGGAAATCCGTCCGCTGGCGCAGTTTCGCGTAGCCGGGGGTCGAGGGGCCGTAGCGCTCGAGATCCTCCGGCGTATTGAAGACATTGCGCACCGTCGTGTAGGCCGAAAGCCAGCGTGTGAAGCGATACTCCGCGCTTAGATCCACCGAGAGGCGCGGCGCCATATACTCGTAGGTGCCCTCCTCCACTCCGACGCCGGTGAAGATGGCGCGGCGCTCGCGACCGCGCTCATTTACGCTCGCACGACCGGTGAAGCGCGAACGGTTGAACGTGACGCCGTAGTTGATCGTCTTCTGCACGAAGCCCGTGAAATCCGCCACCGTGCCGCCTTCGAGATGCTGCATCGTGAGATTGGCAAACACCCCAAACCCCGAGGCCCAGCGTGGCAGGAACGTCAAATTCTGCCGATACTCGAACTCGGCGCCGGAAACGCGGGCATCGCCGACGTTCCGGTGCGTGCTCACCACGTAGCCCTGCGCCGGTCCGTAGATATTCGGGTCGAGCCCGTAGATCGCCACGAGGTCATCGGTGATCGGCGAGGTGACGGCGCCCCAGAAGTTTTTGATATCGCGCCGGTACCCGCGCGCCGAGAGCAGGCCCGCCGTCTTCTCGCTGAAGTAGTACTCGAGCGAGACGCCGTAACTATCGGCCTCCCACGGCTCGAGATTTGGATTGGTGAGCGTGACCGTGCGCGCCGTGGGAGAGGTCTCATCCGGCAGGTTGAGCGAGGGAAGGATGCGGTTGAGATTGGGCCGCGCGATCGACTTGGCGTAGGAGACGCGGCCAATCAGATTCGGCCGGAAGTGGTACGACGCATTGAGGCTCGGATAGAGATCTCCATAGCTGCGCTCCGTACTTATTCCTCGCTCTTTGTAGGCAAGCTGCGTGCCCGCCAGCGTGGCGAGTGGGGCGATTACGATCGGCGCGCCCGCGGCGTTGCGGACGATGTTGCCCGCCGCATCGCGCTGGTAGATGGCAGACGGCTCGATGAGCGGGCCCACGCCCTTGAACTCCGTCTGCTCGAACCGCGCGCCACCCGTGATCGCCAGCCGGCGATCCATCAGCGTGGCGAGATCGAAGCGCAGGTAGGGCGCGTAGATCGACTCGGTCATGCGCTTCGACGCGTTCACCCGGTTACGATAGCCTGCCACCTCATTGGCCGGGGTGAGTTGGAAATAATTCGGGTTCGTCCGGTAGGTGTCGTAGACCAACACCGAGCTGATACCCTCCTGCTTTGGGAGCCCCCAGGGAGCGAAACGCTCGTCGTAAACGGTCGAGCGCCAGCGCGCCACATTGTCGTCCGCCGTGGCGGGCATGCCGTCGGCGCCCACGAAGCTATAGGTCACGGCCCCGCTGCGGATATCGCGCGTCTGCGAACCGAAATCGAAGCCCGCCTTCACCGTCACGGGCACTCGCAGGTCGAAATCGCGGCGCGCAAAAATATTGGCGCTGCGCACGTAGTCGAAGCGGTCCACTGGATTGGAGCCCACGGTCTCCAGCCGATAGCCGTCGACCTTAAAGGTATCCACGACGCGTCCGCTGGCATCGGTCGCGGTGATGCCGCCCGGCCGGAGATAGCTGTGGTGATCGAAGCGGATCGTGAGATTGCGCTGGTAGGCGTCGAGCGGGCCCCAGAAGCCCTTGTCGACATTGCGGTCGTGATAGCTCGACCGGGAGAAGGCTCCGCCCGCCTCCAATTTCCACACCGGGCCATTGTGGCGCCAGCGGAGATTGGGCTGGTAAGTCGTGCCCGTGACATCGCGGGTTGAGTAGTTGAGCTGCGCGGTACCCGTGCCGACGGCGCCCTGCGTGAAATCCGGCCCCCAGGAAACGACACGGCCCGGATTGATGATGATGCGATCGCGCGGGAGGCTGTTCAGTATCTCGTTGAAATAGCCGTACTGCAGGCCGGCGGTGACGACAT
>JAZKEV010000065.1:16239-17403 GCA_040386765.1 Verrucomicrobiota bacterium | reverse complement strand
CAACTCGACCCCCGCCTCGCCGAACTCGAGAAACTCCACCGCGACCTGAAACCCCGGTAGCGCCAGTTGTCCGACCGCCATCCGTTTCAAGCGATCGATCTTCCTCGCTGCGCCACGCCACGCCTGTCGCAAAGCGTATCCGCCTCATCCGCGCCATCCGCGCCATCCGCGCCATCCGCGCCATCCGCGCCATCCGCGGTAAAAACGATAGAGCGTTTTCCTTAAAACCGTAGCCACCGATTGCACAGGTATCATGGATTTCTCCATCTGTGCCATCCGTGTTATCTGTGGCTCACCTCAATTTAAACTGCTCAGCGCCCGCCTTTACCTTCACTCCAGCGACGACCCACCGGGCCCTCACAACACCCGCAACAGCGCCTCGCGCCCCGCGCTCGTCACCAGCGCATACGAGTGCTTCGCATCGCTCCACGCCACGGCGGCCATCCGACCTCCACCGGCCGCTTCGATCTCTCGCACCTCGCTCGTCGCGGGCGCTCCGCCACCGCGCGTAGCGTAGAGATGGAACCATTGACCTTCGCGCTGGAAACAAACCTCGAACATCTCGCGTCCCGCAATCCGGATGCTCCGGCAGTGGCCGCGTTTCAGCTCGGCGAGATCGACCACCCGCCCGATGCCTTCACGCAACGGCACTGCCACGCTCGCCAGTCGCGCCTGCACGGCTGCCATCTCCGAGGGAAATCCCACATGCTCATCGTGCGCGCGCGCGAGATCCCGCACCGCCGCCACGGCCAGCTGCTCCATCGACAGCGTTTCGCCGCCGTTGAAGCGCATCGCCACCGTCATGAGGAGCGCCACCGCCGCCGCCGCCGCCAACCACACCGGCTGCCGCCACCACAGCGATGGCTTCGGCTCGCTCGCCCGCGCTCCGGCCAGGATCGCTTCGCGCAAACCGGGCGGCGGGGCGATTTCACTCAATTTCGCCGCCAGCGCTGCGTCGTGTCGCTCCTCGCGCTCGTGCCATGCCTTCAGTTTCGGATCGCGCTCGGCGGCGCCCAGCGCCTCGGCAAACATCGGGTCGGCTGCGTCGCGGTCTCCACCGGCACGTATTACGTCGACTCGACGGTCGCCGACGACACGAGCGCGACCGGCGCCGCCGCGTGCGCGTTCAAGACGGTGACACGCGCGGTGCAGTTCCTCGGCACG
>JAZKEV010000065.1:0-16229 GCA_040386765.1 Verrucomicrobiota bacterium | reverse complement strand
CGCCGTCCCCGCAGCAGAAATTTAGCGTCGTCAGGTGTCATGGTGCGGCCCTCCTCTGCGGAAATTCGATCACTTCGCCGCCGCGCGCTTTCTGCGCCAGCACCGTGCGGAGCTGTGCCTTTCCGCGCGACAGCCGCGACATCACGGTGCCGATCGGCACGCTCAAGATCTCCGCGATCTCGAGATACGAAAGCTCCTGCAGATAAAACAACGTCAGCGGCTCGCGAAAGGTCTGCGGCACCTCCTGCAATGCTTCGAGCACGAGTTGCGCGTCCATCCTTCCGATCGTGTCCGCCTCCCCGTCGGCGATCTCCTGTTCGCTCTCCGGCAATTCCTCGATCGCGGTGATCCGCGCCTCGCGCCGCCGTACGCGCAGGAACTCGCGGTAGAGCGTCGTGAAGAGCCACGTCTTGGCCTTTGCCTCGTCGCGCAACGCATGCCCCTTCGTCGCCCAGATGAAAAACGTCTGCTGCGTCAGGTCGCTCGCATCGGAGGTATTCCGCGCGAGACTCAGCGCGAAGCGATAAAGCGCCGCATAGTAAGTATCGACCAATCGAGGAAAAGCCTCCGCCTGCATCGGGAGTAAGAGTGCTACACGCCCGGCTTATTCCCCGCCATCACGAAGACGCCGGAGCGGGCGCCCTGAGCCACGCGTTAGGGACAACGCCCCCCATTTCATGCGCCGAACACATCACACTGCGTCGGCTGCCTTTGTAGCCCTGCGCGTGAGCGCAGGGATCGACCACCCCATGGGCCCCGTCACTCATCGCAGATTTTCCAGCACCTCCGCCGCCGTGCTCCTCCCGCCATGAGTCTTGCTCACCTTCGCCCACGTCACCTTCCCGCCGCGCGCGATCACGAAGGTCGACGGATACGCCGTCTCATTCTTCGCCTCCCACCTGAGCCCGTAGGCGTTCGTGAACGCATAGTCGGGATCGACCAGAAAGACGAACTCCCCCGGCCACGCCTTGTCGGCCAGAAACTCCTTCGCCCGCATCTGCAGGTCCTTCGCCGGCCCCGGATAAACCATAACCACCCGCGCACCCTTGGCCGCAAACTCCTGCGCCTTTCCGGCGAACTCCCGCACCTGCCTGGTGCACAGCGGACACTGATACCCCGGAAACCCACGCAACATCACAAGCACGACGGTCCCATCCCGGGTCAGCGCATCCAGCGTCATGCTCTTCCCCTCGATCGTTTGCAGCGTGAACGCAGGCGCCATCTCGCCCACTTGCGGCGTAGCGGCCCGCAACCCGGTTATCAGCGCCAACATCGCCACCCAGAATCGAATGCTCATGACCATGAGAGCTCCGCGACCCGCTTTCTATTCCCTCAGAAATTAGCCGCAGATTACGCCGATGCCGCGGATAAAACCCATCCACGTCGCGAAGCGTATCCGCTTAATCCGTGTTATCCGCGGTTAAAGACCGTCCGAAAAAATGGAGACGCGGTGCCCTCACCGCGCGGGTTATCACCTCCGCACGCGCGCCCGCCCTAGCCCAATCGGTCACTGTCCGCTCCCACCTCCCTAAAACAACTCCCGTTGCTGCAACGCATCCCGCTTCTTCGGATCCATCGTGCTCAACGCCAGCATTTGCATCGTCGAAAGCGCCGCCACCTGCGGGTCGCGCGCCAGCGCCCGCAGCAGCAGCGCCCCCGCCAGCGCATCGTAGAGCGCCGCGTGATACCGCCGCCGGTCCTCCGGACACGCCTCGACCGCCACCCGATCCAGCTCGGCCTGCAAACCCATCGCCGCCACCAGCGCCTCGAGCTGCCCCGACGGCAGCTGCGGAAAGAGCTGCGCATAAATCCGCGCCGTATCCACCCACGGGCCCCAGTCGATCGTCCGCTCGCCCTGCCGCGCAAAGTCCGGCGAGTTCCGCGGATACGGCCACACCCCCTTCAGCAGCCCATTCTCCACGCCCGCGTAGTGCGCCGCCAGCGGCCCGCGTTCGCGCAGGGTCGCGAAAAACTCCCACTCGTCCGCAAACGGCTGCCGGTCCTGCAGCGCCTCTTCGCGCAGCCCGTGCACTGCCGTATCCTCCGGTCGCACCCGCCCCGTCGCCGCGCACAGTCGCGTGCGCGTCTCGACGATCTCGCCCCGGCACAGCTCCACCACGCCGTACTCCAGCACCCCCGAGGCACGGCTCCCCTCGAAATCCACGAAAAAAATCGGCTGTTCGGTCCAGGACATCGGCACCCGCGAATCACGCGGATCGGCGCGGATCATTCAATGCGCATCCTCAATTTATTCGTGTCATTCGGGTGATTCGCGGGCAGCAAGTGAGCCGTGGATCTGTCGCCCTATCGCACCTTCATCACCGAGCTTGCCCGCGAGAGCGGCGACTTCATCCGGCCGCTTTTCCGCCAGCTCAGCGTCGCCGTCGAGACCAAGTCCGACGCCTCGCCTGTCACCATCGCCGACCGCGGCGCCGAAGAGCTCCTGCGCGCCCGCATCTCGAAACAATTTCCCGAGCACGGCATCATCGGCGAGGAGTTCGGCTCCGAGCGCGAGGACTCGGAGTTTGTCTGGGTGCTGGATCCCGTCGATGGCACCAAGTCCTTCATCACCGGCGTCCCGCTCTGGGGCACGCTCATCGCGCTGCTCCACCGCGGCCAGCCCATCCTCGGCTGCATCCACCAGCCCGTCCTCGGGCAACTCATGATTGGCGATGGCCGCGAGACCACGCTTAACGGCCACGCCGTCCGCTGCCGCGCCACCACGCGCCTCGCGGAGTCCACGCTTCTCACCAGCGACCCGCTGAACCCCGCGAAATTCCAGCCCGGCTCCAAGTACGATGCCCTCCAACAGCGCGCGAAACTCGTCCGCACCTGGGGCGATTGCTACGGCTACCTCCTCGTCGCCAGCGGCTGGGCCGATGTGTGCGTCGATCCCATCATGAACCCATGGGATATCGCCGCCCTCGTGCCGATCATCCGCGGCGCCGGCGGCACCATCACCGACTGGCAGGGCGGCGCCGCTTACCCCGCACAGTCCACCATCGCCGCCACCACCCCCGCGCTCCACGCCGAGGTGCTGGCCGCACTCCACTAATTGTAGCGGCGGTCTGCGACCGCCGACGAACGGGAGAGCGCTTCCGCCCGCAATCGGCGGTCACGAACCGCCGCGACGCAATACCCACAGCTCCCCCGCCGGCCGAAACCCCAGCTTCCCCGCCAGCCCCCGCGACGCCACGTTCGACTCCAGCGCGCCCCACACCGGCTCTTTCCCGCGCGTTCGCATCTGCCCGATCGTCCAGCGCACCGCCCGCTCAGCGTATCCCATTCTACGATACGCCTCCACGGTATCGATCGAAATATCCCACCGCCGCTCCGTCATCCAAGCCGCATAGCAAAACGCCACCGGCACTCCGTCCAGCCACACCGCCGCCACCTGCGTCCACCGCAGCGCGTGTGTCATCTCATCCCTCAAGCCGGCATCCTCGATCCGCTCCACCTCTCCCGGCTCCAGCCAGCGCACCGCCGCATCGTTGACGTTGCGCACACCCGCACCGTCAAAGATGAGCGCCCGCTCCACCTTCCAGCCCGGCAGCGCCGCGCGCACCTCGTCTAAATTTTTCGGATACGCCAGCACCACGCCGCCCGGTTTCATCCGTCGCACCGCCTCGTCGATCCACTCCGACCGCACCTCGCCGACAACCGCCACCACATCGTCGCCCGGCTCACCGGCGACGAACCCCGACCGACCCTCCTCAAACCACAGGACCGCCTCGCACGACAGCAGCAGCGCCCGCGCCTCCACCACCGCCGGCTCATCCGGCACCAGCGCCAGCAGCCTGCCGCGCTCCGGCATCGGAATTACTTTTTCTTCCCCGGCTTTTTCGCGCTCCACTCCGCCGTGATGCGCGAGGTGATGCCGCCGCGGCCCTTCCAGTCGGCCACGATCGTCAGCTGCCGCGGTTGCAACGCGACGCCGAGGTCGTCGCAAATCTTGTTGGTCACCGCCTCGAAGAAGATCCCGTCGTTCCGAAACGCGTGGAAGTACAGCTTCAGCGACTTCAGCTCCACGCACGTCTTGTCCGCCACATAGCGCAGCGTGATCGTCGCGAAGTCCGGGTGCCCCGTGATCGGGCACATCGACGTGAATTCGTGATGCGTGTGCTCGATCGTATAATCGCGCTGCGGCGCCGGATTCGGAAACGTTTCGAGGATCTTCGAGTCAGCCATTTGGCGGAAAGTAGTGAGTAGTGAGTAGCGGGTAGCGAGTAGAAATACCAGCGAGGTCCGCCTGCAAAATGCTCACTACGCGCTACTCACAACTCGCTACTTCCACCTTAAGTCGCCGTCTCCGTGAAGCGCGATTCGCGGATCACCGTGATCTTGATCGTGCTCGGGTACTGCAGCTCCGCTTCGATGCGCTTGCGCAGCTCCTTCGAGATCTCGCGGGCGCGGTCGTCGGTCACTTCATGCGGCGAGACCACCACGCGGATTTCGCGACCCGCCTGAATGGCAAAGGCCTGCTGCACGCCCTCGAGCGAGAGCGCCAGCTTCTCGAGCCGGCCAAGCCGCTGGATGTAGCTCGTCATCGACTCCGCGCGCGCACCGGGGCGCACCGCCGAGATCGTATCCGCCAAAATCGTCAGGCCCGCGTAAACCGTCTCGGGCTTCACCTCTTCGTGATGGGCCGCTACCGCGTTGACCACGATCGGCGTCTCGCCAAAGCGCTTGATAAATTCCGCGCCGATCACCGCATGGCTGCCCTCGAGCTCACCCGGAACGGCCTTGCCGATGTCGTGCAGGAGGCCCGCGCGCTTGGCCACATTGGGATCGAGACCCACTTCGCTCGCGATGAGCGACGCGAGGAACGCCGTCTCGATCGAGTGATCGAGCACGTTTTGATTGTACGAGAAGCGATACTTCAGGCGGCCCAGCAGCTTGATGATCTCGGGGTGGAGCCCGTTGATGTTCAGCTTCGCCACCGCGTCTTCGCCGGCCTGCGTTGTCACGAGGTCGATCTCCTCCTGCGCCCGCTTCACAAATTCTTCGATCGAAGCCGGGTGGATGCGGCCATCCTTCACCAGTGCCTCGAGCGCCGTCCGCGCCACTTCGCGCCGCACGGGATCGAAAGACGAAACCAGCACCATCTGCGGCGACTCGTCGATCAGCAGCGTCACGCCCGTCGCCGCCTCGAACGATTTAATGTTCCGTCCTTCGCGGCCGATGATGCGGCCCTTCATCTCCTCGGTCGGCAGCTGGATGATCGTCGCGGTAAGATCGTTGTTCGGCTTGCTCGAGATCCGCTGCATCGAGGCGACGAGGATGCGCCGCGCTTCGTTTTGCAGCTCCTGCTCCGACTTCTCCAGCGTCGAGCGCCGCAGCGCGCGCAACTCGTCCTGGCACTCGAGGAGCACTTCCTCGCGGAGCTGCTTCTTGATCTCGTCCGCATCCATCTGCGACACACCTTCGAGGCGCTTGCGCACGCTCTTCGAGAGCGCCCGGATGGCGTCGCGCGCCTGCTTCACGGCGGCGTTCTCGCGGTTGAGCCGCTCCTGCCGCTGTTCCAATTGGTAGTCGAGCAACGCCAGCGATTCCTCGTGCGCGCGGATTTCGCGCAGCCGCACGTCGCTCTCGATCTCGCGGCGGTCGAACTCGCGGTTCAGCTCCGCGCGACGCTCCTGGATTTCCGACTCCGCCTTCTGCTTCATCTCCTCGGCGGCCACCGCGGCCTCGCGCCGCGCCACCTCGATCAGCTCCGTCGCATGCTCGTGCGCCACGCGCCGGGTGTGCCGGGTTAGCGACCACACGATCAGAAACCCGACGACACCTCCGACAACGACAAATGCGACCGCGAGCGCCCAGTCGTAGAACTGGTCGATCTCGGCGATCAGAAACGCGAAGTCGGCTGCGCTCACTGACGTCAAGGGACGCGCACCGTACGAAGGAGCTTGTAAAGCTCAAGCCTTCTTCCCCTTCACGCCGTGATATTGCAAAGCCCCGCCACCTCCGGTGCGCTCCGAAACTGACCAAAAAGTCAGCTAGGCCCGCCCGGCGGCTGAAAGGCCGGCAGGGTCGCATCCAGCACTGCCTGCATCCGGGCCAGCGCCGCCGCTTCGCCGTCGCTCGCATCCGTCTGCATGAGCACATACGCCCAGCGATCCGCACGGCCGTGCGCCACGCGATTCCACCCATCGCGCACCACGCGCTCCCAGTGCGAAGCCACCACCCCGTCACCACCCACAAACCAATACGCCACGACCTGCGGCACAATCCGCTTCCCCTGCGGTGTCTGCACCTCCCGCCGCACCCGCAACAGCGTGACCGGAACCGCCGCCGCGCCCGCGACCGGATACGTAAACTGCTGCCTCACCGCTTCATCAATCGTCCAGCCCTGCCCCACGAGACAAAGCTCCGGACGATGGATCGAGGTCCGATCCCGCCCGCTCAACACGATCGAGAGAAACACCTGCTTCGCCGGATCGCGGTGGTTGAAATAGAGTTTCCGCGAGTAGCCCGTATCCGGCGGCAGGATATCCCGCTCCGCCTTCGAGACCTCCGCCACCCGCCCCGTCCACGCGATCCCGAGAAAGGCCGGCAACTCCACCGGGTTTGTCCCATCCGCCGCCAGCCGCACTCCCGCATCCCCGCGCACCGACCGATTCGCCAACCCCCGTAAAAAGAACAACTCCCCCACCGCCACCACCATCACGACGACCGCCACAAGGTAGGGCCGGGCGGCCCGCCCGGCCGCTCCGCCACCCGCCGCCGGAGCCGGTAGTTCTGCCTCTTCCGCCAATCCCCTCCCCACTTCGGACTTCGGCATTCCCACTTCAAACTTCCCCCCGCCCTCGGGCCACCACCGCCGCATCGCCGCGATCGCGGCCAGCACGCCGCCGAGCACAATCACGAAAATCCCATAACCCATCACATCGTGCGCGATGTTACCCCACTTCGGCCCGCCCGCCTCGGCCGCAAAGATGATCACCACGATCCGCGCGACATTTCCGACGTATACCAGCGGAAAACACAGCGCCAGCACGAGCGCCCGCCGCCCCCATGAAGAGAAGTTAAGATACCCCGCCAGCAGCGACAGCGCCGCCATCGCCGTGAGCGACCGTATCCCCGAGCACGCCTCAGCCACATCGTAGTTATAGTTTCCCTCCGGCGCCACGAGCAGCGTGCCGCTTTGCAGCACCGCGATACCACACCCGCGCGCGATCGCTCCGCTCGCATCGACCACCCACACCCGCAGCCAGAACCCGATGGAATCGAGCGCATTGATCGGAATCGCAAAAAGCATGAAGCCCAGCGGAAACACCGCCGCCACTCCCCAGCGCCGCCCGCCGCCCAACCGCAGCACACCCCACGTAAACAGCAGCAGCCCCACGATACTCACCCGCGCCTGCTGCGCCATAAACCCCACCGCATGCACCGCCAGCCCCGCGAGCATCGCCGCCATCGCGGCCCCGCCCGCCCAGCTTGGTTCCCTCGCCCCCGGGCTTCGGCCGTCCTCGTCATGGGTCCTTAGGCCTTGGTCATTGCTGCTCAGGCCTCGGTCATTCCCCAAGTTTCGCCACAGCACCCACGCACTCAGCCCCAGCACCAACCAACCATGCTCCGTCTCCGAGCCCTTGTTGCTCCACTGAAAACCCCACCAGTAGAAGAGCGACGCCGTATCGATATACCCGCGGTTCGCATTGCCGAACCACTGCCACACCGCCACGCCCGCGACCGCGCAGACCGCCGCCGCCGCCCACGAAGGGGTGGTGGCGCGCGGCGTGTGGCTTGTCATGCGCGGACTAAGAACTTAACTCGGCGCTCTTGGCAAAACCTTCGCCAGCCTCCCCTCTGCTGCCACGCCTGCTCGTGCTCGAGCTCTGGGGCCTCGGCGATCTCGTTCTCGCGCTCCCCTTTCTGCGCGCCGCCAGCGCATCATACCGCGTTACGCTCCTCGCCAAGCCCCACACCGCTCCGCTCCTCGCGCGCTTCGCGCCCGCCGTCGAACACCTCCCGCTCAACGCACCCTGGACCGCGTTCACCGGCAAATACCGCCTGCACCGCTGGCCGTGGCGCGTGTTGCTTCAGACCCGCTCCGCCCTGCGCACGCGCCACTTCGATCTCGCTCTCTCCGCTCGTCCCGATCCGCGCGATCACCTCCTCCTCGCGCTCTCCGGCGCACGCCAACAGCTCGGTTTCCCACGTAAGGGTTCAGGTCTCTTCCTGACTCAACCTCTCGCACTCCCCGCCTCCCCGCACCGCGCGGCGCACTGGCAAACGCTCGCCGCCGCGCTCGACCTCACCCCCGCCTCCACCTCCACTACGCCGAGTTCGCCGACCACTCCGCCCGCCAGCGCGAGCGCTCCCCGCGGCCGCCGCATCGTTATCCACGCCGGCGCCGGCCACCCGGTCCGCATGTGGCCACGCGAGCGCTTCGATGCCCTCGCGACTCAGCTCCGCGCGCAGCAGTGGGAAATCCACTTTCTGGATACGGACGACGCCGATCTCGATGGCCTCGCGCGCCAACTCGCCTCCGCCGACTACTTCATCGGCAACGACTCCGGCCCCGGCCACTTCGCCGCCTTCCTCGGCATCCCCACCTTCACGATCTTCGGCCCGCAGCTCCCCGAGCTCTTCGCCCCCCAGCACCCGCAGGCCGCCTGGATCGAAGGCTCCCCCTGCCCCCACAAACCCTGCTTCGACAAATGCCGCTTCGCCGAACCCTTCTGCATCCGCGACATCTCCGTCGAGTCCGTCTGGAGCCGAGTAGTCCCTTGGCTAAAGTAGGGCGGGTCTCTGACCCGCCCTCTCGCACGCCGAACCACGCGGAATGCCCGCACTACCGCGGATTTCAGATTGAGACCGTCACCGTCGCTCCGAGCGCAGCGACGGATTCCACGCGAGCGACCGGAAGCTGCTCGGCCCTCTCCACCCAAAACCGACTACAACCCCTCCCACTCCCGCCGAAACCCATCCCCGCCCTTCGCGCCGGCCGGCAGACCCCTCACCGCCCCGCGCCAATGCGCCCGCGCCGCCAGCATCATCGCCCGCCCCGACCACCCCTCGCTCCGCAAAAACCGCCACAGATTCCCCGGCGCATGCCGCAGCGCCCTCCGCCCATGCGGCAACCGCGTCGCGGTGAAGAGATTGTTCTGCAACATCGCCGCCTGCTTCAGCCGCGCCCGCTCCGGCTGCGCCGACCCCGGCGGGTAGTGCCGGCACTCCGCGGTCGGCACGAGCACGCCGCGCACCTGCGCGCTCAGCCGCAACGTCCACTCCAGGTCCTCGCCTTGGAACCAGTAATCGTCGCTCGGCCGCCGCCGGATCGTATCCCACGCCGGCTGCGCCAGCGGTCCGGGAAACCATCCCACCCGCCCCTCGCGATCGGTCACCAGCGGCACCGCCACGTCCGCCACCGCCCCCGCCCCCGCCATCCCCGCGAGCAGTTCCCGCAATGCCCCCCGCCCCGCCATCGCGTCATCGTCGAAGATCCACGCATGCGTCACCATCGGATCGGCGAATGCCTCCTGCAAACCGCGCGCGACACCCCCACCGCAGCCGAGATTCACTCCCGGCCGCACCACGCGTACCTCCATACTCGTCGCGCCCGTCACCCCCATCCCGCCGGGCACCGCAGCCGCCTCCACCGAAAAATCACCGCCATTATCGACCACCACCACGCCCGCCACCCCCTCGCCCTGCAGCGATTCCAGCAACGTCCGAACCCCCGCGGGACGGCGGTAAGTGGCGGTGACGACAACGACTCGGGGCGCGCTCATGCAAACGGACATTGCGCGGCGAATTCGCCGTCGTAAAGGTGCCAGCCGGCTTAATGCACTTTGTATTCCGACAGGCGGGGCGGCCCGTTTGCAGTGCGCCATCGCGCGGCGCTCCCACGAAACCTTCTCCTTCTCCAGCCCGCAATTCGCGGGTGCCCGCGCCGCTGCGCTCTCTTGCCCTCCACCGTGACTGATCCCCACGCGCGCGACACCAGCGGCCGCGCCCGCACCCTGCGTGCCGGCCAGAATGCCGCGGCACTCGTCGCCGCCAAGCTCGCCGCCGGCGTCTGCGCGCTGCTGCAGGTGCCGATCCTTCTCGGGCACGTCGGCGCGGAAAACTTCGGCTGGATGACCGTCATCCTCAGCCTGCTCGCCCTGATCCCGCTCGCCGATCTCGGGGTCGCGATGGCGCTGCAACACGCCCTCGCCGAAAACTGGAGCCGCCGCGATGCCGCCAGCCTCCACGTCACGTATCGGACCGGCCAATACATCCTCCGCTGGCACGCCCTCGCCGTGCTCGCGCTCGGCCTCCTCCTCACCGCGACCGCCCCCACGCTCGGCTTCGTCGCGCCCGCCTCCATCTCGCCGCTCGAGCATCGCCTCGCGCTCCTCATCGTCACCGCGTCGACTGCGCTCGGAGTTTACCTTTCCACCGCTGGGCGGCTGGCCGACGCCATTCAGGCCGGCTGGATCAACGCCGTGTGGAATGCCGTCGCGGCCGTCGTCACGCTCGCCGGCCTTGCCGCCGCCGCTGCCTCCGGAGCCAGCCCCACGCTCTGCGTCGCCCTTCTGTGCGGCCAGCAGCTGCTGCCTCCTTTCTGCGCCCGATTGCAGGTGCGCCGCCGCCTCGGCTGGAAAACCTCCCCCGCCCGCACCGACGCCCGCCCGCTCTGGCGCGCCGGCCTGCGCTTCGCCCCCATGCACCTCTCTGGCGCGCTCATGTACACCGCCGCGCCCGCGCTCTTTGCCCGCTTCGGCGGCTACGAAGCGAGCGCCGCCTACGGCGTGCTGCAGCGCCTCTTCGGCGTCTTCACCCAGGTCCTCCAGCTCGCGCTCGGCCCGCTCTGGCCCGCCTATGTGGAGGCCCGCGCCCAGGGCGACGCTACGTGGACGCGCCGCACCTTCTTCCGCTCGCTCGCTCTCGCCGGCCTCGCCTCCGCCGCGTTGCTCGGTGTCGTCCTGGCGCGCGATCTCGTATTCAAGGTCTGGTTACATACCACGCTGCCCCTCGATGCCGCTCTCGCTTGGTGGCTCGGCGTTCACACCGCACTCAGCCTCTTCACCATCGCCTTCAGCCAGTTCCTGCTCGGCCACAATCGCCTGCAATGCGCCGCTCCCGCGATCTCCGTCGGCCAGTTCGCGTGCCTCCCGGCTATGCTCGTGCTCGGCACGTTGTTTGCCGCGCCGGGCGTCGCCGCCGCCTTGTGCTCCACGGTCGCGCTCGTCACGCTCCCCGCGCTCCTCTGGCAAACGCGGGCCGCCCTCGCCCGGCCATGAACCTCGCGATCTTCAAGACCAACTACCTCGGCGACAACGTCGTGTTTCTCCCGACGGTGCAGGAGCTGCGCCGCCGCTATCCGCAGTGGCGGCTCACGCTCATCACCTCGCCCGCCGACGCCCCGCTCTACGCGCACGCCATCCCCGCCGAAGATCTGTTCTGCATCGCGCCACTCGCCCTCAAACGCCTCTGGCGCAGCCCGCTGGCCTTCGCCCGCTGGTACCAGACGCTCCGGCGCCGACGCTTCGCCGGGAGTCTCGTCAGCTACGACCAGCCCAGCACCGCCCACGCGCTCGCCCGGCTCACGGGCGGTCCCATCCGCGCCGGCGCCGACGGCCTCCGCATCCGCGTGCGCGGCGCGCTCACGCACACCGTCGGGTGCCAACCGGGCTGGAGCATCGCGCAATGGAATTGGGAGATCACCCGCGCCTTCGTCACCGCCCTCGGCGGCACCGACTGGCCCGCCACCCCGCCGCCGCCCGACCTCTCGCATCTCGCCGACTCCCTCGCGCGCCGGCCCAGCCGCGTCGTCCTCCACGCGGGCTCCAAGTGGGAGTTCAAGCGCTGGCCCCTCGAGCGCTTCACCGAGCTGGCCGGACGCCTCGCGCGCGATCACGAGGTCATCTGGATCGACGCCCCCGATACCTGCGCGGCCCTGCTGCCGCCCAATGTCGCCCGCATCGCCACGCCCGATCTTCGCGCGCTCGTCTCCGTCCTCGCCTCCGCCTCCCTCTACGTGGGCAACAACTCCGGGCCGATGCACGTCGCCAACGCCCTCGGCACCCCCATGGTCGTCGTCACCGGCCCCTCCGATACCACGTGGGATCCCGCCTGGTATCGCGACCGCGCCAAGGTCCTCCGCCTCCCCGATCTCGCGTGCCAGCCCTGCGAGGGCATCCATTTTCTCCCCGAGGGCTGCACCAATTTCGCCGATCCCCGCGCGTGCCTCCTGCGCTGGAGTGTCGATACCGTCGAGACGATCTGCCGCGCGCACCTCGCCGCGCAACGCACCCGCCTCGCCGCCGCACCATGAATCCCCGGCTGCGCCTCCTCCTCATCGGCTCGCTCGCCTGCCTCCTCGGCGTGATCGCCGCCGCCGGTCTCGCCGAGGGCAACTTCATCCTCGCCGCGCTGCTGCTCGGCCTCCTCGCCATCGTCGGCGTCGAGTGGCTCGGCGGCTTCCGGGCCGAGACGCTCCTCCTCGGCTTTCTCCTCGTCGGCTACATCGTCGGTAATCGCGGCTTCGCCCAGATCATGCCCGTCGACCGCGTGCCGCTCCTCTTCGGCGAGCTCGGCATCGTCTTCGCCGGCACGCTCGTCGTCATCCGCGGCGCGCTCCATCGCGAGTGGCCTTACCGTCGCGACGTACTTAACCTCGCCGTCTTCGCGTGGCTCGTCGCCGGCAGCCTCCGCGTGTGGTGGGATGTGCGCGCGCACGGTTTCCTCGCGGTGCGCGACTTCGCCGCGATTTACTACGCGCTCTATTTCTTCATCGCGCAGGCCATCGTCCGCGAGGCCCGCGCCCCGCAGTGGCTCCACCGCTGCCTGCTCGCCGCCTTCACCGCCCTCCCGATCATCACGCTGCTCTTCGCGCTGCGGCCGGATTTCTTCATCGTTAATCTCACCTTCCGCGGCGTCCCGCTCATTTATCAACGGGGCGATCTCGTCGCCGCCTTCCTCTTTGCCGGCGCCCTCTTCCTCCTCGCCCCGCGCCCGCTGCCGGTCTGGCGCTGGCTCTTTGCGGCGATGGCACTCTTCGCCGGCTTCGCGCTCTTCTCCCGCTCCGGCATGGTTGCGCTCGCGGTCGGCGTCACGATCTGGGCTCTCGCCCGCCGCTGGCAGCCCGGCAGGCTCGTCATCGCTGTCCTCGTCCTCGGCCTCGCCGGCACCACCATCCACGGCCTCGCCAGCCACCAAGCCTTCCACGAGACCCGCGCCTACGCCTTCTACGAACGCGCCCTCTCCATCTTCGATCCCACCGGCACCGGCTCCTACCAGCACGCCGACATCCAATCCTCCGGCGACAACAACCAGTTCCGCCTCGTCTGGTGGCGCACCCTCGCGGAGGAGGTCTGGGACAAGAATCCCTTCCTCGGCCTCGGCTTTGGCCACGACCTCTCCACCGGCTTCCTCCGCGAGTACTACGGCATGGCGGTCGACGACGACTTCAATGCCCGCAGCCCCCACAGCATCCTCTTCAGCATGATCGGCCGCCTCGGCCTCGTGGGGCTGCTCGCCGTCCTCACCCTCCTCGCCGCCCTGCTCGCCCGTACCCGCCACGCCATCCACCACGTGCGGGATGGCGAACCCGGCGCCGCCGATACCCTCGCACTCTGGACCATCGCGTGGGTCGTCCTCGTCAGCGCCTTCTTCGGCGTCGTCCTCGAGGGCCCCATGGGCGCCGTCCTCTTCTGGTGCGCCCTCGGCCTCGCCAACGCCCGCACCGCCGACACCGCCAACGCGCTCGCCGCCGCCGCCACAATCTCCCCCGAATCCGCCCCCGCCCCCGATCCACTCTTGCCCGCCACCCACCGCACCCCTGAAGCTGCCCCCTCTTCTCTCAACTCTTAGCTCTCAACACTCAGCCCTCATCTCCTAGCTCCCCGCTCTAAGCTCTCAGCTCCCCGCCCCCTCCGCTCTCCTCCTCCCTTCTCCCTTCTCCCTTCTCCCTTCTCCCTCGTCCTCCCCCGTGAACATCACCGCGCTCACCGACTACCTCGCCGTCTTCAAGCCGGTGACGCGCACCAAGTGGGACCTCCTCACCCCCCTTGCGCTGTTGATTCTCAGCCTCTTCGGCGTCGCCTTCATCTACTCCGCGCAGTATTCGGACGGCGCCTCCACCGCCGTCGGCCTGAAGGCCCTTCTCCGCGAGGAATGGTTCCGCCAAGTCATCTTTCTCGGGCTCGGCGGCTCCATCTACCTTGCGGTCTCCCTCATCGATTATCGCTTCTGGTTCAGCATCGCCCACTGGTTCTACCTGCTGACCCTCATTCCCCTCGTCCTCGTCTTCATCCCCGGCATTGGCGGCTCCGCTGTATCCACTTGGGGAGCACAACGCTGGATCAGCCTCGGCTTCTTTTCTTTCCAACCCTCCGAGACCGCCAAGATCGGCGTCCTTCTCATCACCGCGGCCATCCTGGTGCACTCGAAAGTCGGCACCGTGCAACAATCCTTGGGCACCCTCGGGAAATTGGCCCTTGCGGTAGGCGCGCCCATCTTCCTTATCCTGCTCCAACCCGACCTCAAATCGGCGATTGTCCTGCCCCCGATGGTCTTCTCGATGCTTTACGTTTCGAAGCTCTCCCCGCGTTTCTTCGTGGGTGCGCTCGTCGCGTTCCTCTTCATCGTAGGCCTCGTGGCGATCGACTGCATCCGCTACGTCGACTTCATGGACTCGCGCGGGTACCGCTACGGCGACCGCGCCGACCGCGGAAAGTTCGAAAAGGACGGCAACCCCCTCCTCCCCTTTCACGACTACCAGCGCGACCGCATCCTCGCCTTCGCCGCCCCGATCAAGGTCGACCCCAATCGCAACGGCGTCACCTACAACCTCCAGCAGTCCCTCATCTCCGTCGGCAGCGGCGGCCTGACCGGCAAGGGCTGGACGGAGGGCTGGCAGGCGCAGCTCGGTTACCTCCCGCGCACGGTCGCGCATAACGATTTTATCTTCTCGGTCATCGCCGAGGAAAAAGGATTTCTGGGAAGCCTCACGGTCCTGGGCCTGTTTGGGTTGGTGTTGTTCAATGGCATACGCATCGCCGGTTCCGCGAGGGACCGGTTCGGCACCCTGATCGCCATCGGCGTGACGGTGCTCTTCACGGTGCATGTGTTTGTGAACATCGCCATGACCATCGGGCTGGTGCCCATTACGGGCATACCGCTTCCCTTCATCAGCTACGGTGGCTCCTTTGTGCTTAGTTGCTGCTTGCTGCAAGGACTGGTCCAGAGCGTCTGGCGCTTCCGGAAGGATTTCGCATGAGATCCGCCCGCGCCATTGACCGCCCTGCCAGGATTTCCTGCGCCGCGACTCCCGCACCCTGGGCCCCCGTGTTCAACCCACACGACACCCACCATGAGCGATCAACAGCAATCGCGCCCTCAATCGTCCGGCGTCCCTCCCCAGGACGTCGCCGCCCAATATGATGAGGAGCTCGTCAACCCGCCGACTCCCTCCGAGTCGGCGCCCCTCAATCAAGCGGAACTGAAAGCCGGCGCGGCCGACCGCGCCAAGAACCGGCCCTTCCTCCAGAAGATCCTCGCCGTGTTCCAGAAGGAAAAGGGCTCCTACCGTGAGCTCATCATCAACTCCGAACCGCTCGAAAAGCGCGTCGCCCTCCTCGTGGACGGCCGCCTCGAGAAATTCGAGATCGAGCGCGAGTCCGATAATCGGATGGTCGGCGGCATCTACAAAGGCCGCATCAAGAACCTCGACCCCGGCCTCAAGGCCGCCTTCGTCGACATCGGCTACACCAAGAACGCCTTCCTTCACTACTGGGATATGCTCCCCGCCGCCGCCGACTCCTCCGTGGAAGTCGTCCGCGTCAACAAGCGCCGCAACGCCCCCGAGCGCCCCGCCGAGCCCACCGTCAAGGACATCCCCCAGCTCTACCCCCCCGGCAGCGAGATCGTGATCCAGGTCACCAAGGGCCCCATCGGCACCAAGGGCCCCCGCACCACGACTAATCTCTCCATCCCCGGCCGCTACCTCATCCTCACCCCCTTCTCCGAAGGCTGCGGCATCTCCCGCAAGATCGAGGATATCGCCGAGCGCAAACGCCTCAAGCAGCTCATCAACGAGCTCACCCTTCCCGAAGGCGTTGGCGTCATCGTCCGCACCGCCGGCGAAGGCAAGAAGGCCCGCTACTTCGTCCGCGACCTCCACATCCTCATCAAGACCTGGGAAGGCATCCAGGCCAAGATGAAGAGCGACCGCGCCCCCGCGTGCCTCTACATGGAGCCCGACCTCGTCGAGCGCACCGTCCGCGACTTCCTCACCG
>JAZKEV010000064.1:0-7201 GCA_040386765.1 Verrucomicrobiota bacterium | reverse complement strand
GCTGGCGGACGGTTTCGGATTCCGCCTGAAGGCGGAACTACGAACCAAGGCCACGGCGCGTTAAGTGAGAACGCGTCCTACCCTCGCCCGAGCAGCTCGGAGATCTCGCGCGCGAGCGCGGTCACCTGGGCGGCGAGCTCGTCGCGGTCGCGCACGACCCACTCGTTGTAGGGCAGCGCGAGGCCGACCGCGCGGCTCCAGGGCTTCTCGCCGGAGCGGATCGGGGCGGCGACGGAGCAGAGCGTGGCGTCGCGCTCGCGGACATTCCACGCGACGCCATTCACGCGCGCGGCGCGGAGCTCAGCGAAGAAGCGCTGCGGGTCGAGATTCGAGTAGGGTGACTCCGGCTTGTCGCCGGCCTTCGGCGCGTAGTCCGCCCACCCTGCCTCGTCGAATTGGGCGACGAGGATCTTTCCGCACGCGGAGGTGTACGCGGGGCCGTTGTCGCCGAGGAGAAACGTATCGGCATCGAAGCCCGTCGCGCACAGTGCGTAGGTCGTCTCGCGACAGAGCGCGGTGACGACGATTGTGGCCTTGAGCTTCTTCGCCTGTGCGCGGAGCACCGGCTTTACCGCGGAGTTAGGCCCAAACTCCGTCGAGACGAGATGGAGAAAGCGGAAAATCTCCGGGCTTACCAAGTAGCGGCGCGTCGTAGGATTCTGATCGACGAAGCCCAGCGCGCACAGCGCCGCGGCGAGATCGTGCGTCGTCGACTTTGAGAGCTGGAGCGCGTCGGCGAGCTGCGTGATGCCAAGCGAGCGGTGCGCCTTGAGCAGCACCACGAGCGCCTCCACACCACGAAACATCGAGCTATGGTGCTTCGTCGGTGCGGCGCGCGGGGCATCCGTATCGTTCGAGGCAGGAGCTGGGGGTGGAGCAATGGGGGTCAGCATGCGTCAAAGAGAGACTAACCTAACCCACTCACGTGACAATGCCGCAGCGGCACGGTGACGTTTTAGTTCAATCAAGGCCTCCGGCGGTTTTCGCCGGAGGCCGAAAGCAACTTCACTTCGAAATGAGCGGTTCCCATCCGAGGAATCACGCTCAGCGAGATCAGGAGACGACCCCTCTATCTATAGAGAGGGGTCGCCCACGCATTAGAACGTGCCCTTGATGCCGAAATTCCAGAGCGAGCCGTAGACGTCGAACATCTGGAGGCGGCCGGGTTCGTTGGAGTATTGCTGATATGGGGCGTTGAAGAGATTGCGCACGCTGAGCATGATCTCGATGCGCTTGCTGATCTTGTAGCCACCGCTGAGATCCACGAGCGTGCGCTCGCGGCCCCAGAGCCAGCCGTTCACCGTATTGGCGCTCTGCGAGATCAGGCGCGTGGCCTGCCACGTGGCGCGGAGCTGCATATTGAACTTGCCGTAGCGGTAGCGGATGCCGCCGTTGGCCGACTTCGGCACGAGGCGGAGCTGCTGGCGGTCGGCGATCGTGCGGGTGATCGAGCCGAAAATGCTCAGGCCCTTCAGCGGCCCAGGCAGGAAGGTCATCTGCTGATTATACTCCGCGCTCAGACCGTTGGTGTGCGCCTTGCCCTCGCCATTGAGGTACGAGAGGAAGGTGTAGCTCGCGTACTCGGGATCGCCGCCAAAGCCGGCCTGGTCAGCGGAAACCTCCGAGCGGGCCGTGAGTTGGTTCTGCACATCGAGGCGATAGGCGGAGATGCCGATCATGCCCGCCGGCTCGAAATAGTACTGGAGGCTCGTGAAGGTCTTGCGCGACCGCTCCGGCTGGAGGCCCGGATTGGGCACGGTGATGCGCTGTTGGGCATCGTCGATCACCGTGATGCCCGCGAGATTGTCGTAGTTCGGGCGCAGGATGGACTCGCTGGCCGAGAGCTGCGCGACGAGGTTGCGCGTGATGGAGTACTTGGCGCCGCCGCTCAGGAAGAAGTCGTCGTAGTCGCCGTAGCGGGACGAGCGCTCGCCATCGCGATACTTGTAGAGCACGAAGGGAATCGTGCCAGCGGTGTAGCCGGCGGCGCGGACCACGGAGTCCGGCAGCGGATCCCAGATGCGGCCGATGGTGCGGGTGCGCTCGTAGCGCAGGCCGCCGTTGAACCGGAGCTGGTTCCAGCGGGTGTTGCCTTCCACGTACGCGGCGTCGATCTGCTCCTTCATCGAGCGCGGCGAGATCAGCTTGTTCTGGAAATTCGTGACGGTGTTCGGCGTGAAATATTCCGGATGCTCCTGGTAGAGCCGGTACATCGCGTAGTTGTCGTCGGCACGCCAGTTCTGGTCCATCACGTTGCCGCCCATCTTGGGGTCGAAGCGATAGTTCTGCGTGGCGAGCACGGGCGAGTTGAGCTGGCCGTTGGGCCCGACGTAGGTCCACTGCTGATCGCCGCCGGCGAGCGAGTGCGTGCTGAGCCGGGTATTGAGGCCGGTCTTCAACTCGAGCGGCAGATCGAAGAGGCGCAGGGCCTTCTTGCCATTGATATAGCCGGAGAACATCTGGGCTTTGCCTCGATTGGCGTTGCTCAGGATGTTGTTCGCGAAGGCGTCGTCACGACCCCAGCTGCTGGCATCGCCCCACGGACGACCCGAGGTCTGCCGCAGCGTCCAGGCCGTCTCCTGCGTGCCGCTGCGCTCCGCCGTCCAACCCATGCGCGTGATACGATCGTTGGTGTTGCGGAAGAAGCCGTCCTCCATGTCGGTATTCTTCGTGACCGAGCGGGAGTAGGAGCCGCCAAGCTGCATCGTCAGGGAGTCGCGCTTGTATTCGAAGCGGGGGCCAAAGGTATAGGTGTCGTTGTAGTTGTGGCGGTGCGAGTACTCCGTGCCGAGGCGGGTGTTGGCGTTGGCCGTGGCGAGCGCAGTGACCTTGGTGAGCGTCGAGTCGGGCGTGATCTGCGCCGCGGCGGCGCGGAGCCACGTGTACTGGTTGAAGAACTCGACATCGTAGTGCGAATAAACGAAGGGCAGCGAGACGATGAGCTCGGGCGTGATCTTGTAATCGAGGCTGATATTACCCGCGAAGCGCGTCGCCACCTTGGGACCCGGGCGCCACATCAGGCCCGTGATCACGGGGCGGTCGGGCGTCACGTAGGTGTATTCGAGTTGGTGACGATCCTGGAAGATGAAGGACTTGTTGAAGCTCGTGTTGGCCTCGATGCCGAGGCGCCCGCCGAGAAACACGTCGGCGTAACCCAGCTGGCCCGCGGGGAAAACCTTGTGGTGCTTCTTGTCGTCGGGAAGGTATTCGCGCTGCAGCGTGATCGCGTCGGAGGTACCCATGGCGTAGAGCTGGTAGACGATCTGGCGGCCCTTGCGGTCGAAGGCGCGTTTGCTGCGGAGATTGATATTACCGGCGGCCGAGTCGGCGTCCATCGAAGCGGTGAGCGTGTTGTTCACCTCGACCGACTCGATGCCGGTGATCGACATCTGCTCGAAGGTGTTGCCGCGGCTGTTCGCGTCGAAGCTCGGGTTGCCCGCGGCCATGCGATTGCCGTCGGTGGTGAAGGTGGAGTACTTCGGATCGAGACCGCCGATGCGGACGGCGTTGGTGTCGACCTCGAGGTAGTCGAGCGCGACGCCCGGGAGATACTTCATGAACTCGCCGACGTCGCCCATCGTGAGGTCACCGTAGTTGTCGGTCGCGACGACGCTCTTGGCGTTGAGCGCGGCGCGCTGATCCATGATGGCCTTGGCATTGCCCTCGCGCTCGCTGGAGATGACGAAGGCGCCCATCGTCACCACGGAGGGATCGCTGGAAGCCGCGCCTTGATTGAAGACCGAGCTCTGCAGCTCGAAGTCGCGCGTCGCCGTCTGGCCGGCGGACACGTTCACTTTCGCCGATGCGGTCTGCGTGCCGGTGTAGCTGACGGTCAGCGTGACTTCACCGGTTGGCGCGCCGACGATGCGGTAGAAGCCGGCATCCTCGGAGAGCGCCACGATATTGGTGCCCTCGACGCGCACCTCGGCGTTGCGGATGTAGCCCTTGGTGGCGGTATTCAGGACGCGGCCCGTGATCGTGCCGGTTCCCTGGGCATGCGCCCAAGTCGAAAACAAGGTGACAAGAAGCGCGCTCAACAGGAGCCGCGCAACGGAAGGAACACGAGACATGGCGGGGATATGCAGGGTTGACATGGTGGGTTCGGTTAGCGCTGAATATCCATTCAGCATTAACATTCATAGAGATACCCCGTCACGCCACCCGGAGTCAAGGCACCCGCCGTTACGATTCCGCGGCGGCGGTTACAGAACCGTGCGTCCGCGCGGGCAATTCTCCCCTGCCACTCTATGCGACTAGAAATGCGGCTAAACAACGGCATTGCCAGAGGGGCCCTGCTCTTTCGTGAAATGAGCGGCTCGTCGCTTGACAGCCATGCGCGCCCTCCCTCACTCAATAAACATGCCGAATGATTATTCAGACGACCGACTCCGGTTGGTAGCACGGCTGTATTACCTGGATGGGCTTGGGCAGAACGAGGTCGCGAAGTTCGCCAAGGTCTCCCAGGCCAAGGTCTCGCGGCTCCTCGCGCTGGCCAAGGAGCGCGGGATCGTGCGCATCACCGTGGCCGACTACGATCCGCGGCGCCGCGAGCTCGAGGATCAGTTGCGCGCCCGGCTCGGCCTGGCGCAAGCGGTCGTCATCAAGTCCAGCGACGGCCTCGAGGGCACCGACCTGCGCCGCGCCGTGGGACACTTCGGCGCCGCGGCGGTCGATGCGCTGATCCAGCCCCGCGATACCGTCGCGATTGCGGGCGGTCGCACCATCCATGAGCTGGTGCAGCACCTGCCGCTCGTCCGCACCAAGTCCCTCACCGTGGTGCAGGCGATGGGCAGCGTCGACTCGAGCCTGAATGTCTTCGATGCCCAGGAGGTGGGACGCGTGGTCGCGCAGCGGCTCGGCGGAAACTTTCTCTCGCTCAACACTCCCGCCTTCATCCCGGAAAAACGCACCCGCGATGCGCTCCTCGAGCTGGCTCAGGTCCGCAGCGTCAACGAGTACCTCGACCACGCCAACGTCGCGATCGTCGGCTTGGGCACGCTCGCGAACTCCGTCTTCGTCGAGCGCGGCACGCTCGATGCCCCCATGATCCGAGAGCTGGAGCGGGCCGGCGCGGTCGGCGAGCTTTGTGGGCGCTTCATCGATGCCTCCGGCGAAGAGTGCGCGACTACGTGGCGCGACCGCGTGGTCGGGATGCAGCTCGCCCAGCTGCGCAAGGTCCCGCAGGTCATCGGCGTGGTCTCCGGCAGCGATCGCTCCGCGGCCATCCTCGCCGCCATTGCCGGCAACCTCCTGAAATCCCTCGTGATCGACGAACTCGGCGCCAGCGCCCTGCTCGCCGCCGCGCAAACCGCGGACAGCAAATCCTCCCGCAAGAAAATCAAAAAGTGAAATCCGTCATCGCCACCCTCGCCTACCTCACCGGCCACGCGCGCAAGGGCAAGGCCAAGACTGCTGCGATCAAGACATAATGAGCGTTCTCTCACCGACTCCTTCCGCTGCTCCCGCCAAACTCACGCTCGCCGAGGCCCTCAGCTCGGCGCGGGAAACCCGCGTCCTCATTGTAGGGCGGGGCGTGCTGCGCGACACCGCGCGGGTATTCAAGGAACAGTTTCCAGGCCACCGCGCCGTGATCGTAGCCGACGAGCAGACCCTCACGCTCGGCGCCAATACGGTGAGCGAGGCCTTTGCCGCGGCGGGCATCCGCTGCGAGCCGGCCTTCGTCTACACGGATCCCGCGCTCTACGCCGAGTTTCGCTTCGTCGAGCAGCTCGAGGCTTCGCTCCGCACGCACGCGGCGATTCCCGTCGCGGTCGGTTCCGGGACGATCAACGACCTCGTGAAACTCGCCGCGCATCGCGCGGGTCGCGAAGCGTATCTTTGCGTCGCCACCGCTGCGTCGATGGATGGTTACACCGCCTTTGGCGCCTCGATCACGTACAAGGGAGCGAAGCAGACTTTCAATTGCCCCGCGCCCCGCGTCGTCATCGCAGATATCGATGTCATCAGCCGCGCACCGGATTGGATGACCGCTTCGGGCTACGCCGATCTATCGGCCAAGATCACCGCCGGGGCCGACTGGATTCTCGCCGATGCGCTCGGCGCGGAGCCGATCGATCCGCGCGCCTGGGCCATCGTGCAGGGCGGCCTGCGCGACTCGCTTGCCGATCCCGCCGGCTGCCGCGCGGGCAAGGTCGAGGCCATCGCGCCGCTCGTCGAGGGCCTGATGCTCGGCGGCTTCGCCATGCAGTGGTCGAAGACCAGCCGCCCCGCCTCCGGCGCGGAGCACCAGTTCAGCCACCTGTGGGATATGGAGCACCACACGCACGAGGGCGAGGCACCCTCGCACGGCTTCAAGGTCGGCATCGCCACCCTCGCCGTCACGCGCTTCTACGAGCAGCTGATGGCTTACGATTTCGCGTCGCTCGATATCGAGCGCTGCGTCGCCGCGTGGCCCAGTGCGGCGAGCATCGAGCCGTATGCGCAGAAGAAATTCGCCGGCACCGACTTCATCGATACGGCGATCACCGAGACGCGCGCCAAGCTCATCGCGCCCGCCGAGCTCCGCGCGCAGCTCGAACAGCTCAAGGCCACGTGGCCCGAGATTCGCACCCGCCTGCAGGCGCAGCTCCTCCCCTCGGCGGAGATGAAGCGCCGGCTCGATCTCGTGGGCGCGCCCACCGAGCCCGAGCAGATCGGCATCACGCGCGCCCGGCTGCGCGACAGTTTCTCGCGCGCCTACCACATCCGCCGCCGTTTCACCGTGCTCGATGCCGCGGTGCGTACTGGAACACTGGATACATTGCTCGACCGTCTCTTCGGCGCCGCTGGCGTCTGGAAGATCTAACCTATTCGATCCCCTTCGAAACCCACCCGCATGAGCCTTCCTGTTACCCAAACTGCCGGCCACTCTGTCCCGATTGCAGACCCCGCCGTCCGGGCGCGCTTCAAGTACTGGCAGACGCGCACGCTCATCGCGACGATGTTTGGCTACGCCGCGTATTATCTCGTCCGCAAGAACCTGAGCCTTGCAATGCCCGGCATGGAGGCCGATCTCGGCATCGGCAAGGTCCAGCTGGGTGCCTTCCTCACGGCGCATGGGTTGCTCTATGGCGTTTCCCGCTTCGTGAACGGCGCGTTGGGTGACCGCTCCAATGCGCGCTACTTCATGGTGGCGGGCCTCATGCTTTCGGTGGGCGCCAATGTCTTTTTCGGCTTCAGCTCCACGGTGCTCCTGCTCGGC
>JAZKEV010000063.1:81996-86154 GCA_040386765.1 Verrucomicrobiota bacterium | reverse complement strand
ATCGTGCTGGTCGACGACGCCGGCTACGGCGATTTCGGCTGCTTCGGCAATCCGTTCGTCAAGACGCCGAATATCGACCGGTTCCATGGCGAGAGCGTACGGCTCACGGATTTCCACGTCACGCCGATGTGCACGCCCACGCGCGGACAGTTGCTCACCGGCGTCGACGCCGTGCGCAATGGCGCCACGTCCGTCACGGGAGGCCGCTCCTTCCTTCGCCCTGGCATCCCCACCCTGCCTGAGATGCTCAGCCAGAGCGGCTACCGCACCGGCATCTTTGGCAAGTGGCACCTTGGCGACAGCTACCCGCATCGGCCGATGGACAAGGGTTTCCAGGAAGCCGTGTGGGTGAAGGGTTGGGGCTTCACCAGCGCGCCTGAATTTTCCAATTCGTTTTTCGACGGACGCTGCTACCGCGGCACCACCGAGGCGAAGATCAAGGGCTACGCGACCGACTTCTTTTTCGACGAGGCGATGTCTTGGATGAAGGACCGCCAGGCGAAGCGCGAACCGTTCTTCTGTTACCTGCCGCTCCACGCTGCGCACACCCCACATCAGGTGGCCGACAAGTATTCCGACCCGTATCGCAAGGCCGCCCCTGCTGGCGCGAAGTTCTACGGCATGATCGCCAACATCGACGAGAACATGGGCCGGCTCGATGCCTTCCTCCGCGAGAGCGGCCTGCGCGAAAATACGCTGGTGCTTTTCATGACCGATAACGGCGGCACGATGGGCACGCGTTTCTACACCGCCGGCTTGCGCGGGAAGAAGACGGAGTTTCACGACGGCGGCCATCGCGTGCCGGCCATGGTGCGCTGGCCTGCGGGCAAGCTGCGCGCCGCTGGAGATATCGCCGTGCCTACACAGGTGCAGGACATGGTGCCGACCTTCCTCGAGTTCACCGGTGCCAAGCGCGCCTCGTCGGGCCCGGGCCTCGACGGCACGAGTCTCGCCGGCCTGCTTCGCGGCCAGGTGGCGACCCTGCCCGAGCGGACCTTCGTCGTGCAATACAGCCGCGCGATGCTCACCAAATGGGAGTGCGCGGTCGTCTCCGGCCCGTGGCGGCTCGTCGAGGGCAAGGAGCTCCACAACGTGGAAGAGGATCGTGGCCAGGCCACCGACCTCGCCGCAAAAAACCCCGAGGTCGTCGCCCGCCTGCGCGCGCACTACGAGAAATGGTGGACCAGCCTCGATGCCAAGACCCGCGAGTTTGTGCCCACGAGCGTCGGCTCCACTGCACAGCCGGTCGTCGTCCTCACCAGCGCCGACTGGCAGGATGTGTATTGCGACAACTCCAATCACATCCGCGAATCTCGTGGCGGTCCGCGCGGCGGCCCGTGGCACATCAACGTCGAGCAGGCGGGCGACTACGAGATCTCACTCCGCCGTTGGCCGGCCGAGCTCGACCTGCCGCTCGCCGCCAACGAAGGCGCGGCCAACGTGAAGGTGCTCCCCATCGCCGCCGCCACCGTGAAGATCGGCGACCTCGAACAGAGCGCGAAGGCGACCGGTGAGAACGCCAAAGAGATCATCCTCCGCATGAAGCTCCCCAAGGGGCAGACGCAGATGCAGGCGTGGTTCCAGGATGCGGCCGCGAAGGATTTGGCCGGGGCGTTTTACGCGACGGTGACGAAGCGGTGAGCGAAGTGGGTTGAAATAGAATTGATCGTGGATTGAAGAAAAAAGGCGGCCCTCGTGGCCGCCCTTTTCATCTACGGATCGCCTACCGTATCAATCCCGGTAGTTCAGCGCCGGCGGACGATCGCCGAGGAGCGGCGAATATTTGAAATCCGCGCCGCGCCGCTTCTCCAGCTCCGCCTGGGCTTGCTTGATCACGTCGGGCTTGGAGAAGAGGTCGATCGCACAGCCCGTCATCGATTTCACGGCGACGTTCATGCCCTTGAGGGCCATCGAGGTGCCCCCGCAGGCGACGGCCTGCCAGCTGTGGCCCGGCGTGCCGGGCGCCCACGTGGCGGTGCGCACGCCGACGGTCGGGACCGTCCAGCTCACGTCCGCGACATCGGTCGAGCCGCCGCCTTCGCGGACGGCGCTGGGATTGAAGGCCGGTACCAATTCCGCCAGCTCGAGCGCAGGCGGCTTGCCGATGACGGTCTGTCCGATCTTCTGCGCAAAGGCCTTCTCCTCTGCGTTGTACTTCACGCCGCCGACGGTTTCGAGATTTTGGTGCATGAGGCGGCCAAGCACTTCATTGGGCAGCATGTCGTAGACGCCACCTGTCACCTCCCACTCCACCTTGGTGCCGGTGCCCATCGCAGCGCCCTGCGCGGCCTTCTCGACGCGCTCCCACACCTCGCGGACGACATCGCGATTGGGACTGCGCACGTAGTAGTAAGACTCGGCAAAGGCCGGGACGACATTGGGCGCCTCGCCGCCGCGCGTAATGACATAGTGCATACGCGTCGAATCCGGCACGTGCTCGCGCATCATGTTTACCATGTGATTCATCGCCTCGACGCCATCGAGCGCCGAGCGGCCGCGCTCCGGCGAGCCAGCGGCATGTGCCGCGACACCGCTGAAGCGAAACTTGCCCGACTTGTTCGCCAGCGAGGACGACATCTGTACGCCATTGCGATCCGAGGGATGCCAGTGGATCGCCACGTCGACGTCCTTGAAAAGGCCCGCACGCACCATGTAAACCTTGCCCGAGCCGCCCTCTTCCGCGGGCGTGCCATAGAAGCGGATCGTGCCTTTCTGGCCCGTGGCTTTGAGCCAGTCCTTCACCGCCACCGCCGCCTGCGCGGAGCCGGCGCCGAAGAGGTGGTGGCCGCACGCGTGGCCGGCATTCACCTCGGGCCGTGCCTTCTTCTCCGGCACGGCCTGCTGCGAGACGCCAGGCAGCGCATCGTACTCGCCCATGATCACGATCACGGGCTTGCCGCTGCCGTAGCTTGCAGTGAAGGCGGTGGGGATCGCGGCCACGCCGGCTTTGATCTCAAAGCCCTCCTTCTTCAACTGCTCCTGCAGGAGCGCGGAGCTTTTGGTTTCCTGATAACCGATTTCCGCGAAGTTCCAGATCTTCATCGCGATGTCGTCGTACGTCGCCTTCGTCGCGTCGATGCGCTGTAAGACTTCGGGTTTGGTGGCTTGCGCCGCGAGCGGCAGCGTCAGAGCTAGAAAGGCGGAGAGATGCTTCATGGTTGGGAGAAAAGTGAGTGCTCGGGCACGGACGACGAATCGGGTCCGGCCCCGAGCGTGCAGGTTTTCGCGGGCAGGTCAAAGCCCCTGCCCGCAGTCAGACTTCGTTAACGCACCAGCGGTCAGAACTGACGCGCGAGCTCGATCGTCCACGTGCGGCCCGGGAAGAGGCTCGCATGGACAGCGTGCGAATAGCCCGCGGTGTCGGGCGTGAGCGGCGGTTCCTTGTCGGTGAGATTTACGACGCCGAGCTTTACGCTGGTGTTGCGGAGCAGCGCATGGGCATCGCGTTTGAAGCGATAGCCGAGGCCGGCATTGTAACTGATCACGTCGCTCACGCGATAGCGGTAGAGGTAGCCACCGTTGTCGAATTGCCGCGAGATCGTATCGGGGCGGCCGAGGCCGTCGTAAACGGCAAGGGTCGTCGTCGCCGTGGAGTCGGCAAACCCGCCGACGTAGTAGGCACTCAGGTTGGCGTTCCACTGATTGCGCCGCCAAGTGACAGTGCCAGCGCCGCGCCAGCGGGTCGTGCCATCGACATTCAGCTTCTCGGTCCGCGACAGAACGCCGCCGGCGCCCGCGCGCAGCTGGTAGTTCTGGATCATGTAGCTCCAGTCGGTGCTGAAGATGACCCGCCCGATCGCCTGCGTGGGCACTTGGTACGCGACGCCGAAATCGACGCCGCTCACGAAGGCTTTGGCGACGTTCTCATAGGGAGCGTTGCGCGAGAGGATGGTGCCGACGATGGCGGCCTGCTGGTTGGCGGGGCGACCGGCGTTGTAGGCATTGAAGGCTGCGATGTCCGCCGCCGAGGGAGGATTGCGCGCGATGGCCGGGTCGCCCTTGTAGGCATCCGTCCCGCTGCCGAGGTCGATCTGCGAGATCGTACGACCGGCCGCGAGCTGCTCGCTGGTGTAGGCTCGCAGCAGCGCATTGTCGGAGTCGAGGATCTGCGTATCGACGCGCGAGCCGACGACATCGGCCTGGTCGATCTCCCAATAA
>JAZKEV010000063.1:80497-81936 GCA_040386765.1 Verrucomicrobiota bacterium | reverse complement strand
GGCGGTGATGGAGAGGCCGCGGACCTTCGGCACCTCGAGCACGATGCCGGCGCTCCTGCCCTCGGTGATCACGGGCTTGAGCTTGGTATTACCCGAGGAGTAGTTGCGCATCACATACGCCGGATCGCCGAGGATCTGCTGGCGATACGGGTCCACGCGACCGGGGAGACTATCGACCGTAAACTGTGAGGGCGCGTAGAGCGTGGGCAGATTAGGCGCGGCGAAACCGCGATTGAAGGAGCCGCGGACCATGAGCGCGCGCAATGGCCGCCAGTTGAGGCCAAACTTCGGCCGCGTGGTGGTGCCGAAGTCGCTGTAGTCTTCGTAGCGCGCGGAGGCCGAGGCTTCGAGTGAGTACAAGCCGGGGATTTTCTTCTCCGGCGAGACGACTGGAATCACCGCCTCGACGTAACCGCTGTAAACCGTGCGATCGCCTTTGGAGTCGGGCTTCGGCGAAGCGAGCACGTAGTCGTTGTCGTCGGGATTGAGCCCGGAGGACGCAGGATTCGTTCCTACGAAGGGAGGACGGTTGTCGCGAAACTCCTCGCGGCGCATCTCGGCGCCGAAGGCGAGCGAGACGGTATTGCCCCAATAGCGGAACAGCGGACCGGCCGTACGCACATCGCCGCTCGCGATGGAGGTGAAGCCATTGCGGCGCCAGATCTGCACGAAGCTATCGAGCGTGCCCTTCGGATTTGTGTACGGGCGGTCGGCCACCACGGCATTGCCCGACACGCGGAAGGTGTAGCCGAAGGGATTGAAGGCCGTCGCATCGGTGCGCTGAAGCGAGTCAAGGAAGAGCGACTCGCGGATGGCGTGGGACGAGAGATCCGAGACGTAAGCCTGCGTGTAGAGCACGCCGCTCTCCCAGGTCCACTCATTGAAGATCTTGCCGCGCAGGCCGGCGACGCCGCGATAGATGCCGGAGCGCACCGTCACGTCTTCGGCGCCATTTTCCAAAATCGACAGCGCAAGCAGCGTGCTGGTCTGCGGTGTGCCGGTGAGGCGTGCGGTGCCATCGGCATTGGGCGCGCCCGTGGGGCTGTAGAAACGCGAGCCGTACGGATTGTAGGGATTGTCGATCGAGAGCACGCCAAGACGATCCGCGGTGGGCGCATTGAAATTGATCGGCTGGCGCAGGAGCAGCGTGTCGGAATGATAGAACGACACGTCGGCAAAGGCCGTGATGCGATCGTTGAGATCGAACTCGAGGCTGTTAAACCAGTTCACGCGATCCGTCTCGCTCTGCCCGAGTGTCTGGTACGACGTGATGTTCAGATAGAACTCGGGATTGGCCGCGCGCGTCGGCGCCGCCGTGGTCAGAGTCGGCGTGCCCGCCACGGGGCGGAAATAATTCGTGGCTGTCGCGGCGCCGATGCGGAAGGTCGGCCACATGCCCACGCCGCCACGGTCATCGAAGGCGCTGCCGGGCACATTGA
>JAZKEV010000063.1:39888-80478 GCA_040386765.1 Verrucomicrobiota bacterium | reverse complement strand
GGAGTGGTCGGAGTTGCGGGTGCGCTCGCGATCCGCGTACGAGATGGCGTTGCGCCGCATGTAGTCGACGGTCGTCAGATAGCGCCCTTTGCCTTTCGCGAAATCGCGGCCGTAGGTGAGCGTGCCTTGGTAGCTCTGGCCGCTGCCATGCTCGGGGAGACCAACGCGGGTGCGCAGCTCGGTCCCGCGAAAATCGCGGCGCGTGAGATAATTGATCACGCCCGCCACCGCATCGGAGCCATAGATGGCCGAAGCGCCGTCGCGCAGCACATCGATCCGCTCGAGGCCCTGGGTGGGGAGCTGGTTGACGTTCACGTACGAGGCGAGCTGCCCTGCGTCGGGCGAGGTCGCGGGATGCGGCGCGAGCCGGCGGCCATTGAGGAGCACGAGTGTATAGGTCGCGCCAATGCCGCGCATATTGATATTCGCATTGTCGCCGCGAGAGTTCGCGCCGCCGCTCGTCGATTCGTTGAGCGGCACGTTGGTGATCTGAGGCAGGGCCGTGAGCAGTTCGATCGGCGTGAGCGCATTTCGGCTCTCGATCATGTCCTGGCTGAAGACGGTGACGGGCAGAACCTTCTCGATATCGAGGCGCTTGATATTCGAGCCCGTCACGGTGAATGCCTCGAGCTTCACCGTATCCGAAATCGTAGTACTTGGAGCACCGGGTGGAGTCGCGGGAGCGGTTTGAGCGGATAAACGCGCGGCGGCGAGCAGCGATAAAAGCGCGGTCGCAGCGAGCGTGTGATGGTGGATTTTTGGGCACGGTTGTTTCATGGGCTGGGTCAGTCAGGTGGAAACTGCACGCCGGCCCTGCCCGGCACGTCACGGCAAAGCAGGGCCGGCGTCCGTCATCAGTGGTGTTGTGTAAGTGCTGGGTTCGAATTCAGCAGCTACCCATCCATGCATGGCCCATACCAAAGCATGATGAATCGGGCGCATCCCGCCACGTGCGCGCAGCAACCAAACAACTCCTCCCAATACCTACTATTCAGTAGCCTTTCGCGGCATTGGTGCGGCGCGGATCGGCAATGCCAGTGAACGTTCCGTCGGCATTGAATTCGATGGCGTTAATGCCTCCGAAGTAGCGGCCGGTGCCGGCGGGCTCAGGGAGATTCACGCGCCAACCGAGCGCCTGCAGGGCCTGCGCTTCGGTATGCGGCAGCGACTGCTCCGCCTCGATCGCATCGCCCTCCTCGCGGCGCAACGGCGAGAGGAAATGCAGCCGCGTATCGCCGATTGCCTCGACGAGCGGGCGATCAAAAACGAGTCGATCCAGCAACACCTGCAGCAACGCCGTCGGAATGCGCCCCGAACCGGGAATGCCGATCGCGAAGACGGGCTTGCCGCCGCGCAGCACGATGGTCGGCGCGATGGTGCTGCGCGAGCGCTTGCCGGGTGCGACGTAGTTGATCGCCTTGCTGTCGCTGAACACGAAGTTGCTCATCGAATCGTTCAGCACAACGCCCGTCCCGGGCGGCACGACGCCGGCGCCGAAGTGCAAGCTCTGCGATTGCGTGGCGCATACGATATTGCCATGGCGATCCGCGACGAGGAAGTGCGTCGTTGCCGCCATCGGATTCTCGTAGAACGCCTCCTCGGCCATCGCCATTTTCTTCTTCGGATCGGGCTCCTGCGGCGCGAAGGCCTTCTTCCGGATATCCGCGATCGACTCCGCTGCGATCAGCTTCTCGAAGAGCGCGCGCGATTGCGGCACGTCAGCCACTGTCCGCGATACGTTCGGAAACACCACGCGCCAGACCTTCGCGATCTTGTCGATATTCGCCGCCGTTCGCAGCGGCCCTTCGAACGTCTCGGTCTCCAGCGCCTTCATGATCGGGAAGAACAACGCCGCCCCGCTCGTCGGCGGCGGACCGGACACCAGCGTGTGGCCGCGAAACTCCATCTGCACCGGCTCGACGATACGCGCCCGGTAATTCTCCAGATCCGTCCGCGTGACGATGCCACCACCCTTTTCCATCGCCGCGACGATCATCTCCGCCACCGGTCCGCGGTAGAAGCCATCGCGGCCCTGCTTCGCCAGCACCTCCATTGTCTTCGCGAGGTCTTCGTTGGGCAGGAGCGTATCGACGGCGGGCAGCTCGCCCTTGGGCAGATAGAGCCGCGCGATCTCGGGATCGCCCCGGCGCAGTTTCTTTTCCTGCTCGGCGAAAAATTCCCGCGTCTTTGGCAGAATCTTAAAACCCTGACGCGCGAGGGTGATCGCGGGCGCGACATCGTCGGCCCACGGCTTGGTGCCCCACTTCTGGTGCGCCACCCACAAGCCATCGGCCAGCCCCGGCACGCAGACCGAGCCGTAGCCGTAACTGCGATCTTCGTCCGGTCGCTTCGAGTACGCCTCGATGTCGATGGAGCCTGCGGCATCCATGGCATCGACCGCATAGGTCTTGCCCGACTTCGCCTCATAATAAAGCAGCATCAGCTTGCCGCCGAGCCCCGAGCCATACGGCTCCGCGACGCCCACGGCGAGGGAGGTGGCGATCGCCGCATCGATGGCATTGCCGCCGGCCTTCAGCACCGCGACACCCGCCTCGACCGCCTGCGGATGCGCCGCGACCACCATCCCGTGCGACGCCGTCACCGGCTCAATCGCAACCGGCGGCGCGGCAAAGAGTGCCGCCCCCAAAAAGAGAAAAGTCAGAACAAAACGCATGGGAAAACGCTGTGTTTCCGCCCGCCCGAGGCGATGGGAAAAATGTGCGGGTTATGCCCTTGGAGAACGAAAAAAGGTGATTGCAGATGATCCCAGCCAACCCCGGATGATCCCGGAAATAGAGGAGGATTTGGCGCCGCCGCCTTCCTCCACCTCCTCGTCTTATACGGCTTCATGCCTCCCAGCGAGTTGCATAGATCACCATGGCCCGCCGCACGATCCCAGCTAACCCCACCATATCCCGGAAATAGAGGAGCAACGTTACGCCCCCCGATCCATGGTGCCCGCCGCGTGCGCGGCTGGATCGGGAGCCTCGCCCGCGTGGCAGGCCCCTGCTTGCAAGCACTCTTCGCAGTCGCCCCGACCTCCTGGTCCCAACCCGTGCTGATGTTCGTATTTTTCATGTGTTTCGCGATTCCCCCGCCTGACCGCCGCCACCTTGGCGAAGGTGCCCCCGTCCGATCCCAGCTAACCCCACTCTATCCCGGAAATAGAGGAGCAACGCTACGCCTCAACCCGATCGATGGTGGCCCGCCGCGTGAGCGGCGGGATCAGGAACTTCACCCGCGCGGCAGGCCCCGGCTTGCAAGTGCTCTTCGTGATCGCCCCGCGCTCCTCGCCTGAGCCTCTTCTGAGTTTCGTGTTTTTCGTGTGTTTCGTGGTTCCATCCTCCGCCGGAATGTCGCCGTAGCCTTGGCAAAAGGGGCACCCCTCCCACCGAAAGCCCTACTATAAACGTGGTAGTCCCTTCTGTCACCCCGTCCATTCCGTCCATTCCCTCCATTCCATAAAATTTTCACTTTTCGCTCCTGCCCGCATCACGGCGGCGCGAAAGCACGGTGTTTCGAAAACCCGTCCTACCTCTCCAGAGCGAGGACCACAAAGAGCGGGCGGTGATCGCTAGCCTGGCGGGTGGCTTCGTGGTCGTAGATCCTAGCCGCAACGGTGGACACTGCCGCCTTCAACCCGGGCGAGATCAGGATGTGGTCGACGCGCGAATAACTCTCCTCTTTGCGGAAGTAGTGCGACCAGACTTCGCCGCGCGAATCCGTGGCGCGAAGAAGGACGGCAATCTCGGTTTTTCCCCGTTTCTGGAGCGCCTCGAGGGGCCGGCTCGCACGGTTATCGTTGCAATCGCCAAGGATGATGAAGCGCGCCTCCGCCGGGTTCGGAAACCTTTTGAGGATGCGGTCGCGGACGGCCGTCGCTTCGCCTGCCCGCCTCAATGCCGAGCCCGGATCGTCCGGCCGCTCGGTGATTCGGCTCTTTAGGTGCACGGCGAAGAGCGTGATGTCGCCTGTCTCGGTCGTGATGGTCGCTTCGAGCAGCCCGCGCTTCACGGTCTCAGTGCCGCCGAGATATTTGAACTGCAGGTCCATGTGCGTCGTCACCGCTTTCAGCGGACGGCGCGAAATGATGGCCACATGCCGGTCTGCATCCGCCGCCGAGGCCACGACAGCGTGCGGGTAATCGAGGCCCTCAGCCTTTAAGTCGCGGCGGAGTTCGTCGAGATAGACAGACGCGCCCATCTCCTGAAGCACCAGCACATCGGCGGCGAGCCCGCGAATCACCGTGCGCAGCGCCAGTTTTTCGGGCTCCGGTTTCGGATAGTCTTTACGGTAGCCCGCCTCGGTCATCCGGCTGGCCGGACCGTAGTTCTCCACATTGTAGGTCGCGATGGTAAGCGTCTCGGCGCGGGCGGCGACGACCACGCAGATGAGCAGCGCCATCCATCCGGCCACTCGGCGCGCGCCCTTCTCTATATAACTACATTCTGCGGCAGCGACCCTGGTTATCATTTAGCCGCCTCGTGCTCCGTTAACTCGCCTTCACTAACGCCGCTTCGCGCTCCACCAGCGTCGGGTGCGAATAGTAGAAGCCGCTGAACCAGCGGTGCGGCGTCAGATTGGTGAGGTTTTTCTGCGCCAGTTTGCGCAGCGCGCCGATCATCGAGGTCGGTCCGCCCATGGCGTCACGGGCAAACGCATCCGCTTCATATTCGTATTTCCGCGACAGCAGGTTGCCCACCGGCGCGAACCAGAAGGTCACCAGCCCGCTCAACAGGCCGAAGAGGAGGAACGACGGCGCGATCTCGCCCGGAGGGAACCCGAACGAGCGGTTGAACCACGTGCTCTGCGCCAGCCACGCGATCGCCGCGAAGCCGCCGAACATCATCAGCGCCGACATCGCGATCATCTTTGGGATGTGCCCGCGCCGGTAGTGACCGATCTCGTGCGCCAGCACGGCCTCGAGCTCCTCGGGCGTGAGCTGCGCGATGAGCGTATCGAAGAGCACGATACGGCGGAAGCGGCCGAACCCGGTGAAGTACGCATTGGAGTGGCCGGAGCGTTTCGAGCCATCGATCACCTCAATGGCCTTGGCCTGAAAGCCGGTGCGATCGCCTAGCGCCAGCAAGCGCGTGCGCAGGTCGCCCTCGGGCAGCGGCGTCAGCTTGTTGAAGAGCGGCAGGATGACCTTCGGGTAGAGGATCAGCATCAGGATCTGAAAGCCGAACATCAGCGCAAAGGCCCAGATCCACCACGTGCTGCCCGCCCAGCCGACCACCCAGAGCAGCGCAAAGAGCAACGGAAAGCCGATCGCGAACATCACGAGCAAGCCCTTGATCTTGTCCATGATCCAGAGACCGGCCGTGCTCTTGTTGAAACCGAACTTCTGCTCGAGGCGAAACTGCTCCCACCATTCGAAGGGCAGCGAGGGGATCGAAAGCAGCACACCCGCGATGAGAATGAAAAGCGTGCGGCTCCAGACCGCTTCCGGCCCGCCCCACCCCACGACATAAGAGTAGAGCGCCGGCAGCACCCCGCCGAAGATCACGAGCGCCAGCACCAAGGTGTCGAAGATCTCCGTCACCACTCCGAAGCGCGACTTCTCCAGCGTATAAGCGACCGATTTCTGGTAAGTCGGCGCATCCATGATCGCGGCTACCCCCGGCGGCGCCTTTTCGGCATTCCGGCGCACTTCCGCGCGGTTGAGGGCAGACAGGGTGAGGTCGGCGATCAGCCGCAGCACTATGAGAACTGCAGTGATCGAGAGAACGAGAGCCATCGTCTCAATCCATGCAAAACACCCGTAGCCGCCAGCCCAAAAGGCATTTCCATCCTCCGGCAGGCATGCAAATCACCCGGCGAAGTGCCTCAAAACGGGGCAGTTTGGACCCACCGGGCGGGCAAATCCCTACCCAAAGATAGTTTGAAATAGGCCCGCGCCAGTCCATCGTGAGTTACGTGGAAGCATTGGATGCCAAACTCTCTTTCGAAACCGCGCTGGGCAGACTCGAAACCATCGTCGAATCGATGGAATCGGGTGAAGTCCCGCTCGCGGAGCTTCTTGCCAAGTTCGAAGAGGGCACCAAGCTGCTGAAAGTCTGCGAAACCCGGCTGAAGGATGCCGAACTGAAGATCGAGCAGCTCAAGAAACAGAAGGATGGCTCCATCGCCTTCGAGAAATTCGAAGCCGTCCGCGATACCTGACGCCTCGCGCTCCCACGTACCTGAATGAACGAACCGTCCTCCACGCCCTCGCCCCGGTTGCTCGCGTCCATTCGCGGCCCGGACGATGTCAAGGCGCTCGCCCCCGCGCAGCTTCCACAACTCGCTCGCGAGATTCGTGAAGAGCTCATCGCCGTGACGGCGAAGAACGGAGGCCACATCGGACCCAATCTCGGCGTCGTGGAGCTCACCGTCGCGCTCCACCGCGTGTTCAATTCTCCCGAGGATCAGTTTGTCTTCGACGTCGCCCATCAGGGCTACGTGCACAAGCTCCTCACCGGCCGCGGCGGCGACTTCTTCAAGAAGCTGCGCCAATCCGGCGGCGCGAGCGGTTTCCTTTATCGCAGCGAGAGCCCGCACGATGCCTTCGGCGCCGGGCATGCCGGCACCGCCCTTTCCGCCGCGCTCGGCATGGCCACGGCGCGCGATCTCCGCGGCACGGGCGAGCATGTCGTCGCGTTTTGCGGCGACGCCGCCTTCACCTGCGGCGTCACGCTCGAGGCGCTCAACAACGTCGTCAGCTCGACCAAACGCCTCATCGTCATCCTCAACGACAACGAGTGGTCCATCGCGAAGAACGTCGGGGCGATCTCCAGCTATCTCAACCGGATCAGCACCAGCAAGACGTACAACAAGCTGCACCACGATGTGGAGGCCTTCTTCAAGAGCTTCCCGGCCGGGGTGGAGATGAATCGGGTCTACACGAAGTGGAAGCGCGAGACGAAGGACTTCTTCGTCGAGTCCTCCCTCTTCGAGAAGTTCGGCCTCCGCTATCTTGGGCCGGTCGATGGCCACGATTTCGACGCGCTCCAGAAGAACCTCGAGTTCGCCAAGCACTGCGATGTGCCGGTGCTCGTCCACATCCTCACCAAAAAGGGCAAGGGCCTCGAGGCCGCCGTCGCCTACCCGGAAAAGTTCCACGGCGCCTCGCCCTTCGATCCCGTCACCGGCGAGAGCAAGAAGGCCGCGCCCGGCGCCGCGCCCAATTACCAGGATGTCTTCGGCCAGGCGCTCACGCGCTTTGCCAAGGCCAACAAGAATATCGTCGGCATCACCGGCGCCATGCCCAGCGGCACCGGCCTCTCACACCTCGCCGCTGGCGTGCCCGCCCAGTTCTTCGATGTCGGCATCGCCGAGGAGCATGCCGTGCTCTTCGCCGCGGGCCTTGCTACTAAGGGTTTCCGCCCCGTGTGCGCGATCTACTCGACCTTCCTCCAGCGCGCCTACGACCAGGTGATCCACGACGTGGCGCTGCAAAGCCTGCCCGTCACCTTCTGTATGGATCGCGCGGGCCTCTCGCCCAACGACGGCCCCACGCACCACGGCCTCTTCGATATCTCGTATCTCCGCTGCGTGCCCAATGCCGTGGTGATGCAGCCGAAGGACGAGGATGAGCTCGTCGACATGCTACACACGTCGCTGCAGCTCTCCGGCCCCGGCTTCATCCGCTATCCGCGCGGCTCCGGCACCGGCGTAAAAATCAAAGAGCAGCCCGCCGCACTCCCCATCGGCCACGCCGAGGTCCTGCGCGAAGGTTCCAATCTCATGATCTGGGCCCTCGGCAGCATGGTGCAGGATGCGCTGAAGCTCGCCGAACGCCTCGCGAAGGAAGAGCACCTCTCCGTCGGCGTCGTGAATGCGCGCTTCGTGAAGCCGCTCGATCGCACGCTGCTCCTTAGTCACGCAGCGTGCATCCCCCTCCTCGTCACGATGGAGGATCACGTCCTCGCCGGCGGTTTTGGCAGCGCGGTCCTCGAAGCATTGCAGGACGGCGATTGCCCGACCGCCGTCGAACGCATCGGCTGGCCCGACAAATTCGTGGAGCACGGCACGAGCAACGAAATCCTCCGCGCCTCCTACGGCCTCGCACCGGACGATATCTACCGCCGGGTGCTCGCACGCTGGCGGAATCTCCGCGAAGAGCACGTCTCGGCCGACGTCTAAACGTCGAGGTTTTCACTACGAGCCGCCGTACTTCGGCGGCTCTTTTCTTTTACCCTGCCGCGAGGTGCCTAGCGACGCTCGTCCTCATCGTCACGCGCACTGTCGCCACCGATCCGATACCTCCAAAATCCGATGCCGGGGAAGCCTCCATTCTCAATCGCGAAGTCGATATATTCCGTGAAACGAAAGTCCCATGGTATGCCGTTCACTTTCGGGTCCGCATCCTTAGTCGGCAGCACAAACCCATAGGCCTCGCCTCCGCTGATATCCTGTTTGTGCAGAAAATCAGGGCAGAACGATAAATAGAATCCGCCATAAGCCTCGTCCATGGCCGCGCGATCCTCCAGGTAGCATTCTTCAAAATTCTCCAAGAGTAACTCCAACGTATCGACGTTCAACGCATCCGGGTACTCGTCGTCGTCCCAATCCGACGACCAGCCAATGAAATTCACGCCGCCGATCTGCCGATAAAACTCCGCTACAGCCTCCGGCAGCGGACATCCATTCGCAGCGAAACGCTGCAAAATCTTTTCTGTGTCGGGAGAAGGTGGCAGGAAAGCTTCCCTCGGCTTTTCAAAGCCGAAGTCGGCCTGCTTGAGCGACCGATAGAGCTCTTCGATGGCGGCTCTCTGCCGCGCTGCGATCGCCTTGAAATCGGTATCAGCCATGGATGGATACGGTCATCGCCACGGCATGCATCGTCGCAGTGCTCGCACGGCGTGACGAGATTTCTTCGGTTACGGACGGCGTCACCGCAAATAGTACAAACCTTCGCTCAGGCCTTGGAGAGGCCCCCCTCCATCTCAAACTTTGCGGACAACTCTCACGCTACCGCTGGCTCACCGCACGTCGCCGGAGAACTCCGGTGACGCTGACATCGATCCGGCGCGGGAGCGGAGTTTCACGGCCGAAGAACGTTCCGCCGATCGCGGTGAGCATCGGCATCGCCTGCTCCGCCACCAGTCCATCGGTGCGGACGCTCATCTGGGTCCGCCAGAGCAGCTCCCCGATATTCTCCGCCGCGCCCTCGGCGTAAGCATACGCTGCCACGCTCACGAAAAAGCGCTCCTCCGTCGTCGCGCTGAAGATCGCCTGCCGCTCGGATTTGAGATCGGCATTCGCCAGCCCGCGACCGCCCACCAGATCGAGCATCTGCAGATCCGCCATGCTCGGCGTGCGTCGCTCTTCCTGAAACGACTCCGGCGCGGCGTGCCCCCAGTGGAAGACCACCACCAGCGCTGGAACCGTATCTTTTTTCCCGATACAGCGGTAGTGATTTCCCGCCAGTCCTTCGTGAAGCAGCGCCGCTATCCGCGAGGGATCCAAGGCATGGCGTCCGCCCGACCGCGGCGTGTCCCCAATCTCCCGATAACCGCCGTCGACCAAGAGGCACGACACTGGACGATCCGAGGTCGCCGCTGACACGTTTCGACCCGACGCCGTGACATACGAGTAGACCGTGACCTCATGCGGCCACGAACCCGACGACACACACCCCGCCAGGATCATCGGCAACATCAGGAGCACACCACAAACGCGCAGCCCGCGCGGAAGAAACCACAACGTCGGTCGAAAAGTGTTCACGGCTTAAACACCTAGAGTGTCTACCTATCATATATGTAGGATGTCAAGGTATCGAGGTTCACATCCCTCGCCGCGTGCCCTCCCCTCCAGCCTCCCCGAACCTCCGTCCTCACCCCGCTCCCTTCACCTCTCCTCTGCCCACCCTATCGCTTCCGCGCGCCTCTCACCTCCACCATCCCCGCCTGTTCATTATCCGGATGAAACAGCACCGGCCCACCCTGCAGCGACAGTCCGTCGCCATGGCGATACGCACTCCAAAGCTTCATCACCTGGTCGACCGTCACCCGGCCACGCCGAATCCGCTCCTCTGCCGCAATCTTCTTCAGCGCCCGGCGCTCCCGCACCTCTTCGCCAAAAGTCAGCTTGATCGCCTTGGCCAGACTGATCCGGTGCGTGAGCCGGCGCTCGGCTTCGATGATGGCGCAGAGATCGATGTGCGTGCCCCACGCGAGGCCGACAGCATCCCGTCGGATGGGAAAATACTTCGCGCCAAATAACCGCCGCAGCACCAGCAGCGCGCCGCGATTTCCGTTCCACGTAATCACTTCGTCGGCCCGGTGCAACGTCGTCCACAGCCCGGCATAGTTCTCCAACGCGAAGAACGTCGCCTCCGCTGCGCCCTCCTCGCGCACCCAGGCACCGCGCAACACCGGCGCGGCTTGGGCCCGCTGCGCGAGCCTTCCGAAGCGGAACGCCGCGCCCATCTCCGCCGCCACGACTTCGACCGCGATCCGTCGCACGGCTACTCGGCTCGCAGCACGTGGAGCGGATCGATCTTCATGGCCCGCCGCGCGGGCACCAGGGAAGCCGTCAGCGCGACGGCAAAGAGCAGCGCCGCGATCGTCGCAAACATCAGCGGATCGCTTACCGTCGCTCCGTCCAGATACGCCTGCGTGACGCGCCCGACCGCGAGAGTGCAAAGCACTCCAAATGCGATGCCGCACGCCGCGATCTTTCCGGCCTCCGAGAGGACAAAGCGAAACAGGTCCACCGGCCGCGCTCCCAGCGCGATCCGAATCCCGAACTCGCTCGTGCGTCGCGCCACCGAAAATGCCACCACGCTATAGATGCCGACTGCCGCAAAGAGGAGCGCCATCCCCGAGAACACTGCGAAGAGCATCATGGCAAACTCCTGGCGCGCAAAGGAGCGCATGAGGAGCGCCGTGAATCGCTCCACCATCACTGGCTGATCCGGATCCACCGCGTAGACCTCCTGCCGCAAGACTTCGGCTCGCATCGAATCTCCCGCCCGGACGATGAAGTACGCGCCCAGCGAAGGGGTTTGCGCAAAGGTCGTGTAGATCTGCGGCGTCGTCTCCCGCTCCACGCCATAGGGCTTCACATCCGCAACCACGCCGACGATCTCACGCCACGCGGCAGGGCCGCGACCCAGCTTTACCCGCTGCCCGAGCGGATCGATGCCCGGAAAAAACTCCGCCGCCGCACTCTGGCTGACGATCGCGACTGGCACCGCACCCGCGCGGTCCGTCGCCGCAAAACCCCGCCCCGCGAGGAGACTGATCTCAGCCGCGCCAAAATACTCCGGCGACACCACAAACGGTCTCGCAACCGCCAGCCCGCTGGCGGGGACATCACGCCCCTCAATCTCCAGACCGATCACGCCTTCGGCCGAGAGCGGCAGCGACTGCGTGATGCCCACGGCGCTCACCCCCGGCAGCGCACGGAAGCGCTCCGCCACGGCGTCCATAAACGCGAGTCGCTTCCCGGGGGCCTCGTATTTTTCGCGCGGCATGGGCACGCCAACGACGAGCGCCCCCTTCGGATTGAAGCCCGGATCGAAGGCCGCGATGCGGGCAAAACTGCGGACGAGCAGGCCCGCTCCGCTCAGGAGCAGCAGGGCGAGGCCGATCTCCGCGATCACGAAGCCATGGCGTGCCAGATGTCGCTTCGCCCGCCCCAGCACGCCGCCGGTTTCGGCGGGCATAGGAGCGCCGAGTCGTCGGCTCCGCGAGCCTTGCAGCGCCGGCACCAGCCCAAAACCCAAACCAGTGATCACCGCCAGGCCGAGCGCCACCACCACGGCACGCTCGTCCAGGACGATCTCAAAAGGTGGCCGCGGCAGCGCATTGGGCAGGCGCGCGAGGAGAAGTTTCAGCCCGACTTTCGCCACGCCCAGGCCGAGGACCGCACCACTCAGCGAGAGCAGCAGGCTCTCGACCAGCAACTGCCGGATGATCCGCCCGCGCGTCGCGCCGAGCGCGATCCGCACGCTCATTTCCTTTTCGCGCGCGGCGCCGCGGACGAGCAGGAGATTCGCCACGTTGGTGCATGCGATCAGCAGCAGCACCATCACGGCGCCGGCGAGCGTGAAGAGCAGCGGGCGGGAATCATTCGTGCGATTCTCGAGAATCGATACCACCGAGACGCCGCGGTCGCGATTGGTCGCGGGAAATTTTTCCGCCCGCTCGCGCGCGACCGCGGCCAGCCGTGCGCCTGCCTGCTCGACGGTCACGCCCGGCTTCAACCGGGCGAAAACCGAGAGATAGTTTGCGTCCGCCTGCTCCGCGCTCTTCGGCGTGAAGGCCAGCGGCAGGAGCAGTTCCTTCCCCCCATCGCGCTGAAAATCGGCGGGCATGATGCCCACGATCGTGTACGGCTTCCCATCGAGCCGCAGCGTTTCGCCCACCGCCTCGGGCCGGCCGCCCAGCTGCCGCTGCCAGAAACCGTGATTGAGAATCACCACACGATCTTTCCCCGACTCGTACTCCTCGGCGACGAAGGCCCGGCCGTGCGCCGGCTGCACCCCGAGCGTCGCGAAGTAGCGGTCGGTATCGGCGGCGGCGCGCACGAGCCTCGGCTCGCCCACGCCCGTGAGGTTGAAGCCGCTCACCCGCTCGGCATAGATGGCCTCGAAGACTTCCTCCGATTCACGGCTCCACGCATGGTAGTTGGCCGGCGAGACCGGCAGATTGGAGCGACCCGCCGTCCGCGTTTCGCGCACGGCGACAATCCGCTCCGAGTTCGGATATGGGATCGGGCGCAACAGGACCGAATTCACCACCGAAAAGATCGCCGTGCTCGCGCCGATGCCCAGCGCCAGCGTGAGCACTACGACCGTCGAAAACCACGGAGACCGCCGCACCTGCCGCAGCGCATAGCGCAAGTCCTGCCCGAGCTGCTCGAGCCAGAGCCATCGCCGCTCGTCGCGGCATTCCTCCTTGATCTGCTCCAGCCCGCCAAACTCGAGCGCGGCCGCGCGCCGCGCCTCGTCCGCACTCATGCCTTGCGCGAGGTTGGCCCGGATCTGCTCCTCCAGGTGAAACCGGAGCTCCTTCTCCAGTTCCCGCTCCTGCTCTCGCTGCCGCCGGCGGAAAAATGATGCGAGGCCGCGCATCGTATCGTCAGCTCGTGGTGCGCAAGACCAGTCCGATGGCCGTCGAGATCTGCGCCCAGTCCGCCTCCTCGAGCTTGAGCTGTTTTCGCCCCGCCTCGGTCAGGGCGTAAAACTTCGCCTCCCGTCCGCTCTCGGTCTCCCGCCACTCCGCGCGCAGCCATTTCTTGGTCTCCAGCCGGTGCAGTGCGGGATACAGCGAACCCTGCTGGATCTGCAGCACCTCGCACGAGATCTGCCGAATCCGCGCCGCGATGGCATAGCCGTGAATCGGCCCCAGCGCGACGACTTTGAGAATGAGAAGATCCAGCGTGCCCTGCAGGAGATCGGATTTTCCGGAAGCCATGGGATACCAAGAGCGTCTACCGGTGGCATATGTAGGATGTCAAGGCGTGGCGATATCTCCCCCACTTCTCCCAAAACAAAAAACCGCGCACCTTGCGGCACGCGGTTCGGAAAGTTCGGGGCGTCGATTGCGACGCTGGCCGGCTTACTTCTTGGCGTCGGCCTTGGTCGAGATCTTGCCCGAGCCACCGCACTTGGTGCAGTTGTCGCCCTTCTTGGTGGCTTCGACGCAGCACGGGTGGCTGCAGGTCTTGCCTTCGGAGGTGGCCTTGGCGCAGCACTTGCCGGGCTTGGCTTCGTCAGCGGCGAAGAGGGCGCCGGCAGCGATGAACGAGATCGCCACGATGGCAGCGAGGAATTTGGAGGACTTTTTCATAGGTGTTATTGTTGGGGATGACGAAAACTGGTGCGGGCGGCGGGATCGAACCCACCTCTCAGGCTTGAGAAGCCCACATAATAGCCGCTAGAGAACAACCCCAAAATCAGGGCGAGTCAATGTTTCTATCTGGAGCAGTCTTCAGAGGTAAAAGGCAGATTGCTTAAGTCCTGCCCGGTCTGGTTTTGCCAAGGGAGAGTGGAACGATATGCTCCGGTGTTGAATTACCCGCATCAACTTCTTGATCAGAATGGGGACACCACATGCTCGGGGCGCCGCGTTAATCACGGCGTTGAGAAACCACGATGGATGGTGCGCCGAGAGGGAATCGAACCCTCCTCTCAGGCTTGGGAAGCCCACGTTCTACCGATGAACTACCGGCGCAGATAACTGACGAAGCAACGATGAGCGTGGGGAGCACGGGCCGCTTCGACAAGTCGAATCCCAAGAATTGGCCGCGTGCGCCCGATGAAGGTGGTTATCCTCGTCCTTTCAAAATACGCCTCTGCAAAGATGCAAGGAGGCCTTCGTGCTAATAGCGGTAGTGCCGAAAGTCCGGACTTCAATTCCCGCCGGCGCAAGGTGATCAACGCTGACCTCCGCAAGAAGGTCGTCGATGCCTTGGCACAGGAGCGTGAACCGCGGAACAAATAGGGCGAAATTTCGGGATATCGACATCGGTCGTGAACCAAATAAAGCGCCAAGTGGGCTTAACTGCGAAGCGAGAGAAAATCGTTTCTTAATCGTCAGCCGTTGTACGCGCTGAAGGTTACGTTTGCACGCGGCACAGGTCGCCTGCGAGTAAGGTAGGCACGACTTGCCGCCAGCGGAGTCGTTGAGTCGACCAGCGTGCGCAACACATCACTCACCGCCGTCCATGAGGAATCAGGTTAGTAGCCTGACTGAAAAAGACTCCGCAGATATTTGTATATAATAAGGTCCCCCACTCTCCTTTCGATTCAGCAAATATACCGCGCTATAGAGAACAGTTACGGAAGGAGATGTTCAGCGGCACTGGTTCGCATTGAGGCCTCGATCTCCTAAGCAGGGGTCTCGCGTGAAGCCGCTTTGGGTGCTTGCAAGTGGCCTCGTAAGGCGAATCGATGAGGCATGACATCGGAAAACGGCGATCATGGCTGGGCTATGCCGAGAATCGCCCTGGTGGCGGTGCTTGCAGCCGGATTCCTCGCGTTCTTGCCGAGCCTCTTGGGCGGCTTCTTGGCCGACGACTTCACTTACATCGCCCGTTTCTCCCGCCTAAAGATTAGCGAATGGCCCGCCCTCTTCACGAAGGAATGGTCCGGCGGAGTGTGGGGATTTCCACTTCGGGAGTTACGCCCGTTCGCGGCGCTGTCCTTCATTATCGATTCCCGGCTCTACGGCGGAAACCCGGTGGGATACAGGGTCACCAACATGCTCCTGCACCTGTCTGCGGTAGGATTGGTCGCGCTAATGACGTGGCGATACTCCCGAGGCAGCCTCTTCGCGGCCGTATCCGCAGGCCTGATATTCGCGCTCCATCCCGCCCACGTCGAGCCGGTGACATGGATCACCGGCCGGGTGGACCTCCTCGGCACAGTAGCGGCGCTCGTCTTCATCGTCTGCTGCGAACGCTACTCGGAGTCGGGGCGGGTAGCGTTCGCCGTCACGGGCCTGATCGCAATTTTCGTCGGGCTCTTTTCGAAGGAGTTCTGCATGCTCGCCCCCCTTATCGTCCTGTCGAAATGGCTCATGCTGGACTTTAGCGCCGGGGCGACCGCGTGGAAGCGCCGCGGGATCGTATTGGGCGGCTCGATAGTTTTATTCGGGGTCTATGCGTTCTGCCGGACGAAAGCGTTCGGTGCCGAGGCCGCCGGCGCCAATGCCTGGAACGATATCAATGCCTGGCATCGCCACGCTAGCCACTTGTCCTGGCTCGTTCCCATTCTCCCCCTGAACGGCCTGGAGGAATGGGCGAGCCCTCCTGCCGTCGCAACGGCGAAGCGCATCTGGATCGCCTCCGTGGGCATCGGCCTCGTGGCGCTGCTCGCCGTGCGGATCGCGCGGTCGTGGACCTGGGCGTGCGTCCTGTTCTTTTCGGTGATATGGTACCTGTTCACCCTCGTGCCGCTGATGGTGGTCGGGTACTTTACCCCCCGACACCTATATTTTCCGTCGGTGGGGCTGGCCGTGTCGCTTGGCATGCTGTGCACAATGCCTCGCGTGAGGTACCTCGTTCTTTGCGCTTCCATAATCCCACTAGCGATGAGTCACGTACTCGTCCTTCGCCCTTGGGCTAAAGCTGGCTCCATCTCGCGCGACGTGTTGGGCCGGGTGCATGCGGCGCTAGCGCCGGGGCATGGTTCGTATGTTCTAATCACAGCGGTGCCCGAGAAGTTCGAGACGGCCCTCCTTATGGCTTGGTCGATGCCGGCGGGCGCCTCGCCGCCGTTCATGGATCTGCCGCCTTCCTCCAAGATCATCGTGCGGCCGGGGAACTACGTCCGGCCGGAGCGCTGGTTCGACGAGTTGCAGCCCGCAGTCGTGCTGAAGGAATCCACTGAAGGGTTCGTCCTCTACGTCGACGAGAAGGGAGCGGTAATCTCGCGTCGGCTCGACCTGCGGGGCGTGCGGTTCGCATCGGAGTCGCTAGACGCCGCGATCGGACGGGGCCTGTCGCCCGAGTCTTACACCGAGTGGGTCAAGATGCTCGCGACCACAACCCAATGATTTCATTTCGACTCTTCCGGACAGACCTTCGCGGTTGCCGGCATTCGATGCAATGAGCTTACACGATAACCAAGCGATCGAGCTTTCGGTGGTGGTCCCCTTCTTCAACGAGGAGGAAAGCGCCGAGTCGCCGCTGACCGAGCTCTACCAGACCCTTTCCTCGCTCGGCGTTGCGTTTCCGGGGTCTCGAAGTATGGCTTCAAGGCAATGGCCGTGCGCCCCGCGCTCGACCTCGTAGGGCTTTTCTGGATACTGCGCAGGGCCTTTCGGCAAAACGTAGCCGCCCGGCGCGTCCCGGAGGCCCCGCGGCGGGACTGACTGCGACGCCGAAACAAGCCCGAATCGGAACGCTTAGGGACCGAGCGAGACGCGAATGCTATAGAGAGCGAAGGCCAGGGGCCGTGCTCCGGGGGCGGGACTCTCGAGCGTCGGCGGCGTGTCGGTCGAGAATTCGAGTTCGGTGTGCCTCGGCAGCGCGGCAGGTAATATTACGGAGTGATGAGTGCGGGCAGGGCCGATCTCTCCACGCCAGAGCTCCTTGCCTTCGACGCGAAGTATGACCCTGCGAGGCGTGAGACTGCGGAGAGAGAAATCCATCCGCAGCGGTTGAGCGGAGGGCGGAATCGTCTCCAGGTCGAGCAGGCCGCGCTGGTCGCTCCAGAGCCAGACGTGCCGGCGGTCGGACTCCCGGGCGAACCAGCCTCCTTGGAAGCGCACGACGGCTACGGTGGGGCCAAGATTCTGGGCGACGAGCTCGCTCGGCTCTCTCGGCACATCCCGGAGCGTCACCAGCCCGGAGAAGAGCGACAGGTTGCCAAGGATAAGCCACCAGAAGGAAGCCCGAGCGCGATGCGCGAACACGGTGAACGCAAGATGCAGGGGGAGAAGCACGCGGGTGGCCGCCCCCGGAAATCCCTCCCACACAGCGGTGCCCAACAGGAGCAAAAGGACCGTATAGGAAATTCCCAAGCGCCACCAGCGATCGGTCATTGCCCAACGGGTGAGGAAAAAGACCGCCTGCGCTGTAATCGCGATCGTGGCGAGGAAGGTGCCCCACGCGATCTGCTTGTCGGCGACTGTGCCAAGGGCGCCGAATGACTCGCGCCACTTCTCCAAGAGGCCTGCGACGGGCATCGTAAAATTTCCCCAGCCGGGGTTGCCCGGGCCCACCTGGAAGCGGACGTATGCGAACCACGCCGCGAGTGGCGCGGCCGCGAGCGCCACTCGGAGGATGTTCTTGCGCGAGATCCATGGGGCCTGGCAAAGACCTGCGACGGCGAGGACGCCGGTTTCCCGAGCCAACGACGATGCCGCGACCAGGGCCACGGCAAGACGCCCGCGCTGCCGGTCCGCTGCATGGAGTGCAGCCGCGATCAGCAGCACCGCCAGGACATCTGTCAGTGCCAGCCGTACGCTGCAAAGCGCGCCCGCCGAAAAGAGCAGGCCCATCCAGGCGAACCATCCCCGGAACGAGTCGACCTTGAGAATCCTCCACAAGACGGCGGCCAGGACGAGCCAAGCGGCCACGTTGAGAAGCGCGTAGGTGTGGATGATCCAGCGCGGCTGTCCGGCGCCGAGAAGCCATGCGAGCGCCGGCGCGAGTATGCGCCTGGCGCGGTAGGAGAAGTCGTCCATCGCCGTCCGGAGTTCCGGGTCGCGCAGGGTCGGATCGTGCGCGAGCTGAGCGTAGTAGAGCCCGTCGTAGCCCCCCATGTTGAAATGGACGTAGACCGGCAGTTCGCTGAACGCAGAGATCTTCGGGAAGCCATCCGGCACGTCGAGCTGGTAGAAGGACGTGAAGGCGTAGACGGGATGCCAGAAGCGCGCCACGAGCGCGAGAAACAGGACAGCGGCAGCGAAGCCGGCGAGCGGCCAGCGCACCGCCAAAAGCGCCCGAATCGGCCTCATTCCAGCTTCCAGAAACCGACGTTTGCGACCCCTCCTACCCGCTTCCATTTCCCAGGACAGCGTCGGCGCAGCTCTTCCTCCTCGAAGTCGAACACAACGGCACAAACGGCGCGTCCTGCCGCGCGGGCAGTCCCGGAGTAGCGCGTGAAATCGTGCGGCTCAACGATATCGGACCTTACGATGGACATGGGAGTGTAGAAATAGAGCGAGCCGCTGAAAGCAAAGCACGCCACGAGCGCGTCCGGAGGCAAAGCGGCTTTGGCGGCCAGCGCCGCATCCTCATAGGCCTGCTCGTAACGCTGGATCATGAAGACGCCGAGGCTCGGCGTCCACGCGAGCGAGCTGGCCACGGCCCACACGCCGAGCGCGCAGGCGAACGCGGGGCGGAAAGCGCTGGGCCAGCGCCGGCCGAACCCGCGCGCGAGCGTCTCGACGCCAAGCAGCGCGCAGAGGATCAGGGCCGGCACTACGGGGAGGATGAAACGCAGGCACCACCACACTTCGTGCGAAATGTCGTAAAAGAGGTAGAGGCCGGCGAGCGTCGCGAAGCCCATGGCCAGCGCGAGAGCGGCGCGGCGATGCGGCGCACTGCGCACCAACGCAAAGAACGGCAGCACGAGCACAACCGATGGAAGCAAAGCGGCGAGCCACTTTGCGAAATGGATCAGGGTCGGCCAGCCGTAGCTCGCAACAAAGTGGGACGCAATATCGCCATACCCCGACAGGAAAGGTCCGCCGTACTGGTGCGTGTTGTAGAAGGCGAGCCACGCGGCGGCAGGCAGACCAGCTAGAGCGAAGCGGAGGAGGCGGGGGAAATTGAATCCGAGCAGGATCAACGGGGCCGGCGCGAAAACGAGGTTAGTGGGACGCACGAGCACAGCGACCGAGAAGGCCAGGCCGCAGGCCCAAGCCCACCCAGAAGCGCGGCGCGCGCGCAATGCGAAGTAAAGGGTGGCAAGGCACCAGGCGGTGGCGGGCGTGTCGCTGAGCGCCTGTATCGAGGAGAACAAGAATACCGGGAATGCCCCCAGGATGACGGCACCGGCCGCGGCAAGAGCCGTAGAAATTCCCGCCTCCCTACCGACGAGGAAACAGAGCCACACGGCGGCAACCGCGCAGACCACGACAACGAGGGGTGCCGCGACACCCCAGCCGAATAGACGTGAGGCGAGCGCAAAGTGAAGCGGAAGGCCTGTCGGGTACGTAGGAGAAATAAAGGCTGGTTCGAAGGCTGGCTGAAAGCCAAGAGGCGTGAACGCGTTGCGTTCCCCTGCCGCGAGTTGGCTGATTTCAGGTGGTAAGCGCAGCTCTGTTTGGAGCCGCCCCTCAGCGAGCAGCCTGGCGCTGTTGAGGTAGCCGGAGGAGTCGGCGCCACCGGCCGTGGCCGCAGTGTGCGCCCAGAGGAACCACGCGAATCCGGCCAAGGCGAACGAGGCGGCTAGAATGAACCATCGTGGTGACGGCTCTAGAGGGTCGGACGGGGGAGGATTTGCCATATTTCTATCCGAGGACTCGCAACCTGTTCGTGACAGATTTTCTAGGGAAGCAATAAATGCGTGGGCACGGCAAACCGAGCTTAGACCCCCGCACGGGATTCTGCCGCAAGTACGCCCGGAACCCAAACCGGTCGAACGTCTCGGTGGCCTACTCAAGGCACGTCGTCGCCAACCGCGCCTCTATCCGACCTTGCACAAACCCGAAGATCACCTCGCCATCGTCGCCGGCGGGTAGTTCGTCCCGTCAAGGTCGCCTCGCTTACCCACGTCGCCATGAACTTCGCGTGTTTCAATTTAGCGACGATAAACACGTCCGTCTCGTAAGCGTGAAACGTGCGTGTTCCGTTAAACCGATAACGGGCATGGTACATGCCGCTGGAGCTGCGAAGATAGAGACCTGCGGGCCAAGCGGTCTCACGAAACCATTCCGGAGTAGTATTCATTTAGGAGGGTATCGAGGCTGGGTATCAGTCTCTCGCCACTCCCTAAATCAAACATAATAGACGATATATCACGCCCGCGAAGGGCACAAAGAACAGAGGAGTTGTTTGGCGGGTGCCTTCTCCCTGCCCAAGTGCAAACCACCATCCCGCTGCGGGGCTATTCGTCCATTGGACCTCACGCCCACTTCCGAGAGTACGATCATGAGCGCGAACGGAATCGGAAACTCTCCCTCTCCCGTCGCCCCGCTATCGTGCTCATGATCGTGTTCTTACTCTTGTTCGGATTTCAAGCAGGGTCCTTCCACTTACTTATATCCCCGCCGGCCTTCCAGTGCGCTCTTCAGCGTGATGGCATCCGCATACAGCACCCCGCCCCCGCTCGGCAGCCCGAAACCGATGCGCGTCACGCGCACCTCGCGGTCCGCCGGCAGGTGTTCGGTCACGTAGTGGCAGGTCGCCTCGCCTTCCACGTCGTTGGGGAGGGCGAGGATCAATTCCGCGATCTCGCCTGAGTCGATCCGCTCGCGCAGCGCGGCCAGGTTGAGATCAGCCGGGCCGACGCCATGGATCGGCGACAGCTTGCCGTGCAGCACATGATAGGTGCCGCGAAAGGCTCCGCTGCGCTCCAGCGCCACCAGATCGGGCACGTGCTCGACCACGCAAACGCTGCTCTTGTCGCGCTTCTCGTCCGCGCAGATCGGGCAAAGTTCGCCTTCCGCCAGATTGCCGCAGCGCGAGCAACGCCGGACCGAGCCCGCCGCTTCCTCGAGCGCGCGCACCAGTTCCGGTAGCCGCGACGGCTTCTCGACCAGGAGGTGCAGCGCGATCCGCTCCGACGACCGGAAGCCCAGCCCCGGCAGTTGCTTCAGGTGCTTCTGCAGCTTCTCAAACGCGGGCGTCACAAGATGGGAAGTTTGGAGGTTCGGGTTCGGAGATGCTGATCCGTTAAGAGGCGCGTGGAGTCACAGACACGAAAGAGCGGCACGAGTCCTCGTTCGCTCGCCGCCCTCCAACTCCGACCGCTTGCTCAACCCAACACGGCCTCGTCCTCAGAAGAGCCCGGGCATCTGAAACGCGCCGGTGATCTTCTGCATCTCCGCTTCGTTGTAGTCCTTGGACTGCTTCGCGGCATCCTGCACGGCGGCGAGCACCGTATCGGCGACGAGCTTCGAGTCTTCCTTCAAGAACTCCGGATCGAGCGTCATGCTGAGAAACTTACCCGAACCGCTGATCTTTACCTTCACCGCGCCGCCGCCGCTGGTGACTTCGATTTCCTTGGCGTCGAGCTGCGTCTGCAGCGACTCGATGCCGCGCTTCATCTTCTCCGCCTGTTTAACGAGTTTGCCTAGACCGGCCATGATTCAGTGGGTTGATTGGTTAAAGGAGCGTCGAGTTGAACGCGCGCACCCAAGCCAGCGCGACACAAATCTCAAACGCCTTCAGCGGCTTTGTCTCCCGCCTTCGGTTGCTGGCTGAGCCCCAGCATCTCATACCCTTCGCGGTAACTGGGATACCGCGGCGCCCAGCCTAACACCGCTTTGCTCCGCGCGTTCGAGATGATGCGATCGGGCGTCACCACTCGCCGTCCGCCTGCTGGCTCGCCCGTGAAGCGCGGCTCCGGCAGCCCCAGTTTGCCCGCCAGCCACGCCACGATCTCGTGTTTTCGCGCCGGGTGGTCGTCCGCGAGATTCAGGATTTCATCCTTCACGCCTTCGGGCGCCGTAAAGCACGCCATCGTCGCGCGCACGATGTCATCGCGATGGATGAGATTGAGATGGTGGGTGCCGAGGCCTGCGACCTCCCGGGTCCGCACCTGATCGAGCAGGTGATGCCGCCCCGGTCCATAGATGCCCGCGAGCCGGAGGATAAACCAACGCCCCCACGCTCCGCTCGCTTCCCGCAGCCGCGCCTCGGCGGCGAGCAAGACCTGGGCGCGCTCGTTTGTCGCGCTGGTTGTCGGCGCAAGCTCGTCGACTACGACGCCGCCATCGTGCGGGTACACCGAGGTGCTTCCCGTGTAGACCATCGTGCCCACGCGGCCATTGAGCCGGGCCCACGTCGCGATCGATTCCATTCCCTGCAGATAACTGTGCCGGTAGCCCTCGACCCCGCCACCGCCCGAGCTCACGCAATTCAGTGCGAAGTGCACCTCGCCGGAGATCTGCGCGTGCCAATCGGTCGCCGCGAGATCCGCGACGATCGCCTCGATGCCTTCCTCACGCAGGAGGCGCGCCTTCGCGGCATTCCGGGTGAGCGCTGTCACCTGCCAGCCTCGCACCAGCCCTTCGAGCGCCACGGCGGCGCCGACGTAGCCACAGCCAAACACCACCAGCCGCTGCCCCGATTGTGCGCTCATCACGCCTGCACAACATCCTGACCGCGCCGAGATGCAAAAAATTTGTGTTCATCCCGCGCAAATACTCATTCCCTTCACCATGCCGACCGTCCTCGTCCTCCTCGCGGAAGGGTTTGAAGAGATCGAAGCCATCACGCCTATCGACCTGCTGCGGCGGGCGGGCGCCGAAGTCACCCTCGCTTCCCTTGCCGAGGGTATCCACGTCACCGGGCGCAGCGGCATCACGCTGCATGCCGATACCAGCCTCGAGGCCGTCGCGGGCCGCGAGTTCGACTGCGTTTTTCTCCCCGGCGGGCCGGGGGTGAAGCACCTGCGCGCCGATCCCCGCGTGCGCCCGCTCGTGCTCCGCCAGCATGCTGCGAGCAAATGGTTGGCAGCAATCTGCGCTGCCCCCACGGTGTTGCACGATGCCGGGCTCCTCGCGAACCGCCGCTACACCGCCCACTTCTCGGTGGCAAACGAGCTTACGGCGATCCTCACGGAGGAACGGGTCGTGGTCGATGGTCACCTCATTACCTCCCGTGGCGCTGGCACCGCGTTGGATTTCGGTTTGGAACTCGTGCGCAAACTCTTTTCCCCCACGAAGTCACAGGAGATCGCCCGGTCGGTTTGCGCCTGACTTTGGCGCAGGGTGGGACTACCCCTAGTCCGTTATCGCTTTAGACTTTCAATATCTGGGGTATTAACCCTAGATACCCCTTATCTTTTGGGACGATATTAACCCATCCTTACACCCCTCAGTCAGAAGTGGTGGGGCGAAGCTTTTTCGCCATCAAACCCGGCCGAGCCTATGTGCGGTATAGCCGGATTTCTCGATCCCTTGATCGCTCCGGCCGATCGCCTCCAAGCCGTTCGCCGGATGTGCGATGCGATGCGCCATCGCGGTCCTGACGATCACGGGGTGGTTTCGTTCGGCACCGCGACCGTGGGCATGCGGCGGCTCGCCATCTTCGACCCCGCCAACGGCCACCAGCCCATGCAGAGCCCCGATGGCCGCTGGACGATCGTTTTCAACGGGGCGATCTACAATTTCCGCGCGCTGCGCGATGAGCTCGGCGCGGCCGGCTGGGCCTTTCGCACGCACTGCGATACAGAGGTCCTCCTCGCGGCCTACGCGCAATGGGGCGAAAAGTGCCTCGACCGTTTGCGCGGGATGTTTGCGTTTGCGGTGTGGGATGAGCGGGAGCAGTCGCTGTTTCTCGCGCGCGACCCGTTTGGGATAAAGCCCCTCTACGTCTACCATCGCGGCGCGCGTCTCCTCTTCGCCTCCGAGCTGCGCTCGCTCCAGGCCGCGCACGCGAGCGTGGTCGAGGTCGATCCCGCCGCCGTCTCCGACTATCTCGCGTGGCTCGCGGTGCCCGCGCCGCGCACGCTGTATCGCGACATCGTCAGCCTGCGGCCGGGCGAGTGCGCGACGTTTCGCGATGGCCAACTCACGGTCCGCCGGGCGTGGAGTTTTAGCTCTCATGCCGGGCGCGCCACACCGTGCCGCTCACAGGAGGAGTTCACGCGTGAATTGCGCGCCCGGCTCGAAGACACCATCCGCGCCCACATGGCAGCGGATGTGCCGGTGGGGGCGTTTCTCTCGGGCGGCCTCGACTCTACCGCGGTCGTCGGCCTGATGGGGCGCGCGTCCGGCGCGCAGCTCCGCACGTTTTCCATCGCGTTTGACGAACCGGGTTATTCCGAGGCCGACGAAGCCGCCGAGAGCGCGCGGCACTTTGGCACCGCGCATCACACGCATGTCCTCCAGGGCCAGACGGTCGCCGACGAGATCGAGCGGCTCCTCGGCGCACTCGACCAGCCCACGGGCGATGGCATCAACACCTACTACGCCAGCCAGGCAGCGCGCGCCGGCGGGGTCACGGTCGCCCTCTCCGGGCTCGGCGGCGACGAATTGTTTGGCGGCTACCCGGCCTTCCGCGATGTCCCGCGGCTGCAGCGCTGGCTGCCTCTGTGGCGCGCGGTGCCTCCGCCGGCCCGCCGCGCCCTCACGCGCCGCCTCGAGCGCCGCGATACCCGCCAGCGCAAGCTCGCCGACATCCTCGCGCACGCGCGCGACCGCCATGAGCTCTGCTCCTTTCAGCGCCGCGTCTTCTCCGATGCGACGCGCCGCGATCTCCTCGCACCCGCGGCTCGCGCCGAGGCCGAGACCTTTCATCCCGAGCTGTCCGCGCTGCGGCAGGATCTCTCCGGCGTCGGTGCCTTCGAGACGATCAGCGCCTGGGAGCTTCGCACCTACATGGCCGATGTGCTCCTCCGCGATAGCGATGTGATGAGCATGGCGCACTCCCTCGAGCTCCGCGTGCCACTCGTCGACCGCGCGTTGATCGAGTGGCTCTGGGCGCAACCCGCCGCGTACAAGAGCACGCCCGCGCAGCCCAAGCAGGCCTTCTTCGCCGCCGTGCGCGACCTGGTGCCGCCCGGTCTCGCCACGCGCCGCAAGCGCGGCTTTACCCTGCCCTTCGCGGTCTGGATGAAACGCGAGCTGCGGCCCTTCCTCGCTGAAACGTTTTCCGATGCCAGCATCGATCGCAGCGGCCTCTTCGACCGCGCCGCAGTGCAGCAGCTTTGGCAGGGCTTTCTCACGCGCGACGATCTGAAGGAGTGGTCGCGCGTCTGGAGCCTCGGCGTGATGATCGCGTTTCTCAACCGGCGGAGCCTCGCGTGAATACTCTCCTGCTCCTCCCTGCGCTCTTCGCGACCGATGGCGGCATCGAGCGCATCCTACGCCTCTACGTCAAAGCCGTGGGCGAACTCACGCCGCCCGGCGGCAGGATCGATATCGTCATACTCAACGATACAACCACTACGCGTCGCCAGATCATCCCCTTCGCATCGCCAGCGCTCATGTCCGCTCCGATCGTATGCGGTCGCAACAGGCTCGCCTGCGCCTGGCACGTGCTCCGTCTCGCCCGTCGCGCCGACCGCGTGATCTGCGGCCACGTCAATCTCCTCCGCCTCGCGCGTCTCGCGCAGTGCTTCTCCCGCCGGCTCGAAGTCTGGCTGGTGGCGCACGGCATCGAGGTTTGGCGTGCTTTCACGCCGGGCGAACAGCGCGCCCTCCGCGCCGCGACTGGCATTCTCTGCGTGAGCGAGTACACGCGCCGCCAGCTCACGCACCACTGCCCCGGGCTCAATCCCGCGCGCCTGCACGTGCAGCCCAACGCGCTCGATCCGAAATTCGAAAATGACGGCGCTCACGTCGACACCGCCACGCCCGGCGCGATTCTCACCGTCAGCCGCCTTTCGCAGTCCGATGCGTACAAGGGCATCGACGACCTCATCCGCGCGATGCCCGCGATCCGCCAGTCTGTCCCCGAAGCACATCTAAAAATCGTCGGTGACGGCGACGACCGCACCCGCCTCGAAACGCTCGCGCGCCAAGTCGCACCCGCGGACGCCGTCGAGTTCAGTGGCCGCATCGACGACGCCGCCTTGGGCGAGGCGTTCTCGACCTGCCAGCTTTTCGCGCTCCCGAGCCGCAGCGAAGGCTTCGGCCTCGTCTACCTCGAAGCCATGGCGCACGGGAAGCCGTGCGTGGCCGTCGCCGCCGGCGCCGCCCCCGAGGTCGTCGATGGCCGCAGCGGCCTCATCGCCGAGCCTTCGGATGTCGCCGATCTCGCCGCAACCTGCATCGCCGCGCTCAACCGCCCGTGGGACCCCCTCGCGATTCGCGCCCGCGCCCGCGACTTCTCCTACCCGCAATTCAAAACGCGTCTCAGCCACGCCCTCGCGGCATGAAAGAGCCGTCAACAATCGTCTCGGAAACCGAGATCGTAATCGAGCCGTCGCGCGGCTTCCATCTCTTCTCGTGGCGCGATCTCTACGCGTATCGCGACTTGCTGTGGCTGCTCGTCTGGCGCGATTTCGCCGCGCGCTACAAACAGACGATCCTCGGCCCCCTGTGGTTCATCATTCAGCCGCTGCTCATGACGTTGGTCTTCACGGTCGTCTTCGGCAAGTTTGCCGGGATCAAGACCCCGGGAACGCCGCCCATCTTGTTCTATCTCTGCGGCCTCCTCGCGTGGAATTACTTCGCCCAGACCTTTCAGTCGACCTCGTCCACGCTCGTCACCAACGCCGGGATCTTCAGCAAGGTCTACTTCCCGCGCCTCATCGTCCCCCTCTCGTCGGTCATCTCCAATCTCGCGGCGCTCGCCATTCAGCTCGTCACGTTTGGCGCGGTTTACGGCGCCTACGCTGCGATCGGCATGCCCGATGACGATACGGGCCTACGCTGGCAGGTCATCTTCCTCCCCCTCGTCGTGCTGCAGGTGGCCGCGCTCGGTCTCGGCATCGGCCTCTGGCTCGCGGCCCTCACCACCCGCTATCGCGATTTCACCGTTCTCGCGGGCTTTCTGCTCCAGCTCTGGCTCTACGGCACGCCCATCATCTATCCGCTTCAGAACGTCCCGCTGGCCTGGAAATTTGCCGTCGAGCTCAACCCGATGACGATGCCGGTTGAAACTTTCCGGTTTGCGCTGCTCGGCGCCGGTTCGCCGGAGCCGCGCCTCATCATCCTGTCGGCGGTCGTCACCATCGCGTGCCTCATCACGGGGCTCGTCGCCTTTAAACGGGTCGAACGCACGTTCGTCGATATCGCATGAGCCGCCCGATCATCGAAGCCAGCAAGCTCAGCAAGGTCTACCGCCTCGGCGAGATCGGCGCGGCGAGCCTGCGCGACGAGGCGTCGAATCTCTGGTCGCGCCTGCGCGGCCAGACGGTCGCCTCGCCCGCCCGCGAATTCTGGGCGTTGCGCGACGTGTCGTTTTCCATCCAGCCCGGCGAGGTCATCGGCGTCATCGGCCGCAATGGCGCCGGCAAGTCCACGCTGCTCAAGGTCCTCTCGCGCATCACCGAGCCCACCTCGGGCCGCGCCGTGCTACGTGGCCGCGTCGGCTCGCTACTTGAAGTCGGCACGGGCTTCCATCCCGACCTCTCCGGACGCGACAACATCTACTTGAATGGCGCGATCCTCGGCATGACGCGCGCCGAAATCCGCGGCAAGTTCGACGAGATCGTCGCCTTCGCCGAGGTGGAGAAGTTTCTCGATACCCCGGTGAAGCGCTACAGCAGCGGCATGTACGTGCGACTCGCCTTCGCCGTTGCGGCGCACCTCGAGCCTGAGATTCTTATCGTCGACGAGGTCCTCGCCGTGGGCGACGCCCAGTTTCAGAAAAAATGCCTCGGCAAGATGGGCGAGGTCGCGCATCGCCACGGCCGCACCATCCTCTTTGTCAGCCACAACATGGTCGCCGTGCAGAGCCTGTGTCAGCGCGTGCTGCTCATGCAAGGCGGCACGGTCGCGGCCGATTGCGACAGCGCGACGGGCGTTGCGCGCTATCTGCGCGATAGCGAGCAGGTGGAGGATCAGCGCAGCTGGAGCGATCTCACGCAGGCCCCCGGCAACGAGCTCGTCCGCATCACCCGCGTCTCCGTCTCGCCCGACATCGCCAAACCGGATGAGAATAGCCTCCTCACGATGCAGGCGGGATTTCATGTCGTCACCGAGTTTCAGGTCCTGAGCTCGGCGCGTCCCTTCCACCTGACCTATCACCTGCTCAACGACCAGGGCCTCGTGGTATTCACGACCGGCTGTCCCTCCAGCGCCCGTGCTCCCGGCTCCTATCGCGCGCGTTTCCGGGTGCCGCCCCACCTCCTGAACAGCGGCAGCTATTCGCTGAAACTCCTGATCGTGGAAAACGGAAACCAAGTGACGTTCTCGCGCGAGGGCCTCGCTTCCTTCACGATCGTCGACGGTGCGGAGCGGACGCATGGCTGGCTCGGCCGCGAGCCCGGCGTCGTGCAACCCATCATCTCGTGGGAAACCGAAAAGGTCGCCGCGAGCTGACCTCGGGATACACCAACCTTATTTTCTGATGAACCAACGCGAAGCCATTCTGACTGCCATCTATGAGGCCGTGAAAGCGGACAATATCGGGCTCGAGCCAGCCCAGCAACTCGCGCTCTCACCCGACACCGCACTTTACGGCCCCGGTGGAGCGCTCGACTCTCTCCGGCTCGTCACCTTGATTGCGGGTGTGGAGCATGAGCTAGAAGATCGTCTCGGTCTTTCCCTGGTCCTCGCCGACGAGAAGGCCGTCTCCCAGCGCCGCAGCCCGTTTCTCACGATCGATACCCTCGCCACTTACGTGGAGCAACTGATCGCCGAGGAGACGGGCCCAGCCCGCACCTGATCACATGGACGCCCCCGTCACCCTCGTCACCGGCTCGCGCAAAGGCATCGGCCGCTTTCTGGCCGAACACTACGTGAAGCTCGGCCATCACGTCGTCGGCTGCAGCCGTGGCGCCAGCGACGACTGGTCACCCCGCTACCGGCACTTCGAGGCGGACGTCGCCGACGAGAAGGCCGTGCGCCGCATCTTCTCCGCCATACGAAAGGACTACGGACAGCTCGACCACGTGATCAACAACGCGGGAATCGCCTCGATGAACCACTGCATGCTCACGCCGCTGCAAACGGTGCAGAACGTTTTTTCGACCAACGTCATCGGCACCTTTCTCTTTTGCCGCGAGGCAGCCAAGCTCATGGAGCGAGCCCGCTGGGGTCGTATCGTAAATTTCACTACGGTGGCTACTCCACTCAAGCTCGAGGGCGAGGCGGTCTACGCGGCGTCCAAGGCGGCGGTGCGTTCCCTCACCGAGGTGCTCGCCCGTGAACTCGCGCCGCTCGGCATCACGGTCAACGCCGTCGGGCCGACGCCCATCGATACCGATCTCATCCGCGGCGTATCCTCCGAAAAAATGGATCGCCTGATCGCCCGGCAGGCCATCCCGCGGCTGGGCACCTTCGACGACGTGGCCAACGTCATCGACTTTTATCTGCGTCGCGAAAGCAACTTCATCACCGGGCAGAATCTATATCTCGGCGGCATATGAGCATCGCGGCGGCATTCGTTTCCCAGCTGGCAGGCTACGCAGAGCGCGAGGCTCTAGTGTGCGGCGGGCGCGTGACGCTATTTAGCCAGCTCCATACGGAGATGCTCCACCACGCGGAAGCATTGCGCGCCGCCGGGGTGCAGGCAGGCGACGTGGTGACACTCGAGGCCGACTACTCCGCCGCGGCGGTGGCCGCGTTACTGGCGCTCTTCCATCTCCGCGCCATCGCCGTGCCCCTGACACCGGCGACGGAGACGAAGAAGGCCCATTTCCGCGCCCTCTCCGGTGCCAGCTGGTCGGTCACCGTCGATGAGGCCGGCCACATCGCCCCGCTCCCTCTGCCGCACCGGATCGAGCATCCGCTGCTCGGAGAGTTGCGCGGCTCCGGCCACGGAGGCCTCGTGCTTTTTTCCTCGGGCTCCACCGGCGCGCACAAGGCCGCCGTGCACGATATCGAGCGCCTCCTCGCCAAGTACATGAAGCCGCGCCACTGCCTGCGGACGCTCGCATTTCTCCAGTTTGACCATATCGGCGGATTGGATACGCTCTTCTACAGCCTCGCTAATGGCAGCTGCCTGATCGCGGTCGACGATCGCAGCCCCGAGGCCGTGTGCGCAGCGATTGCCGCCCATCGCGTCGAAGTCCTGCCGGTGTCGCCGAGCTTTATCAACCTGCTGCTTTTGAGCGGCGCCCACCATCGCCACGACCTGAGTTCGTTGCGCGTGATCACGTACGGTGCTGAAGTCATGCCCGAGGCGACGCTGGTGCGCCTGCACGCCGAGTTTCCGGACATCAAGCTCCTCCAGAAATTTGGCACCACCGAGATCGGCACGCTGCGTTCGCAGTCCCGCGAATCCGGCTCCGTCTGGGTCAAGGTAGGCGGCGAGGGCTGCGCCATCCGCATCGTCGACGGCCTGCTGGAGATCAAGGCTCCGTCCGCCATGCTCGGCTACCTGAATGCGCCGAGCCCTTTTACCGACGACGGTTGGTTCAAGACGGGCGACGCCGTGGATGTCGACGGCGAATGGCTGCGGATCCTCGGCCGCCGCGTCGAGACGATCAATGTCGGCGGCGAGAAAGTCTTCCCCGCCGAAGTCGAGGGCGTGCTCGAGGAACTCGCAGGCGTCGAAGAAGCCACCGTCGTTGGCGAGGCCAATGCCATCCTGGGCAACATCGTCGTCGCGCGGGTCAAGCTCACTGCGCCCGAGAGTCTCGGCGCCTTTCGCAGCCGCATGCTCGCGCATTGCCGCGCGCGCCTTCCGGCCTACAAGATCCCGCAGAAAGTCGTGCTCACCGAACACTCGTCTGCCACCGGCCGTTTTAAGAAGCTGCGCCAGCACGCGCCCGTCGCGTGAATTAAGTTACCCGTCCCGTCCATGACCTCCGCGATCAACTACACCGCTCAGGAATTGCAGGAGATGGGGATTCGCTGCGGAGATGCGGTGGCGGTGCATCGCACGGTCCAGTTCTTCAATCCCCAGAGCATCGTCCTAGGTCATCACGTACGCATCGATTGCTTTTGCGTCATCTCAGCGGGCAAGCCGGTGGTGGTCGGCAACCACGTCCATATCGCCGCCGGCGTATCGCTGTTTGGCGGCGCTGGGTTGGAGATCGCAAGCTTCGCCGGGTTGTCGGCCCGCGTCTCGGTGTTCACCGCCTCGGACGACTATACGGACGGCTACCTCACCAATCCCACCGTGCCCGACCTGTACAAAAAGGTTCATCAAGCGCCGGTAGCGATCAAGGAGCACGTGATCGTAGGGGCAGGGAGTGTGATCCTGCCCGGCGTCACGATCGCCCGCGGCGCGGCCATCGGGGCGCTCACCCTCGTGAACAAGGACGTCGCCGAATTTAACATCCTCTGTGGCAATCCGGGCCGCGTGGTCAGCAAGCGCAACCGCGAGCGGCTCGATGCGCTCGAAGCTGATTTTTTACGGGCGTCCAACCAAGCGCCGCTTCCCCCAGCCTCCTGATTTCTTGAATGAGTCACCGTCGTAGTCCCCGTTTGGATACTCTCTCTTCCGCATGAACAACGCCCCGCCGCTCCTTAGGATCCTCGGAGGGCCCCAGGCCTTCGCCGAACCTCTGCATGTGGGGCGGCCCAATCTCGGCGACCAGCAGCGCTTCCAGGAGCGCGTGGCCGAGATCTTCCAACGGCGCTGGCTCACGAACGACGGCCCGGTAGTGCGGGAGCTGGAGGCGCGCGTCGCCGAGATTTGCGGCGTGCGGCACTGCATCGCCATGTGCAATGCCACCATCGCGATGGAGATCGCGATTCGTGCGCTCGAACTGCGCGGCGAGGTCATCGTGCCGGCGTTTACGTTCGTTGCCACCGCGCACGCCCTGCAGTGGCAGGAGATCACGCCGGTTTTCGCCGACGTGAATCCGCAGACCCACAACATCGAGCCCGCATCGATCGAGCGGCTCATCACGCCGCGCACCTCGGGTATCATCGGCGTGCATGTGTGGGGCCGCGCCTGCGATACCGATGCGCTCGAGGCCATCGCAGCGAAGCATCGCCTACAGGTGATGTACGACGCCGCCCACGCGCTCTGCTGCACCCGGAAGGGCCGACCCATCGGCGGACATGGGCGGTGCGAGGTGCTGAGCTTCCACGCGACGAAGTTTATCAACAGCTTCGAAGGCGGCGCCGTCGTCACCAACGACGACGCGCTCGCGGAAAAAATGCGCCTGATGCGCAACTTTGGTTTCGCCGGTTACGACCGCGTGATCTACATCGGCACCAATGCCAAGTTGACCGAGGTCTGCGCCGCCATGGGCCTTACTTCGCTCGAGGTTCGCGACCAGATCGTCGCCGCCAATCGCCGCAACTACGAGGCCTACCGCACCGGTCTCGCCGGCCTGACCGGCCTCTCGCTGATCGATTACGACACAACCGAACGCAGCAATTACCAATACGTGGTGCTCGAGCTCGACGCCGCCCAGGCGGGCCTCGAGCGCGACGATCTTGTGGCCGTGCTGCATGCCGAGAATGTGCTCGCGCGAAAATATTTCTGGCCCGGCGTGCATCGCATGGAGCCGTACCGCTCCTACTACCCCAACGCCCACCTGCTTCTGCCCAATACCACGGCCCTCGCGGAACGCATCGTCGTTCTGCCCACGGGTCAGTCGGTCTCCGCCGACGATGTCGGCAAGATCTGCGGGCTTATCCGCCAGGCCCTCCAGCAGGCCGCCGCCGTAAAGACCGCGCTTCGCGCCAAGTGATTTCCCCCCAGCCTAACGCGGTGCCTCGCTTGAGCGTGATGATGATCACGTACAAGCACGAGCGCTACCTCGCCCAGGCGATCGAGAGCGTCCTCATGCAGGAGACGACGTTTCCGCTCGAGCTCGTCATCGGCGAAGACTGCTCCCCGGATGGGACGCGGGAAATCGTGAAAAAATACGCGGCGCTGCGGCCCGATGTCATTCGCCCGATCTTGCACGAGCGCAATGTCGGCATGGGTGCCAATGCGCGTGCTGTCCAGGAAGCCTGCCGCGGCGAGTTCATCGCTTGCCTCGAGGGCGACGATTACTGGACGGATCCGCGGAAGCTGCAACGTCAGGTCGACTGGCTCGACGCGAATCCTCAGTCGCCGATGTGCTGCCACAACGTGCAGATGATCGACGACGCGACGGGTCAGCTTATCCGCCTGCATTGCCTTCCGGATCAAAAAGCGCTCCTCACGCTCGAGGACCTGCTGCTGAACAATCCGATTCCCACCTGCTCGGTGGTCTGTCGCCGCGAAAGCTGGCCCGCGCTCCCGCCTTCGATCCAACGGCTGCCCGTGCAGGACTGGCCCTCGTGGATCCTGATCTCGCGCCGCGGGCCCGTGGGCTATCTCGATTTTGTCGGTGGCTGCTATCGCCTGCATGGCGCCAGCGTATGGTCCTCCCAGCCGCGCATCGCCCAACTGCGGAAGCTCACCGCGATCTTCGAGCCGCTGGAAGAACTGCTCGGCGCGGAGTATCGCACCCAGGTGCAGGCCGCGCGCAAGAACATGCAGTCGCGCATCGTCGACGATCTCGCGTACGCCGGTCGCTGGAGTGAGGCACGGGCGGAGGCACTCCAGTATCTGCGCATGCCGCCTCGGCGTTTCTCGCCGCCTCCGGGCCGGCTGGCCTTTTTCGGTCGCATCCTCCTGGGGCTCCCCAGCCGGGTCATGCGCGAGGCCGTTATCCAGCAACCGGCGTGAGCTGCCACCCTCCTCGTGTCCGCTAACGACCCTGCTCACTCCGCCGAACCGGCCCCCAGCTGGCTCGTCGCCGCGCTGGAATGCGCGGGCGGCGTGTTTCAGTCCGCCCCTCTCTCGCTCGTGGATGTCGGCGCCTCCAACGCTCCTCCCCGCAATCAGAAGAACCTCGCGTCCATCGCGACCTATCTTGGCTTCGATCCCGACCTGCGTCTGCCGCAGGCCGGGAATGCCTTTGGTTTCGTCCGCCACACGATCGTGAACAAGGCCATCGCCGCAAAATCGGTCGATAGCGTCACCTTCAACCTCACCCGCTACCCCGAGTGCTCGAGCACGCTGCTCCCCAACCCAGCCGAGACAGATCGGTATGCGATCGCGGATTTTTTCGACGTGGTCGGCCAGGCCTCGGTCGGAGCGATGACGCTCGAGCAGGCCGTGGCCACCGCTGGACTGAGCCACGTCGATTGGCTGAAGTTGGATACGCAGGGGACCGACTACGACATCCTGACCAGCCTTAGCCCGGCCCGCCTTGCGCAGTTGTTGGTCGTGGACGTGGAGCCCGGCGTCGTTCCCTTCTACACGGGAGAAAACACCGTCGCCCAAATCCACGCCAAGATGTTGGAGCTGGGCTTCTGGCTCGCGGACCTCAATCAACAGAGGTTCCCCCGCCTCTCGCGCGACGCGGTGAAGGCACTGCAGCTCGGCGCAAAGGACATCGCGATGCTGCCGGGCAATCCCTTCGCCCTCGAGCTGCAGTACTGCCGGAGTATCGAGTCCCTGGAGAAGCAGGGCCGGCCGCTCCGCGATTTCCTCGCGCTGTGGATTCTCGCGATGGCCAATGGCCACACCGCCTTTTCCATCGACGTCGCCCTCGCCGCCCGCCGCCGCGGACTCGCTCCCCAGCATAGCGACCGCCTGGTAACGCTCGCGCTGGACGCCGCCCGGCAGCAGACGACCCCGCCGCAACGCTCCTTCGCAAGACGCGCCTTTGACGCGGTCACGCCGCCCCTGCTGGCGCGCGCTTGCCGCAAGATCGCTCACTCGCTGGCTGGCTGAATCCCTCTACGGGAAAAAATGATGTCCGAGGCTCCCCACGTCACCCACCTCACCACCACGGTGGAAGATGGCGCTGGCATTGCGGCAGTACGCCAGCATCTCTCGCTCCACGACGCGGGTGCGACGAGCCGGCTCCTCTGCTCCCGCGGACCCGCCGAAACGATTCCCCAGTGTGCGCGCGACACGGAACCTCTCCGACCGTTTTCCCGGCGTCTGCGCGACCGCCTGCCCTTCGCCGCCGATGCGGCGACCACACTCCAACAAGCTTACACCGACACCGTCGCGCGGGCGCGGGCCGATGAGCAGTTCGAGTTTTTCTCACTCCCCTATTCGCGCTGGATGCCGGAGGGCCACCCGTGGGTTGGAGCGGCCGCCGTTGTCCACCTGCACTGGATCTCCGGCTTCATCGACTACCCGCGCTTCTTCGCCGCTGTCCGCCAGCCGCTCGTGTGGACGCTTCACGATCAACAGCCGTATCTCGGCGGTTTTCACTACGAAACCGACCGCGCGTCGGCTCCGTCGTTGCGCGCGCTCGACGATACCTGCCGGACGCTCAAGCAGGCGGCGCTCGCGCGCTCCTCGTCTCCCTTGACCGTGCTCGGCAACAGCCAGTGGAACACCACCGCGGCGCAGGCGTCCGGCTTCTTCCCAGAGCAAACGCGCTTCGAGACGGTCTACTATCCGCTCGACACCACGAGATACTCACCGCGCGACAAACGCGCCGCGAAGCTCACGCTCGGTCTCGCGGCCGACGACCTGATAATTGGATTTGCCTCCACGAGCCTCGATAATCCGCGCAAGGGCTTCCGCGATCTCCTCGCTGCCATCGCTCACCTAGAAAACGCCGGGCAGCGCTTTACGTTGTTGAGTTTCGGCCGCACTCCGGACCGCGACGTGGTGGCGTCGGTGCGTTCGCGCTGGCAGCATCTCGGTTTTCTTCAGGAGGACATCCTCAAATCCGCGGCCTACTCCGCCATGGATATCTTCGTGATTCCTTCGCACGCCGAATCTTTTGGCCAGACGGCCATCGAGGCCATGGCCTGCGGCACGGCGGTGATCGGCGCCAACGTCGGCGGTATCGCCGAGGCGCTCGACTCCGGCCGGTGTGGTCGACTCTTCCCCAGCGGCAACGTGGCCTCGCTCGCCGGCGAGATTCAAGCGCTCGCGAACGCTCCCGCCGAGCGCGCTGAACTTGCCGCCAAGGGCCGCCAGCACGTGATCGCCCGTCACTCGCCCCCCGCGTGTGCCGCACGCCTCGTGGAAATCTACCGCGACCTCGTCCGTCGCTAGCCCCATGCCGTTGCCGCGAACAGCCATCACTCTTCCGCCCGCCCCCGCCGGGCGTTCGGGCTGGCCGTGGCGTGCCTCGGACTCTGCGCTCTCCCGCTACACCGGCTTTGTCCCTCGCATCTCGATCGTCACACCGTCGTTCAACCAGGCCGCGTTTTTAGAGGAGACGATTCGCTCCGTCCTGCTGCAGGGATATCCAAATCTTCAATACATCGTCATCGATGGCGGCAGCACCGATGGCTCCGTCGATATTCTCCGCAAATATGAGCCGTGGCTCGACTATTGGGTGAGTGAGCCGGACCGGGGGCAGTCGCACGCGATCGGGAAGGGCCTCGCCCGCTGCGATGGCACGTGGTTCAACTGGATCAACAGCGACGATCTGCTCCTGCCCAATGCGCTGGCCTGCCTCGCCACCGCGGCGGGCATCTCCAGCGTGACCCGGATCGCCGCCGGCACCACGCAGAACCTTCGCGATGGCTCTGTCTTCGGCAGCTACACCGCCTCGGTCAAGCCGCCCTCCGCCGCGACCTTCTTTTCCCTCGGTGTCAACCAGCCCGGCTCCCTGCTGCATCGCGAGACGGTCCAGTCCCTCGGTGGGGTGCGAGAAGACCTGCGGCTCACGATGGATCTCGATCTCTGGCTGCGCGTTTTCCTCCAGCACGGCCCGCAGGCCTTCGTCTCGGTCCACGAACCCGTCGCGTGCTATCGCTACCACACGGCATCCAAGACGTGCAGTGCCGACGATGTATTTGCCCTAGACGAGTTCGCGCTCCTTTTCGACCTCGCGACGCAGTGCGGTGTCGATACCTCGGTCCTCGCCGCCGTGCGGCAGAAGAGCGCCATCGCTCCGACGACGTTTCCTACGGCCTTTGCCCCGGCGACGCCCGACGCGGAGCGTGCCTGGCTCGACCGGTTGCTCATCAGTGACAGCCTGCTCTTCCGCGCGTTGCGGAGTGCCCACCAAGGCCCGCCCTCGCTCGGCACGGAGTTTACACGGCTCCTCGAGCGGTTGCGCCCGGCGCTCGTCCGCCATTTCCCCAAGGATATCCGGAAGATCGAAGCGCGCGCGCTCATCCACGCGCAGCAGGTGCTCGGTCGTCCCGATACTGCGATGAGCCGGCGTGCGCTGCTGCGCCGCCCTTCGCCCAATACCGCCATGGAAACGGTCCGCCTCGTCGCAAACCGGTTTCGCACCCGCCGCTGACCATGTCCACGAGCCCGCAGGTCACAGTGCTCATGACGGTTTACAACGGCGCCCGCTATGTCGCCGAGGCCATCGACAGCATCGTTGGTCAGACATTCTCCGACTTCGAACTTCTCATCATCGACGATGGCTCGACCGATGACAGCCTCGCAGTAATCCGGCGCTACTCCGATGCGCGCATCCGGCTCATCGAGCAGTCGCCCAACCGCGGCATCCGCGCCACGCTCAATCGCGGGCTCGGTGAAGCTCGCGGTCGCTACATCGCGATCATGGACCAGGATGATATCGCCGCTCCGGAGCGCCTCGCCCGACAGACGGCGCTCCTTGACGCACAACCGGCGGTGGGCCTCTGCGGCAGCGACATCGAGACCTTTGGCGAGAAAACCGGCGCCTCGTGGATCCGGCACTTCGCTCCGGAAGCCCTGCGCATTGCGCTGCTCTTCGAGAATCCCATCTGCCACCCGAGCGTAATGCTGCGGCGACAGGTGCTGGTAGACAGCAAGCTTGAGTATCCAGAGTTTCCCTACGCCGAGGAGTACGCGCTTTGGGTGCGGATTTCCCGCCAGCACCAGCTCGTCAACCTGCCGCAGAAACTCCTCCGCTACCGCACGCACCCGCAGCAGATCAGCCGCCGCAAGAGCGAGATTCAGTGCCGCTCGGCGGATGCCGTCGTGCACGAACAGCTGCAGACGCTCGGGATTGCGGCCTCGCCGCGCGAGATGATTGTGCACCGCATGTTTGGCGAATCCTTCAATCCCCTCCCGCGCTATCGCCAGCTCATGGAGCGCTGGGCGACGCGGCTGCTCGATGCCAACCGCGACCGCCGCGTCTACCCGCCGGGTGACTTCGCGATCCAGGTGCAGGAGCGCCTGACCTCCGGCACGCGCCTCGTGCGCAACCGGCTCGACGCGATGTCGCTGCCGCGCCGGGTCGCGTGGCGTTTCGCGGTGTGGCGGGACTACCGCCGCGCCGGCCAGACCTCTTCCGCATGAGCCATATCCAATACGGTTGCGGCCACGAAGCGCCGCCCAGCTGGCAGAACTTCGACTCCTCGCCGACGATCGTGCTCGAGCGGATTCCGCTCCTCAATCTCCTGTACTCGAAGAACGCTGTGCGCTTCCCCGCCCACGTGCGCCGCGGCAATATTGTGCGCGGCCTGCCCGTGCCTGCGGAGTCGGCCGATGCGGTCTACTGCTCGCACACGCTGGAGCATCTCGCGCTGGATGAATTTCGCACCGCGCTGCGCAATACCTACGCGATCCTGAAACCCGGCGGCACCTTCCGCTTCGTATTGCCCGACCTCTAGTATCTGGCCCGCCAATACGTTTCCAGTCCCAGCCCCACCGCGGCACATACCTTCCTTGAAGAGTCGATGCTCGGAACTTTCTCCCGTCCGCGCGGCCTCGTGGAATTTCTCAAGCGCTGGCTGGGCGGCAGCAAGCACCTCTGGATGTGGGACTACAAGGCGATGGCGAGGGAACTCACCGACGCGGGTTTCGTGGAAATCCGTCGCGCGGCCTTCGGCGATGCGAGCGACGCCATGTTCAAGGATGTCGAGAATATCGGCCGCTGGACCCACTGCCTCGGCGTCGAGTGCCGTCGTCCCGCCACGCGCGCATGAAGATTCCGGGACTCGGCTGGCTGCACTATCGTTTCGTGGTGAAGCCGCGTGCCGATGCCGATGCACAGGCCTGCGCGCGCGAGTTGCCAGCCTTGCAGGCGTCGATCAGGCAGCTGCCGCCGCTGTCCGCGTCGCCCGAGGCGCTCGGAAGCGCGCCCGAGGTAAACATGCTGACGGGCGAAAAGTTTCTCTACCTCACCGTTTTCAGCGCGTATTCGCTCGTGCGCGCAGCCGGGCGGCCTTTTCGCATTTGCATCGTCAGCGATGGCACAGTGAGCCCGGCGTCGCTCGATTTGCTGCGGCAGATTTTTCCGGGCATGATCGTGTACCGCGCGCCCGCAGAGGAGGAGGCACGGGTTGAGGCGCTCTTTCCCCTTGGCCGTTTCCCTGCGCTCCGGCGGGCGCGCGTCGAGAGCGTCTTCTTTCGCAAGCTCCTCGATGTCCATGGCGGCGCACAGGGGTGGCGGCTCTACCTCGACAGTGACACCTTCTTCCATCGCCGGCCCGATGTACTGCTCGACTGCATCGCCGCGGGCGACCGGCCGTGCTACATGCTCGACCAGTGGTCGAACTACGGGCACCCCCTCGAGTTTCTGGAAAAACTGAGTGGTCGTCCCATGCTGCGAAAAGCCAACGCCGGCATTGTCGGTCTCCGCAGCGAGACGATCGACTGGGAGCGGATGGAGCATTGGCTCGCGCAGATGCGGCAGGCCGGCGGCGATTTCTTCTATTTCGAGCAGGGCCTCACCGCCATGCTGCTTTCGGCTGCGGACAGCGTGCTGTTGCCGCCCGAGGACTACATCATCGGGCCTCATCGTGCCGAAGTGCTTCAGCCGCGTGGCGTATTCCACCACTACGCTGGCGAGAGCAAGAATCGCTTCGTCGGCTATCGCGTCCCGCGTGTGTTGTTCGCCGCGTAGTTCCGCTTCGTAATCCAACTTTTCCCGTGAGTCTTTTCCGTCGTCTCAAAACCGCGATCCTGGGCGAGGGGCTTCGCCCGCACCGCATCCGCTTCGGCGCGGCCCGGGGGCTCGTGATGCAGATCGATCCCACCGCCAAGACCCAGCGCATCCTCGGCCTCGACGAGCGGGAGATCCAGCGCACCTTCGTCGCCTTCAGCCGCTGGGCCGAAGTGATCGTCGATATCGGCTCCTCCGACGGCTACTACGGGCTCGTCTTCCACAAGCACAATCCGCGCGGCGCGATCCATCTCATCGACGCCAATCCGGAATTTGCGGCCCAGCAGCGCGCGCATTTCGCGGTCAATTTCTCTAGCGCGCCCGTGGAGTATCATACCCGCTTCGTCGTCACGCCCGAGAAGGCCGGGCCGGGCACGCTCGTCCTCTCGCGCGATCTGCCGCTGCGGGGTCGCCGCGTCTTCTTCAAGATCGATGTCGACGGTTGGGAGCTCGACATCCTGCGCTCAGCGGAGGCGCTCCTTCCCGCCACCGAGTGCCGCTTCCTGGTCGAGACGCACTCGGCCGAACTGGAGCGCGACTGCAAGGCCTTCCTCGAGGCGCGCGGTTACACCGTGACGATCATTCCCAACGCGTGGTGGCGCACCTTCATCCCGGAGCTGCGCCCGATTCCCCACAACCGCTGGTTTTCCGCCGTCCGCACGTGATCGACT
>JAZKEV010000063.1:21036-39878 GCA_040386765.1 Verrucomicrobiota bacterium | reverse complement strand
CACCACCTCTTCCAGCAGGCCGCCGAGTTGCACCGGCGGTTTGCGGGCTACCGGATGGTCACGTCGTCGTTTGTCTCCGCCGCCACGGTAAAGCGCGTCGGCAGTTTCTCTCCGCGCTTCGCGCGCAGCCTGGCCCGCCGCTCGCATCCACAGGTGCCCGCGAGCGTGACGCGCGTGTATCCGATCGAGCATCTGTATCAGATGACCGCGCGGGCGCTACACCGCCCCTATAGTTATTTTTCCGCGCACGATCGGATGGCGCGCCGGATCGTACGCGACTTCCGTCCGCCGACGGCGGTGCTGGCCGTCGATACGGGCGCGGAAGCACTCTTCCGCGCGTGGAAGGGCCGCTCCCGCTGCGTGCTCGATCTCACCATCGCCGTGCCGCAGTATCGCTCAAGCATCTTCACCGCGGCGGAAGCCGATCCGCAAAACGCGGGCGTGCGCTTCCATCATCCGGGCGAGTGGGAGCTGACCCGCTACGCCGCAGAGACGTCCCTCGCCGATTTGATCCTTTGCCCTTCGAATTTTGTTCGGGAGTCGTGCCTTTCCCTCGGCGTGCCGGAAGACCGCCTGCGCCTGCTGCCCTACGGCTTCGATCCGGGGGTGTTTGCCGCGCCGGCCACACCGCCGTCGGTCGACGAGCCGCTGCGTATTGTATTTGTGGGTACATTCTGCACCCGGAAGGGCTCGCACCTGCTGCTGCCCGCCTTTGCCGCGGTTCGCTCCGCGCACCCTACGGCGGAGCTGCACGTCTTCGGCGAGGTTCAAGACCGCCCCGCCAACGTCCCACCCGGCGTCGTTTTCCACGGGCGGGTTCCCCAGCCGGAGCTCGCGAAGCAGCTGGGCCGGATGCACGTGATGGCGTTTCCCACGCTCTTCGAAGGCAGCGCGTACGCGGCCTATCAGGCCCTCGCGTCAGGTGTGCCGGTGATCACCACGCGCAACTGCGGCAGCATCGTCGACGCCTCGTGCGGCGTGATTTTGCGGGAGCCGGGTGTGCCGGCGTTGCGCGAGGCGCTCCTTCACTTCGCGAGTGATCGCGCTGCGCTCGCTCGTCTCGCGCTCGCGGCGCCGCTCCACGTGCGCGATCACACTTGGGCGCAGTACGGGGCGCGGCTGCAGAGCATCCTATGCGGGGCGTTTCCCGAATTGTCGGCCTCGCTTCGTCCCAGCCCAGCGCCGGCTGCCCTCGCATGAACGCCTTTTGCACCACCGTCACGGCGTCGCATTTCCCGTATGCCCGCGCGCTCGCACGGTCGTTCCGCGACACCGATAATCTCGAGCCGCTGTACGTGCTGGTGCTCGGCAGTCCCAAGGAGTCCCTGCCAGCCGATCCCAACCTGATCGTGGTCGCGTGGGAGGAGGTCGCTGCGGGCTCGCCGCGGTTGATGCCCTATTACTTTAGCGCCTTCGAATTCTGCAATGCCGCGAAACCGTTCCTCATCTCGCATCTTTTCGAAAAGCTCGGCATGGAGAAGGTCGTCTACCTCGACTCCGATCTTTTGATCGCCGATCGATTCGACCGTATCTGGACGGCACTCGATACCTCGGCGATGCTGATCACCCCGCATCACCTCACGCCGCCGCCGCTGACCGCGCGGCACACCAACGAAGTCGATGTCATCGATCTCGGTTTCCTCAACGGCGGGTTCACCGCGTGGCGGCGTGGCGAGGCCGCCCATAAAATGCTCGCGTGGATGCGCGAACGCTTCCCGGTCTACGGCTTCTACCGGCATCTGGGCATGGCGGCGGATCAGAAGCTCCTGCCCCTGCTCCTCGCGTATTTCCCGCAGGACGTGCGCGTGCTGTTTTCTCCGGCGCTGAACATCGCCTACTGGAACGCGCAGGAACGCGACGTGACGCTCCGCGATGGCCGCTGGTGGGCAGGCGGCGAGCGGGTGCTCTTCTTCCATCTCAGCGGCTACAAGCTCTCCCAGCCCGACCTCGCCTGCGCGTACGTCAGCCCGGAGGCAAATGCCGCGCTGCTCGCCTCGGCGCCCTGGCTGCGTGCGGTGATGGACGCTTACCACCAGCTCGTCGCCCCCTATTTCGCCGACTATCAGGCGCCCGCCTACACGCTGACCACTTACGATGGCGTGTGGCTGAATAACGATTTCCGCCGCCTGCTTTTCCGCACGGGGCGGCTCGATCGCGGCAGTGGCGCGTTCTGGCGGATCTGGCTGGTGCAGACGCTCCGCATGGTGAAACGACTGTCCACGGGCGTGCGCCCTCTGCGATGATGCACGAGGCCGCATCCCTTTCCCCTTCCGACCCGACCTCCCTCTCGGAGCAACCGCCTGCCTGGCTGCAGCGTTGGATTACGCCGCTGACGCACTAGCCGCGATGGAACCTCTCTACCTTTTCTACGAAGAGCCCGATCCCGACCGCTGGCTGCCGGGCGATCGTCATCCGCGGCGCTTGATCCGCAATCTCGTGCGCGGACGGCCTCAGCCCGGTGGGGTGATGCGCTGGTTTCTCAACCTCCAGGCGGGTCTTGACCGGCTCGGCACTCCGTATCGGCTCAATAACTACAGCGGTCTCCGCCGCCATCCGGGCGCATGGGCGCACGTCATCGGCAAGCCTCACGTCATCGACAAGATTCCCGCCGGCCATCCCATCGTCTACGGCCCCGGCGTCGCCGCCCATCCGTTTGAAAACGATTTCTGGCAGCGGCCCGACCTGCGGCTGGTCCTGCTCTCGTGCGACTGGTTCAAGGCCATGTATGACGCCGATCTTCCCCGCCCGATCCCGACCGCGGTGTGGCCCGCCGGCGTCGAGACGCACCTCTGGCAACCGCCGGCCAGGCCGCCAGCGCCCAACTCTTTCCTGATCTACGACAAAATCCGCTGGCGACGCGATCACTTCGAGCCCGCACTGCTCACGCCGGTCATGGAGACGCTGCGGTCGGCCGGCCTGCAGGTCCATCACCTGAAGTATGGCAGCTATCGCGAGGAAGACTACCGGCGAGTATTGCAGGAAGTCAGCGGCATGATCTTTCTGTGCGAACACGAGACGCAGGGTTTTGCGTACCTGCAGGCACTCTCCTCGGGCGTCCCGATCCTGGCGTGGAATCGCGGCGGCTTCTGGCAGGATCCGTCGATGTATCCCGAGCGGGTGCGCTTCGCACCCGTGAGTGCGGTGCCGTATTTCGACGAGCGCTGCGGCGAAACCTTTGCCGATCTCGAGGCATTCCGCTCGCAATGGCCCCGCTTCCTTGAGCGCGTTCGCACGGGCTATTACCACCCTCGCGACTACGTGACCGAGCACTTCGACCTCGCCCGGCAGGCGCAGGCATATCTCGACCTGAGCGCCAAGGCGCGCCGCCACGCATGAAGGCAATCTTTGTCCATGATCGGGATGACCTCGAGGCTCAGACCGCGGGTGGCGTGCAGCGGTGCTCGCGGGAGTTTCTTGCGATCGTCCGTGCGGCCTCGACGGAGACGGCGCTGTTTCCCATCGAGCGCAGCCGCGCCGCCAGTCTTCGCCTTCGAAGAAAGTTCCACCTCGGCAGCTATCTGTCGTATCAGCCAGAAGACTACGCGGAAAGGCTGCGCGTGGTGCTGCGAGACACGGCGGCCACCCACGTTTTCCTTAACCGCTCCGAGCTGCTGCGCTTCGCGCCCGTGATCCGCACGCTCGCCCCGCAGGTCTGCGTGGTCGTGATGTCGCACGGCAATCAAAGCGGTGACGACCTGTACGAGATCGCCGGCCCGCAGGGTCGTCGTACGGGCCTCTCGCGCCTCGGCGCGACCTGGCAGCTCGGCCTCGATCTCGTGGCCGAGTCGTGGCATCGCCACCGCTCCATCGACGGCGTGTGCGCGATGTCCGTGGAGGAGGCCGCGCTCGAGCGCTGGCTGGGCGCGCCGCGGACCGTGATATTGCCTCGGCTGATACAGCCGGACTTCCTGGAGCACCGCCCCATCCCCTCCCGGGTGGGCTATGTGGGCACCCTCGATCACACGCCCAATCGCGTCGCGCTGGAGGAGGTCTGTCGGGCCTTCGCCCGCAAAGGCGGCAAAGTCGATTTCCGCCTCGTCGGCGCGCCGCAGGCAGTCGGCGAGGAGTTTGCGCGGCGACATCCCTTTGTCACCTACCTCGGCCCTCTGCCCGAGGCGGAACTGCGCAGCGAGGCGGCGTCGTGGGCGGTATTTTTGAATCCCATCCTCTGGCTCGCTCGTGGTGCTTCCATGAAGCTCGCCCAGGCGCTGGCGTGGGGCCTGCCGGTGGTCACGACTCAATCCGGCAGTCGCGGCTACGAGTGGCAGAATGGCGATCTCGTGATCACGCCCGACGACGCCCCCGCGTTTGTCGATGCGGTGACGGAACTGCTCGAGAATCCGGCCCGGCTTATCACGGCTCGCGAGGCTTCTCTTGCGGCCGCGCGCAGCAGCCCGCCAGTTGCCGCCCTTGCGGCGCGGCTCGCCGTATTTGTCCCAGCGGCAGGGTCGCACTAGTCACGCGCCCGCATCCCCATGCAGAACCAATCTTTCGGCGACACGACCTGCTCAAATCTCGCTCTGGTCGTACGCCCCTTCCTTCAGCGGCACGTCAAGACCGCCGTCGGGCTTTCGGTGGCTGCGGTGGCATGGATGGCGTTTAAGGATTCCCAGGGAATCACCGCGCTTATCATGGTCCTTGCGGGCGGGATCCTGCCGTGCTTCGCCTGGACTCTCGCGCGGAAGCCCGGCCTTCCCATCGTTCCCATCCTGGGTGCCCAGACGGTCCTCTTCTATGGGATGCCGCTGCTGGTCCAGAACCCCGGCGTGATGAGATTCGGCATGGATGCGATCAATGCCGTCTGCTTCGACATCTTTCTCTTCGGCCTCGCGGTGACGCTCGGATGGATGTTCGTCACCCGCAGTTTCCGGTTCAATTCCCGGCCGACATGCCATCAGTTCGATTTTCTAGGCGGTAAGAATCAGGAACGCCTTGCGATCATCGGCCCCGTCCTGCTCGCAGCCAGCGTGGCCTTTCTTGCGTTGAACTCGCTGCGCATGCTCACGCTGCTGCCGGGCGGTGCCTTTCCGATCATCCGGGCGATCGCGGATGCCGCCGGTATCGGCGGTGCATTGATCGGCGGCTACTTCGTCAGCGTCAGCATCCTGCGCGGCACGGGCCGCGTGATTTATTGGGCGCTGCTGGCCTCCCATTCGATCCTCACGATCTACAACTACACGCTGTTCCCCGCCACGGGGCTGCTCACGGCCATGCTCATCGGGGTGTTTCTCGGCCGCGGCAAACTGCCATACATCCCCATCATCGTGTGCGGACTGCTCTTCTCGTTCCTGAACCTGAGCAAGTTCGACATGCGCAAACGCTACTGGATGGAAGGCGAGGCTTACGCCTACCAGGAATTGAGCGATCTTCCCGCCCGCTTTTCCGAATGGGCTGACCTGAGCTGGGAGGCGCTGACGGTACCCGAAGACCCTGAGTTAAAAGACACCGCGCGCGAGACGCAGCGCCTGACGGAGCGCGTCAACAACCTCGCCAATCTGCTCGAAGCTCGCGAGGCCATGGTGGACGAGGGAATCAAACCCTTTGGCGGCGGCTCCTACACGATCATCCCCGCTCTTCTCATCCCACGCATCCTCTGGCCGGATAAACCGCGAACCCACGAGGGCATGGTCGCCCTGAACGTGCATTTCGGGCGGCAAACGCGAGAAGAGTCGATGACGACCTACATCTCCTGGGGCCTCCTGCCGGAGGCATACGCCAACTTCGGCGCAATCTGGGGCGCGCTGATCTGCGGTTTTTTTCTCGGCGGGTTTGCCGGCGCGCTGGAATTCTGGAGCCGCCCTTATCCGTTCACTTCGCTGGAGGCGCTTATTTTCCTGAGTGTGGCGGTGCAATTCGGCACCTCGTTCGAGATGGTGGCGAGCGTCTGGCTCACCTCGATGTTCCAGATGGTCATAGCGTTGATTATCGGCACGGCGTTTTTTGTGAAAAAGACGCGTCCCGCCGCCCAGACCGCCACGTGAGTCCTGCCCCCAAGCTCGCCGTCGTCGTCTCCCATCCCATCCAATACTACGCGCCGTGGTTTCAACACATCGTGCGTTCGGGCGCGGCTGACCTGCGGGTATTTTATCTCTGGAATTTTGGGGTGACAGAGCAACGCGACGCGGGCTTCGGCCGCGCCATCAAGTGGGATCTTCCACTGCTCGAAGGTTACGCCTCGGAGTTTGTGCCCACGAGCAGCCGGCGCCCGGGCACCGACCGCTTTTTCGGGCTGCGCAACCCCACGCTCGCTTCCCGCGTGGCCGCGTGGGCGCCGGATGCGGTCCTTATCTTTGGCTACGGGCACGCTGCCCTGCTGCGGTTTATTCTGACCTGGCACCGCCACTCCCAGGCGCCGCTGCTCTTCCGGGGCGATTCCCACCTGCTCGGTCGCCGCCCGCCGCGGCTGCGTGACCGTATCCGCAATCTTGTGACGAGGCACGCTTTCTCGCGCTGCGCGGCGTTTCTCGCCACGGGAAAGGCTAATCGCGACTTCTTCCTCTCCCACGATGTGCCCGCCCCGCGCATCTTCGCCGTGCCGCACTGCGTGGACAATGCCCGCTTCTCCCACAACCTCGCCGCCACGCGGGCGCAGGGACGCGCCTGGCGGGCGGAACTGGGTATTCCCCCGAGCCACCGCGTGATTCTCTTCGCCGGCAAGCTCGAGCCCAAGAAGCGCCCCGATCTTCTGCTCTCGGCTTTCCTCGCTTCGCCTCCGCCGGAGACGACCTTGCTGCTCGTCGGGCATGGGCCGCTCGAGAGTTCGCTGCACGTTCGGGCTGCGGGGAAGACCGAGGTGGCTTTCGCACCTTTCCAAAATCAGGCGGCGATGCCTCGCACCTACGCCGCGGCCGATGTGTTTGTGCTGCCCAGCGAAGGCCATCAGGAGACGTGGGGCCTCGCCGTCAACGAAGCGATGGCCGCGGGTGTGCCGAGCATCGTCAGCGATCACGTGGGGTGCCACGCCGATCTCGTCACCGAAGGCGAGACGGGGTGGGTCTTCCCCGCCGGGGACGCCGCCGCCCTCGGCCGCAAGCTCCACCTCGCGCTCGCGACGCTCGCCGACCCTGCGCAGGCCGCGCTGCTCCAAACCAATCTCGCGCTCCGCATCGCACAGTATAGCTACGATGCTGCCACCGCGGGCCTTCACACCGCGCTGCGCGAGACCCCCGCCTCCTCCCACTAGCCCGCGCCCCTAACCCGCCCATGTTTCCCATCCGAAGGCTCCTCCAGGTTCTGCCAACGCGGGTGGCTTCGAGTGTCTGCTATCGGTTGTTTGCCCGCAACTCGGCGCGCTATGCCCCCTACTTCGAAGCGGCCCCGCTGCGTTACGCCCCCACGACGCGCATGCGACTCAAGGCCGGCGACTGGGCGCACGTCTCGATCGCGTTCATGGGCGCCTACGAGTTGCCGCTCACTCGGCTGGTGATGGCAGCGGCCCGCCGTTCGCCGGGGGGGCTGCTCGTCGACGTCGGCGCCAACTACGGTTATTTTTCCCTCCTCTGGGCCTCCCTGCATCCGGCCAATCGCGCCATCGCCTTCGAGCCTGCGCCCGCCAATGCCGCAGCTCTCTCGCATAATGTTGCGACCAATGGCTTCGGCTCGCGCATCGAGGTGGTTGCCGCTGCCGTGGGCCGCGAGCGCGGCGAGGTGCGCTTTGCCCAGAATCTCGAGCAGAGCGGCTGGAGCGGCATCGCCCGGGATGGGGCGTCCGGAACCGCCCTGCCCATGGTCGCGCTCAATGAGGCGCTGGCCTCCTCGCCCGGCCCCATCGCCCTTCTCAAAATCGACACAGAGGGACACGACTGGGAAGTCCTTGAGGGCAGCACCGAGCTTTTCATCAGCCGACGCGTGGGCGTCGCGGTCTTCGAGTGCGATGGCCGGGTGTATCACGGCGCACAGGGCGAGCGGTGGCGCAGCTTTGCGAAGCAGCACGGTTACCGCGTCCGCACGATGGAGGAGAGCACGGAAGGCTTGATGGAGTGCATCATCGAGCGAGACGATACACCTGTGCCATGACGCCGCCGTCTCCAGAAAAGCCCTACATGGGCCAGGGCAACGTAACGCCTTACCCGCGCTCCGAGATCGCGCTGCGCGTGGTATGGTCGTTGGTGCAAGCGACGCTGTTTCGCTGGTGTCCGCGGCCGTGGCACGCCCCGCGCCTCGCACTGCTGCGGCTTTTCGGCGCCGAGATTCCTGACACTCGCGGCATCTCGATCTATCCCACGGCCGACATCATCTTCCCGTGGAAGCTCACGCTTCACGCCCACGTCACCATCGGGCCGGGTGTCCGTTTGTATAACCTTGCCCGCATCACGCTGCGGCGCGGAGCAAAGATCAGCCAGCACTGCCACCTTTGCGCCGGCACTCACAACCACGAGCTTTGGGCCATGCCGCTCGTCACGCGGCCCATCGAGATCGGGGAGAATGCGTGGCTTGGCACCGAGGTTTTCGTCGGGCCTGGGGTTACGGTCGGCGAGCTGTGCGTCATCGGCGCGCGCGCGGTTGTGGTGAAGGATCAACCTCCTGCCATGATCTGCGCGGGAAACCCCTGCCGCCCCCTCAAAGCGCGGTCCACCCCTTCGTGATGCGCGGCGGCTTCTCACACTCATTCGCGACCCTCGCCCTGCTTTTCGCCGTCCTTTGCGCACCCCTCGTTTTTTCGAACCGGCTTGTCGACTACGCCCACGACGAGACTGCCTTTCATCTGCCGGCCATCCGGCAGATTCGCTCCCACTGGCCGGCGCTCGATTTACGCGCGGATTCGCTCTCCGCCATCTCTCCGGGTTACCACTATGCGCTCGCGACCGCCTCACTGGTGACGGGCACGGAGCGGGTGCCGCTCCGGGTGTTTACATGGGCGATGAGCCTCGCCCTGCTCTATCTGCTGTGGCGCCTCTTCGCGCCGGCGCCATTCGCATTGCGCTTCGCGGTGCTGCTCCCGCTGTGCGTCTCCAATATCTTCGTCAAAGGCGCTTCGTGGATCATCACGGACAATGCCGCGTTGCTGTTCGTCGCCCTTTCACTGGCCCTGGTGTTCTTCGTGACGGGTCCGCGCAGCGGCTGGTGGGCCGGAGCGGCTGCAGGCATCGCAACGTTCTTCCGCCAGCTCCACGCATGGACGGCCCTGCCGATCGCGTTGCGACCATGGCTGCGTCCCGATCCCGGAGCCTCCGTCTCGCACCGCTTGCTCGCGTCTGCCGGAGCGCTGGTGCCTCTTGTCGTGGTTATCGTGCTTTTCTCGCACTGGGGCGGACTGGTTCCTCCCGCCTGGCAAACGGTGCACGCACCCGAATCCCCATTGTCGTTCGCCTCTCTCATCTACCTCCTCGCGATCTTCTTCCTCTTTGGCCTGGCCTATCGCTACGCCGCACCGGTGGAGGATGAGCCCGGCGCGACTCAATCCTCCCCGTGGCGGCGCATTGGGGCGGTTGCCGGGCTCGTTCTCGTGCTGCTGGGGCCCTCGACCTATGACTACGACGCGGGTCGCTGGGGCGGTTATCTTTGGAATCTGTCGGAGTATCTACCCGCGCCCTTTGGGCGGTCGGTCCTTTTCCTTTTGCTGGCGCCGGCGGGCGGCGCCCTGGTCGCGGATATGACGCTGCGGCTGAGCCGCGCTTCCGGCGCTCCGACCGCCGCGCTCTGGCTCGCGGCGTATCTCGGCTGGGCCTGCACCTTCCTCGTAAATCGGATGGCTTTTCAACGCTACTTCGAAACCACTACGCTCCTATTTCTTCTTTTTTGGACACTGCTGATCGTCCGGAGCCGTCCCACGGCCGTACCGTGGCGGCACAAGCCCCTGCTCGCGCTCGGCCTCGTCCAGCTCTCGATCACCCTTGCCACCGCTCACTGGCGGACCTGGCACGCACCCGCCCTTCCCGGTCTCTAGCCATCGCATGCGACTGACTCAGATCGTACCCAGTTTGGACCCGAGCAGCGGCGGGCCGAGCATCTCCGTGCCGAGCCTTTCCGCCGCGCTCGCCCGGCTCGGACACGAGGTCGAGCTGCTTGCGACCCACGCGCCCGACTCGCCTGCCTCGCGCATCGCTGAGCCTGCCAGGGTTAAAATGTTTCCGCGGGGCTGGCCCGCGATGTTGCAGCGCTCCTCCGCCCTGCGCCGCTATCTCGATAAAAATCCAGGGGAGGTCGTGCACCACCACGCGCTCTGGCTGCCGACCTTGCACTACGCCCATCGCGCCGCACGACGGGCTGGAGCCAAGTTCGTTATCTCTCCGCGGGGTATGATGAGCGGCTGGGCATGGCGGCACCATGCCATGCGCAAGCGCGTCGCCCGCGCCCTTATCCATCCGGGCGCCTTCGAGGCGGCAGATGGCTGGCACGCCACCAGCGAAGAGGAGGCGGACGACATCCGGCTGCTGGGCTTCAAACAGCCCATCTGCGTGGCGCCCAACGGCGTCGAAGCGCCCGCGCCCGAAAGCATCGTCGCCGCGCGCGAGCATTGGCGGGCGGCCTGCCCCGCCGTGCAGGGACGCCGCGTCGCGCTCTTCTACTCCCGGTTCCACCCGAAGAAACGCGTGTTGGAGTTGATCGACCTCTGGCTCGCCACCGCTCCGGCCGACTGGCTTCTGCTGCTCGTAGGCATCCCGGAGCGATATTCCGTCCACGATCTCGAGGGCTACGTGCGCCGAGCCTCAGCACAGGATCGCATCCGTGTTTTCGACGGGTCGTCTGTACCCCCACCGTATGCGGTCGCATCGCTGTTTCTGCTGCCCTCCCACTCTGAGAATTTCGGCCTGGTCGTCGCCGAGGCGCTCGCGCATGGCGTGCCGGCCCTCGTTACGGATACGACGCCGTGGCGCGGATTGCCCACGGCGCAAGGCGGCTGGTGCGTGCCGTTTGATTCCTTCGCCGCCACGCTCAAGGAGGCATGCGCTCTGAGTGACGACGATCTTCGGGCGCGCGGTCTGCGCGGGCAGGCTTGGGTGCTTTCTCATTTTTCCTGGGAGGCGTCCGCCCGCCGCCTGTCGGATTTCTATCCCACGCTGCGCGCCACGGCATGAGCCTCGATTCGTCATCGTCGTCCTCGTCCTCGTCACGCGGTCGTTCGTCCCGATCGACGGATTCGCTCGAGGTATTAACCGTCTTCCATGTCGGCCTCCTCTTGCTGTTCACCACATGGGCCTTTGGCGGCATGGCCTCGTGGGCCAGGATGGCCATATGTCTTTGGGGCAGCCTGAGCCTCGGTTTATCTGCCGCCTTCCTGCTCAAGAGAAAGTGGCACGCCGAGACGAAAGTAACGCTCCGCTGGCTCTGGCCGCCGCTGCTGTTCAACGCCCTCGTGCTCTGCGGCCTCTTCAACCCCAGCTTCGGCGATATCATGATGGAGGGGGAGCGCATGGCGTTTCGACGCGAGGAGATTCCCTACCTCCCCAGCATCACCCGGCCGGTGACCGCGTTGAACGCCCTGTGGCTCTTCGACGTCCTTTACCTCTCGTGTTTCAACCTCGCGTTGATCGTGCGCCGCCGCGGCTTCCTCCGCGGGCTGCTGCTGCTCACCGTGGTCAATGCCCTTGCGCTCGCCGTCTTCGGGATCGCGCAAAGCATCACGAACGCTTCAGGCCTCTACTTCGGCGCGATTCGTTCGCCCCAGCCGTACTTTTTCGCATCCTTCGTCTATCACAATCACTGGGGAGCTTTCACGCTCCTGATGACGGCCGCGTGCATCGCTCTCACATGGCGGCGGGCGCAGCAGAATCGCGATCGCGATTTTCTTCACTCCCCTGCCATGGCCGGCGTCGTCGCCGTATTTCTGCTCGGATTGACGATTCCGCTCAGTGGCTCCCGCTCCAGCACCCTGCTCCTGATTCTCCTGCTGGCCGCAGCGCTCGTCCACTGCCTGACCGCGGTCGTGCGGCGACGTCGCGCCCTGCGAGAGTCGCCCTGGCCGCCGATCCTGATCACGGTGGCCATCCTGGTCGTTGGCGGTGTGGTGGGCTACGACATGGCAAAGCCCATGATCGAGCGCCGGCTCGAGCACACCCTGACCCAGGTTCACGCCGCCCAGTCCAAAGGGGATTTCGGCGCCCGCCCCATCCTCTACCGCGACACCTGGCGGATGGCACAGGCCAAACTCGCCTTCGGCTGGGGCATGGGCAGCTATCCCACCGTCTTCCAACTTTTCAACAGCAACCGGATTCACGTGCCGGCGACCAACATGCACTCGCCCATCTACTACCATGACGCTCACTCCGACTGGCTGCAGAGCCTGGCTGAGGTGGGCATCGTCGGCACCGCGCTGCTCGTCCTCACGGCGCTGGTCCCCTTCTGGTCCATTTTCCGCCTCCGGTCCGGTGCACTGTCCCTGTATCTTTTCCTCGGCTGCCTGCTCGTCGTGATCTACGCGGCGATCGAGTTTCCCTTCGGCAATATCGCCGTCGTGCTTTTTTGGTGGTTCCTGTTCTTCAGCGCGGTCGCCTATGCGCGCCTGACGGCAAGCCGCGCGGCGAAGGAAGCCTCATCATTTAGTGCCTGAACGGATGTTTTCCGTCGTAATTCTCACGCTCAACGAAGAGCGGGACCTGCCCGCCTGCCTCGCCTCTGCGAGCGCGAGCGACGATATCGTGGTGCTCGATTCCGGCTCCACGGATCGCACCATCGAGATTGCGCATGCCGCGGGCGCGCGCACCTTCACGCGACCATTCGACAACTTCGGGAGGCAACGCAACTACGCGCAGGATCACATCCCGTTTCGCCACCCGTGGGTGTTCCATCTCGATGCCGATGAGCTGCTCACCCCTGAGCTCGTGGCCGAGTGCGACCGCCAATCCGCCCGCACCGATCTCGATGGCTTCTACGTTGCGCCGCGCATGCTGTGGCGCGGCCAGTGGCTTCGGCGCTGCACCGACTATCCCGCGTATCAGGCGCGTTTCGTCCGCGCTCCGCAATTCCGGTTCATTCAGGTCGGTCACGGGCAGCGCGAGGCTCCCGAGATGCGGATGGAGCGCCTCCGGGAAAACTACCTCCATGAGCTCGCGTCGGGCGGAGAGGCCGAGTGGCTCGAGAAGCATCGCCGGTATGCTCACTCGGAAGCCCGCGCCCATCTCGCCACGGCCGCGGGCGCGATTGGCTGGCGACCCATTTTTTCCGGCCCCACGCTGGCCCGGCGCCGTGCGCTGAAGCAGCTGAGCTATCGGCTCCCCTTTCGTCCGTCGTTGCGTTTCCTCTATCAATACGTGCTGCGCGGAGGCTTTCTCGATGGCCCGGCCGCATTCCGCTACTGCCAGCTCCTCGCACGTTACGAGGGGTTCGCCGTCGAGGAGCTGCGCAAGCTCCGGCAGGCCGCAACGTGATCCACCCTCGCGTGCGACTCATTTTCGTCAATCGCTTCTACTGGCCCAACGAGTCTGCCACCGCCCAGCTCCTGCACGATCTGGCCCGGCATCTCGCTTCGCGCGGGCACGAGGTGCATGTCATCGCGAGCGACAGCGCGGACTCTACCCGGCCAGTGGTCGAAACGCTCGATGGCGTGCGCATCCACCGCGTGAGCCGCCATGCGGCGAAGACCGGCGTGGCGGCCAAGGCGCGCGAGTTTGTCTTTTTCCTGCTCGGGGCGGCGCGCGCGCTGCTTCGTCTCAGCCGTCGCGCCACGACGGTCGTGGCGATGACCGATCCTCCCCTGCTGGGCGTCATGGCGCGTTTCGTCACAGGCTTGAAAGGTGCCCGGCTCGTGAACTGGACTCAGGACATCTACCCCGAGATCGCCATCCGCCTGGGCTCGCGCCGGCTCGTTCGCGCTTCGGCCGCGCTGCTCCTTCCTTCGCGCACGCTCGCGTGGCGCCAGAGCGACGGCTGCGTGGCGATCAGCGAGGGCATGGCTGGCCACCTGCGCGAGGAGGGAGTGGAGGCCGCTGCCATCGAGGTAATCCCCAACTGGGCGCCGCGCGGTCTTTCCCCGCAGTCTCCCTCCGCGGGCGATCGCCTCAAGCGCGACTGGGAGCTCGGGGGCAAGTTCATCGTGGCCTACTCCGGCAACCTCGGCCGTGTCCACGATCTCGACTCGATCCTCGATCTCGCGGAGGAACTACGCCAGGATGCCGGCATCACCCTGCTCATCGTGGGCGGCGGCCCCGGCCGTGCTGGCTTGGAAAGTGCGGTCGCCCGCCGCACGCTGACTAATGTCCAGTTTCGCCCCGCCCAGCCGCGCTCCCGGCTCGCCGAAAGTCTCGCCGTGGCGGACGTCCATCTCATCACCCTGCGGCCCGAGTGCGCCGACCTTGTGTTTCCCAGCAAGTTCTACGGTATCGTGCAGGTGGGCCGACCCATCGCATTTATCGGACCGCGCGATTGCGAGCTCGCGCGACTGGTCATCCGGCACCGGATGGGGCTCGCCGCGACTCCAGGCGAGATTCCCGCGCTGGCCGCAGGGCTCCGTGCCTGGGCCGGGCACCGCGCCAGCTATGATATGGCGGCCGCAGCCACAGTCGAATTCGCCCGCACCCAGGGCGGCGCCGAAAAGGCGTTCACCGCGTGGGAGGCCCTGCTGGGCCGCCTGACATGAGCTCGGGAACGCGCCGCCCTACCGCCTTGATGCCCCGGCACCGCCGCCGGGGCCTGCTCCTGCTCGCCCTCGACGTGGTGCTGCTCCTGGTCGCCTTCAATCTCATTGCCGCCCTCCGCGGCGTCACGGTGCAGGGTGGCGCCCCGCTCCTCCTCGAGCTCCTGCCTCCGCTGCTGCTTTCGATCTTCGCCCTGTATTTGATCGACGGATACTCGCTCCGCACCGACATGGTGAGCCTCGACTACACGAGCCAGCACATCATCGCGATGACGCTGGCGGCGGTCGGCACGATCCTCATCACGTTCGCCGTCATCCCTTCCAACGCCGCCGGCAGCGACGCCCTCCGCGCCTCCCGCGGTGTCATCGTCTTCAGCTTTCTCGTGATGGCGCCGGTCACTCTCAGCTACCGGCGCATCCTGCGTCTGCATCATCAGCGGAAGCACGGCCAGCGCAGCATCGTCTTCGTCGGCACCGACGAGAGCTGCGAGGCGTTTGCCGCCTCCTACAACCAGAGCGAGATGACGCAGCCGCTGGTCACATCGGTCGTCGAGAATCGCTCCACCTCGCCTTTCCAGACCACGGTCGCCGGCCACGTCGCCCTCAGCGATCTGCTGGATCGCATCCAGAACGGTGAGATGGCCGTGGAGGCCATCGTCCTCCGCGAGTCCGGCCGCGAGCTCGAGGCCGAGGCCTCGGAACGATTGCTGGGGCTCTACTTCGCCGGCGTGCCAACCTACACCCTCGAGCTGTTTCACGACATCTACTGGCGCAAAATTCCCCTCTATCGCATCAACCAGACGTGGCTCTTCCAGGAAGGCTTCCAGATCGCGCGCGAGCCGGTGTTTGCCCGCCTCAAGCGGCTCAGCGATATCCTGCTTTCCGCGCTCGGCCTCCTGCTGAGTGGCCCCGTGATCCTGCTCGCGTGCGTCGCGATCTGGCTTGAGGACCGCGGACCGGTTTTTTTCCGGCAATCCCGCACCGGGCTCAACCGCGTGCCGTTTAATCTGCTCAAGCTGCGCTCCATGCGCAACTCGACGCACAATGCCGATCTCTACACGCAGCCAGGGGACAGCCGCATCACGAAGGTCGGCGGCTTCCTCCGCACGACTCGCATCGACGAGCTGCCTCAATTGTGGAACGTCCTGCGCGGCGAGATGAGCCTCATCGGCCCCCGCGCCGAATGGACGCGGCTGGTCGAGAACTACGAAAAACTGATCCCCTCCTATCACTACCGTCACCTCGTGAAGCCCGGCATCACTGGCTGGGCGCAGGTCAACTACCCCTACGGCGCCAACGTCGCCGACACCCTGCGCAAGCTCGAGTACGACCTCTACTACATCCGCCACTTCTCCTTCGTGATGGATGCCGCGATCGTCCTGAAGACGATTCACGTCATGGTCTTCGGCAAAGGCCGCTAGCTCGCGACTAATCGCCCCGCTCTTGCTGCAAAAAAGACTCCTGCTCCTCCTCGTTGTCGCGAGTTTTGCGCTGCTGGCCATCGCAGCCACCCGACGTTACCTTTCAATCCGTGAGGTCGCGCAAATCGCCCCCGGCACCACGCAATCGACGGGATGCGAAGAGGAAAGTTTCTACGCCGTGTGGCGCGCGGCCCGTGGCCAGGAAGTCTACGCCGATACCGCGCGGCTGCCGTTTGCTTCAGCGTATTTCAACTGGGCTTTCTATCGCTCCTATGGCGCGTTTGTGAGGCCCATCATCGAGCAGCACGGCGACGCCGCGCTCCCTTTCGCCGGCCGGTTGCTCACCCTCATCGGCGCGGTCGCAGGCGCCTTGGTCGCAGGGCTGCTGTGCGCGGCGCTGCTGCGCGAACAACCGGGCGAAATTCGCTGGCTCGGCATCGCGCTTGGCGCGGCCGCTTTTCTCGGCCCGATCACGAGTTGGTGGATCGTCACGGTGCGACCCGATATCTGGGCCTATGCGCTCGAGGCGTGCGCCGTAGCCCTCTTGCTGTGGCAGTATCGCACCAGGCCAAAGCTCTCGGTCTTCCTCGCCACGCTGCTGTTCTTCGCCTCGTGGTCGTTCAAGCACAACTATGTGGCCGGGCTCGGCGCCGCGCTCGTCTTCCTGCTGGTGCGCAAAGACTGGCTTGGCGCCGCTCTCATGACGATTGTCAGCATCGCGCTTTGGGGAACCACGATCGCCACCATGGGCGCCAGCTATTGGGAAAGCATCCGCTCCTCAACCCACGCCGACTTCTCACTCGGCAACGGCCTGGGCATAGGGAAGCAGGCGTTGATGAAAAGCCTTCCGGTACTCGTCGCCCTGCCGCTCGTACTCAGAACGCTTTTCCTGCGACGCCACACCACCTCACCGCGCACGCTTGCAGGCGACGCGCTGCTCCTCGGTGCGATTGGCCTGGCCCTCAGCACCCTCCTCACCTTCCCCTCCACGTGCAAGATCGGCGCGGCCAGCAACTACTACTTCACCGTTTTCTTCATTGCTTGCCTCGCAGTCTGCGCTGCGCTCGCACTCAACCGCGCCACTTACACCCCTCTCCTCGTGGCGCTCGGGCTCGCGACGGTGCTCGTTGCACCGCTGACCGGGAAGTTTGGCACGCTTTCGCTACGACCCAGCGCACTCGATCTGGCCGAGCGCTGGCGTGCATGGCAGCAGCAGCCGGAGCCGCGCTACAGCTTCGATCTCCGGCTCAACGTTCCCTGGCTCGTCCGCACGTCGCCGCCGATCGTCCTGGCCTATAACTACGACTGGGATCGGCGGCACCAGCGCACTTTCGAATCAGGGGGTATTGGCGGCCTGATCGAACAAGGGTACTTTGCTTCGCTCTTCCTTCCTGCCGATACTACGACTCATCATGATGGCGGCAGTCTCAAACGCTACACCCGCGTCTCCGATATCTCTCAACTCACTCTCTATCGGCGCACCGATCTGCCGCCTCCCTCGGCGCCGTAGCGGGATTCCGGACTTTCCTTCATGAAATCCTACGATTTTGTTGCCATCGGCGGCGGTAGCGCCGGCTTCAACGCCGCGCGGGTCGCCGTGAGCCACGGCCTCAAAACCGCCATCGTGGACGGTGCCCGCGAATTGGGCGGACTTTGCATCCTGCGCGGGTGCATGCCGTCGAAAACGCTCCTCTATATGGCCGAGGTCCTTCACCTCGCGCAGAAAGGGAAGACCTTCGGACTCAAAATTCCCTCGGCGCGAGCCGACATGAAGGCGATCCATGCGCGGAAGAAGAAGATCATCACCGAGTTTGCCGAGCATCGGCAGCAGGCGCTGGAGAAGGGCAAGTTCGACCTCATCCGCGCGCATGCGCGCTTCGTCGACCCGCATACCTTGGAGCTCTCCAATGGCCAGCGCATCCGCGCCAAGCACGTCCTCATCGGCACGGGCTCTCGGGTGAGCATGCCACCCGTCCCGGGCCTCGCCGAGGCCAAGGCCTGGACCAGCGATGACGTGCTCGATCTGGATTTCATCCCGAAGAGCGTCATCGTGCTCGGCGGCGGCATCGTGGCGTGCGAGCTCGCACAGTTTCTCAATCGCATCGGCTCTCGCGTCACACTCATCCAGCGCAGCGAGAACATCCTCCGCGATCATTCGCCCGATGCCTCGATGGTGGTGCAGCAGGCCTTCGTCGCCGAAGGCATCGAGCTCATCACCGGGACCAAGCTCACCAAGATCGAGCAAGACCGCCGCGGGGTGAGCGTTGAGTTCGTCCACGAGGGAAAGACCCAGACTCGCCGCGCCGCGCATCTTTTCAATGCGCTCGGCCGCGAGCCGAACACCGCCCCCCTCAATCTCGCCGCCGCGGGCATCGCCACGCGTGGCCACGGTCAGATCGTGATCAACAAGTGGCAGCAGACCAGCGCGCCCCACATCTATGCCGCGGGCGACTGCTCCGGCCCCGTCGAGATCGTGCATGTCGCTATCCAGCAGGGCGAACTCGCCGCGCGTCACGCCGCCGGGGTCAAGAAACTCAAGCCGATCGACTACTCGCTCCTGCTCAACGTGGTCTTCACCGACCCGCAGCTCGCGACCATCGGCCGCCTGCAGGATGACTTGGAAGAAGAGGGTGTTCCGCACCTCGTCGCGAGCTATCCCTTCAACGACCATGGCAAGTCCATCTTGATGGATGCCAATTACGGCTACGTGAAGGTCATCGCCGAGCCCAAGCGCGGGCGCATCCTCGGCGCTGAGATTGTCGGCAAGGATGCTGGAGAACTCATTCACGCTTTCAGTGGCCCGCTCGCGCTGAAGGCGACCGATTTCGATCTCCTCCGCGCGCCGTGGTATCATCCCACGCTCGCCGAGATCGTCACCTATCCGCTCGAGGAAATCGCGGAGAAGATTC
>JAZKEV010000063.1:19662-21026 GCA_040386765.1 Verrucomicrobiota bacterium | reverse complement strand
GTCCTTCATGCGCTGGAGCTTGGCCTTCTTCTCCTCCTTGAGGCGCTTCTCGACCTTCTTGCGCAGGTCCTCGGGCAGCTTCTGGTAGCACTTCCTGCAGATCGGCTTCGCGTCCCACGCCGGTTCGCTCGCCTCGCCTTACTTGGCGATCGCGAGCAGGTCGGGCAGCTCCACGCGCTTTTCGTAAAGCGCCTTGCCGACGATCACCCCATCCAGATTGGCGTAACGTCGCGCGAGCTCCGCAAGCTTCACGACGTCTTCGCGCCGGCTCACGCCGCCGCTGGCGATCACGTTGAACTTGCCTGCGGCGAGCATCGCCTCCTGCGCCGGAAAATTCGGGCCGGTGAGCATGCCATCCGTGCCGATGTCGGTGTGGATCAGCGTCCGCACGCCCAAGGCATCCATGCGCTTCGCCAGCGTGAGCGCGCTCATATCGGCGGTCGCGACCCAGCCCTTTACGGCGACCTGACCGTTCTTCGCATCGATGCCGACGGCGATCTTGTCACCGAAGGCCTGCACCAGCTCACCGACAAAGGCTTCGCTCTCGGCCGCGCGCGTGCCGATCACCACCCGGCTCACGCCGAAACCCAGCGCCCGCTCAACGGCTGCGCGGGTGCGCATGCCGCCGCCGAGCTGGACCTTCATGCCGAGCGCGGCAATCGCCTGCACCACGCTCAGGTTCTGGGGCTCACCCGTAAATGCCCCATCCAGATCGACCACGTGAATCCATGCGCTGCCCGCCGCCTTGAACTCGCGGCCGACATCGGCCGGGTTTTCCGCGTACACGGTTTCCTGATCGGCGCGCCCCTGCGTCAGCCGCACAGCGCGGCCGCCCTTGATATCGATGGCGGGATAAATGGTCATTCGTCTAAAAACGCTTTGCGGCGCGGACTTCCAGCGCGAGATTAAAACCATGTCGACCTACAAAGTCCCTGCCTTTCTCGCTGAGCTGCTGCACGCGCGCTCGCCCTCCGGCTACGAGGCCGAGGCCCAGGCGGTCTTCGACCGCCATGTGAAGCCGGTCGCCGATGCCTACGCGCACGACGCTCTCGGCAACCGGCTCGCCACCCTCAATCCCAAGGGCGATCCCGTCCTCATGCTCGCGGGCCACATCGACGAGCTCGGGCTCATCATCACGTACGTCAATCGCGACGGCTTTCTCTACTTCGACACCGTGGGCGGGCACGACCTCAGCATCATCTCCGGCCGACGCGTGATCATCCAGACGGCCAACGGGCCGGTGAAGGGCGTCACGGGCAAACGCGCGATCCACTTGATGGACGACGAGGAGCGCAAGAAGGTCCCGAAGAAGCACGAGATCTGGATCGACATCGGCGTGCGCTCCAAGGCCGAGGCGCTCGAGC
>JAZKEV010000063.1:3928-19652 GCA_040386765.1 Verrucomicrobiota bacterium | reverse complement strand
ACGTACGACCATGAGTTCGAGCTCTTCAGCGGCAGCATCGGTGCCGCGCGGGCCTTCGACAACAAGGCAGGCGCCTATGTCGTGGGCGAGACGCTCATCCGGCTCGCGAAGGAGAAGAAGAAACTCGCCGCCAAGGTCGTCAGCGTGGCGACGACACAGGAGGAGATCGGGGTCCGCGGCGCAACCACCTCGGCGTATCTCGTGGATCCGCACATCGCCGTCGCGGTGGATGTCGGCCACGCGACCGATCACCCGGACTGCGACCACCGCAAGTTCGGCGACGCCAAGCTCGGCGGCGGACCCATTCTCGTGCGCGGTGCGAACATCAATCCCAAGATCCACGAGCGGCTTCTGCGCGCGGCGAAGAAGCTGAAGATCCCGTTTCAGCTTCAGGGCGATCCGCGGCCGACCAATACAGATGCCCGCGCCACCCAAGTCGCCCGCGGCGGCATTGCGACAGGGCTCATCAAAATCCCGCTGCGCTACATGCACACGCCGAGCGAGGTGGTCGACCTCGAGGATGTTGAGCGCACGGTGCAGCTACTCGTGGAATTTACGAAGGGGTTGGAGCGGGGAGACTACGCGCACTGGTGACTCAAGCGGCGGAGCGCGGAGCTTTTAGCCCGCGCTCGGAAGACTCAGGGTGTGCGAAGCGCGGGCTGAAGCTCCGCGCTACGGCGGGCATCCGCTTTTTCTGGACTGAAATCGCTCTCGTAGCCACCAGGTGGGCGGACCATCCCTGCGCTCATGCGCAGGGCCACCAGAGAGCGGTGCGCCGATGCCCGTCTGCTCCGCGCGTTACTAACGGCGTGCTCAACGAGCGCGCCGGCGACGCCACAAAGCCAGGACACTCACGCCAGCGGCACACCACAATGCCACATCCGCCGGCTCCGGGATCGCGCTGAGGATGGCGCCCCGGTACGCGGAGATATCGGCGATGCCGGTGAGATTACCGAAGACCACGCCATTGGAGGGCTGGCCATTATAGGTGTAAATCACGCCCATGATTCCCGCGAGCTCCCACGTCGATCCGTTCTTGTAGAAGACGGCGCCACCGGAATCACCGACCGAGCCCTGTGCCTGGCCGGTGAGAACGTTGAACTCCGCGTCCAAATATCCGTCGAACGAAGTATAAAACATCCGGGTGTTACCCGTGCCGATGTTGTAGGAATTGTTTCCGTTGATCGTGGTGCCCGCGATGTTGTCGGTTCCCCATCGCATGGTGTTTCCCGGGGTGGTCGTGTAGCCGAAAGCATCTCCCGCCGGCGGCCCGTAAGGAATCTGCGACCAAGCGGAACCATTGATGTCCCATTCGGTGGGCCCGGAGGATCGATTCAACCCATTGCCGACCATCGTCACCTGAGATCCGACAGTGGGCGTCGAGGTGGAAAGCGTGAGGCTCGCGAGGGCGGGCGCGGTCGAGATCCGAAACAAGGTCAGGTCCGTGAGGCTGTTGTCTCCATTGCGCACCTGCACCGAGGAGCCTCCGATGAGCGAGTACGTGGTGCCGGACAGCGTGAAGTTGCCCGCTCCGATATGCGACGCTGTCAGCACCCAGTGGCTGCCTCCGTAGGTGCCGAGAAACACTCCTGAGCCGTTGTTAACGATCCCGACATGATCCACCGGCGATCCAGCGGCACCGCCGGTCGGAGTGCCAGTGTTCTGCGTGCCATCGCCGCCCGACACGATCACCGCACGCGAGACCGTCGCGCCCAGCATCAACCCGACAAGCGATAGGAAGAGGAAGCTGCGCCTCATAGGACCCGCACTTGAGCTCTTCATGCAGCGTCCTGCTTCGGCTCGGCTTTGGAGGCCCGGCGCATCGTCGGCTTCCGGCGGCCGGCCACGACCGCGGCGTCGATCACGACCTCGGTCACATCGTCGCGCTGCGGCAGCTCGTACATCACCTCGAGCATGATGTTCTCCATGATCGCACGCAGGGCGCGCGCCCCGGTCTTGAGCTCGATCGCCTTGCCTGCAATCGCCTTCACCGCATCCGGCGTCAGCCGCAGCCGCACGCCATCCATCGCGAAGAGCTTCGAGTACTGCTTCACCATCGCGTTCTTCGTGCGCAGCAAAATCTTTTCGAGGTCGGCCACGCCGAGCTGGTCGAGGACCGACACGACGGGAAGACGGCCGATGAACTCCGGGATCATGCCGAACCGGATAAGATCCTCCGGCGCGAGCGCTCTCATCATCTCCTCCGGCTTCAGCACCTGGTCCTTCTGCGCCGAGATCGACGAAAAGCCGAGGCTCCGCGTGCCCATCCGGCGCTGCACGATCGAATCAAGCCCCACAAACGCCCCGCCGCAGATGAAGAGGATGTTCGAGGTGTTGATCTGGATGTACTCTTGGTTCGGATGCTTCCGCCCACCCTGCGGCGGCACGTTACACGTCGTCCCCTCGAGAATCTTCAGGAGCGCCTGCTGCACGCCTTCGCCGGAAACATCGCGCGTGATGGAGACGTTCTCCGTCTTGCGGCCGATCTTGTCGATTTCGTCGATGTAGATGATGCCGCACTCGGCCTTCTTCACATCGTAGTTCGCCGATTGGAGGAGACGCAGCACGACGTTCTCCACGTCTTCGCCGACGTAGCCCGCCTCGGTGAGCGTGGTCGCATCCGAGATGGCAAACGGCACATCGAGAATCTTCGCGAGGGTGCGGGCGAGCAGCGTCTTGCCGGAGCCCGTCGGGCCCACCAGCAGGAGGTTGCTCTTCTCGACCTCGACATCGGTAAACTCGGGCGAGAGCGCGGCGGAGTCCTTCGACTGGCCGGAGTCGAACATCAGGCGCTTGTAGTGGTTGTAGACCGCCACGGAGAGCACCTTCTTGGCGTGATCCTGGCCGATCACGTAGTCATCGAGCGTCTTCTTGATCTCGGACGGCTTCACCAGCCGAAACGCCGGGCGCGCGTCCACCGTCGGCGTCTTTACCTCGCGGTCGATGATCGTCTTGCAGACGTTCACGCACGAATCGCAAATATAGACGCCCGGTCCCGCGATGATCTTTTTGACCTCCGCCTGCGACTTCCCGCAGAACGAGCAGAGTGTCATGCGCGCCGATTTAGCCATTTCGTGAAGGTGACCGGATGCCGTAACGTGTCGAGTCGCGAGTGGCTTTTCCCGGTACGGGTTCCACGCCTGAAAGTAGGACTGGGTCTCAGTGGGTTGACCTCTCGTTGGCCTTGAGCGACGACGAACGGGCAAAGCCCCTCCCGCGAATCACGCGAATAGACGCGAATGGTTCTGCTTTTTATTGCGTTCGTCGTATGATTCGCGGGCGCCTCCGCCCGGCTTTCGCAATCGCCAAGGCAGGTCCGAGACCGGCCCCCTCAGGCCAGACGCCCGAAGCTGGAGCCCCCTCAAAAGCAAAAAACCGCGCCTTTTCAGACGCGGTTTTCGAAGATGTACTAAAAACTACGATTGGGCTTCAGGCCGCGCTCTTAGTGCCGGTTACCTGCACTTCGCGAGTCGAGGCGACGACGTGGTCGACGATCCCGTACTCCTTCGCTTCCTGCGCGCTCAGGTAGTAGTCGCGATCCGAATCCTTCTCGATCTGATCCGCCGGCTTGCCGGTGTGCCGGGAGAGGGCGTCGTTCAACGTCTTGCGCCAGCGCAGGATCTCGCGCGCCGCGATGGCGATATCGGCCGTCTGGCCGCCCGCGCCACCGCTCGGCTGGTGGATCATCACGCGGCTATTCGGGAGCGCGAACCGCTTGCCCTTGGTGCCGGCTGCCAGGAGCACCGTGCTCATGCTGGCCGCCATGCCCACGCAATACGTCACGATATCGCACTGCAGGAAGTTCATCGTGTCATAGATGGCCATGCCACCCGTCACGATGCCGCCCGGCGAGTTGATGTAGAGATGGATGTCCTTCTTCGGATCCTCCATCTGGAGGAACAGGAGCTGAGCGATGACCGCATTTGCCACATAGTCGTCGATCGGGGTGCCGATGAAGACGATGCGGTCCTTCAACAAACGGCTGTAGATGTCCCATCGGACGCTTTCACGGCCGGTGTTCTCGACGACGCTGGGAATGTGGTAGTAGCTCACGTAGTATTAGGTGTTGATCGGACCGTTCAAGCCTTTGGCTCGACGGTGGTCACCTTAGCTTTGGACACCAGAAAATCAACCGACTTGTCGAAAATGATGTTCTGCTGCACCGCGCGGAGCTGCTCGCGGTCGCCCGTCAACTGCTTCACGAGCTTGTCGCCCTTGGTGCCCGTGCGCATCGCCTCACGATAGATGAAGTTGTTCAGGTCGTCGTTGGTGACCGTGATCTTTTCCTTCTCGGCGATCTTCGCGAGGATGAGCTGGAGCTTCACGCGGTTGAGCGCGGCCTTCTTGGCGCCGTCGTAGAGATCCTTCTTGTCCTTCTCGAACTGCTCGGCGGGCACGCCGCGGCGCATATTCTCCTCGATGAACTGGCGGAGCACATTCTGCGTCTCGGACTCGACGAGGGAATCCGGCACGGGGAAATCGACCTTGCCCGCGAGATACTCGGTGACCTGCCGGCGCTGCGTCGTGCGGTTCTGATATTCCTTCTGCATCTTCAGGTTGTTGCGCACCTGGGCCTGCAGGCCCGGGAGATCGTCGACCTGCTGGGCCTTGAAGAATTCGGCGTTGAGCTCCGGGAGCACGCGCTCGCGGATTTCCTGCACTTCGACCGCGTAGACCGCAGTCTTGCCGGCGAGCGCCGGGGCCGCCGCGAATTCAGCGGGGAAAGTGATCGTGATGTCCTTCTTGTCGCCGGGCTTCAGGCCAGCGAGCTGCTTGCCGAGGCCGGGGATCACGCCCTCGTTGGCGCCTTCGACCTCTTCCCATGTCTGCGGGACCTTGCCGTAAAGCTGCTTATCCGGGACGAGCTCGGTGATGGCCTGGCCGTCGATCTTGCCTTCATAGGCGAGCTTCACGTAGTCGCCCTTCTGGGCGGGACGATCGGCGGGCTTGAAGTCGGCCTTCTCGCCGCGGAGGCCCTGGATGACGTTGTCCACTTCGACATCGGTCGCGTCGGTGCCGGTGATCTCCGTGGGGAGGTCGAGGTACTCCGGGATGGTGAAGTCGGGGCGGACATCGAGGACGATGGTCACATTGGCCGCGGTGCCGGCCTCGATCGTGCCTTCCTGGACATCGACGACGTTCAGCACGTCGAGCTTCTCCTGCTCCATCGCGGTGCGATAGGCCTTGGCGACGACCTTCTGCTTGAAGTCTTCGGCGATCTCCTTGTTGAAGCGCTTGGCGATCATCGCCGCAGGCGCTTTGCCCGGACGGAAGCCGGGGATGCGGGCCAGCTTCGCGATCTCGCCGACCGAGGCTTTGTGCTCGGCGTCGACTTCGCTCGGATCGAGCGTAACGACGAGGTTCTTGCGAGTAGCGGAGACGTTGTTCAATTGGACGTTCACGGCGAAAATACGGACGGGTTTATGTTAAAAGAATTGTTCACGGTAGGCCGTGGGGGGTGACGGTCAATGACGGATTCTGCACGCTTGCGCGCGCCCGAGGCCCTGCCTTTCGTCGCCCTCGCCCATGCCGAGCCTCCGCCAGCTCCTCGCCGCCCACCCTCCGCTGCTCCTGATCGATGCGGCCTCAGCGCGCGTGCAGGTGGGCTGGCTCGAGGAGGCCACGTCGCGCTGGGCCTCCGCGGAGGAGGAGTCGGGCATAGCCGTCTTCCGCTGTCTGGAACAGCTCGGGAGGCGCGTGGAAGAGGCAGGGGCTTTCGTATTTTGCGATGGCCCGGGGTCGATCCTCGGCATCCGCACGGTCGCGATGGCGCTGCGAACGTGGTCCGTGCTGCAGGCCCGCCCGATTTTCGCCTATTCCGGCCTGGCGGTCGTCGCCCACGCCCTCTCCCGCCCCGAGGTCACCGTGATCGCCGATGCCCGCCGGGATGCCTGGCACTGCTACCGGCGCACGGACGGGTTGCGCCGGCTGCCCACTGGCAGTCTCCCGGGCGATCTGGTGATGCCTGACGGGTTCCGCCACTGGACGCCGCTTCCGCCCACCGTCGCCCGCACGTCGTACGATCTCGCGACGCTCTTACCCCAGATACTCGATCAAGACCTCTTCCTGCCCACCGAGGCACCTGACGCCTTCTTACACGAGGAACCGAGCTACGTGACGTGGACGCCGCAGGTGCATCGTGCCCCGGTTTCGCCGAGGTAGCAGGCGGTCGTCGTCCTGACCGCCACTGCTTGAGAACCGCGATCGGGGACGAGCGCCGCTGCCTCGTGACGCTGCCAAGGAGAACAATCGTTCTCCGGGCTTTTTCTTCGTGTCTCCTTGTGTCCCCTCGTGGATGAGCTGTCCGCGCCCGGCGCAGCTCTATGAGATTATAATTTAGATCGTAGCCGCAGATAACACAGAAGGCCTCGATGAAGGAATCCGTGATATCGGTATAATCAGCGACTACAGTTATATATGAAATTGCTCTAGACTGTCCTTCCGCTCGCGCCACGAGCGGCTACCGCCCTCTCAACTACTCTTTTTCCGCACTGCCTCGACCGTCGCTGTATAATCACGGATCCCGCGTACGATCATCTCGGCGAGCTTGTCGCGGTAAGCTGCGGTCGCGATTTTCTTCGCTTCGGCTTCGCTGGTGAGAAATCCGCATTCGACCAGCACGCCGGGGCATTTCAGCGAGCGCAGCACGCCGAGATGCTTGAGCTTCTTGCCGCGGTCGAAGGTCTTCAAATCTCCCACGAAGCGCCGGTGGATCGCGTGCGCCAGCGAAGAGCTCCAATAGTCGTAGCGATTCACCGCCGCCGGGTCATCCTCCGCGTCGCTGCTGAAGGACGGGCTCCACGAGGAGGTGCTGCGCTGCCCTTCGGGCGGAAACGTGTAAACCTCCACGCCCGACGTCACCTTGTCGTTCGCCACGGCATTGAAATGAATGCTCACGAAGAGATCCGCCTTGCGCGCGTGCGCCACGGCCGGCCGCTCCGCGAGGGTGAGATACGTGTCGTCGTCGCGCGTCAGCACCGTGCGATAGCCGGCGGCGTCGAGCAGCTTCTTCGCGCGCAGGGCCACATCGAGCGCGTAGACCTTTTCGTTTTTGCTCGTGCCGTTGTCGCGGCCCCCATGGCCGGGATCGAGCACCACGATCTTCGAGCCGGGCAGCGGGCGGCTCGCGGGGCCGAAGCCGGGCTTCACCAGCGGCGTAAGCACGCGCTCGTAGTCGACGCGGCTTAGATAAATCTCGCCGCCCGCATCCTGCGTCGGATCGCCGAGCAGCACGCGCATGCTGTTGACCGTGATGTCGCGCGTATCGTTTTCGATTTCGGCGCTGACATTCGGACCGAGCAAAATCACGCGGCGGCCGCGGTCGTACTTCGTGAGCTTGAGGCCGAGCTGCTTCGCCCCATCGGCCACTTTCACGTAGTCGATCTTGCCGAATTTCCGGCCGGGCAGCGCGGGACCGCCGGCCTTTGAGACAGCCGCAGCCGCCACGGGCGCAGGAGCGGTCGCAGCAGCATGAGCCGTCGTACCCGGGCGCGAAGGCGCGGTGCGCGCCGCCTCGGCCGATACCGCCGGATGGATCGCCCCCATCAAGAGGAGCGCGATCCCGAGAAATCGGTGAGCCGCCGAAAACATGGCGGCGGGAAAACTACGCGCCAGCAACGGGCGGAGTGGAGCCGGAACTGGGCGGACGCCCGTTCGAGGACTTTTCCTGCTGCTCGTCGTGCTCGTCCTGATCGTCCGGCACGTGGTCGTCGCCACGCACGTGGAACTTCGGCTTCCGCTTGTTCGGCGGCAGCGGGGTGATCATCACGTGAATATTGCGGCCGATCAGCTTCGGCTCGGCATCGGGATGGCCCATCGTCACGAGGTCGGCGACGGCACGCTTCATCACACCGAAGCCCAGCTCGGTGTGCGCCATCTCGCGGCCACGGAACTTCAGGCGCATTTTCACCTTGTTGCCGTGATCGAGAAATTCCTCCGCGTGGCGGAGCTTCGTCTCGTAGTCATGCTGCTCGATGCGCGCGGTGAACTCGATCTCCTTGATCTTGCTCGCCGTGGATTTCGCGTTCGAGTGCTTCTTCTGCTCCTCGTAAACGTATTTGCCGAAGTCCATGATGCGGCACACCGGCGGCGTGGCATTCGGAGCGACTTCGACGAGATCGAGCCCGTTTTCGAGCGCGAGGTTGACGGCCTTCGGCGTATCCAAAATCCCAAGCTGCTTGCCCTCCGGCGAGATCACGCGGACCTGCGGAGTCTTGATGCGGTGATTGCGGCGGATGGCCGCAAACGGGTCGACATTGCGACGTTGATAAGAGCCGGGACGGTTGCCGCCACCGGCAGAGGGAAACGAAGTAGCCATCAATAATGAGTAGGACTGGGTGCTTGGGTCGACTCCGCTTCTCGCCCGGAAGCCGCTCCGGGGCAAGGGTTATTTGGCTCGGAGATACTCCGAAGCGTGCACCCGGCTTTCGGGAGTGCCCGCCTTAACCCGCGTCAGGGCATCGGAAAGCGCCCGGAATCACACGCTAAAGCTCTCGCCGCAAGAGCAGCTCGCCTTGGCGTTGGGATTCGAAAACTTGAACCCGCCAGAGACCATGGCACCGGAGTAGTCGAGGTGCGTGCCTTTGAGGTAGAGGGCGCTTTTGCTATCCACCAGCACGGCCACTCCCGCCGTCCGCACCAGGATATCGCCTCGCTTGGGCTCGGGGACGAACTTCATTTTGTAGCTCAGGCCATTGCAGCCGCCCCCTGAGATCGCCACCCGGAGAAACGCGCCCTGCTGCTCCCGGGCGATGAGGGCATCGACCTTTTTCCCGGCCGAAGGCGTCAAAAGGATGAGGGTTTCATTCCCCGGGCGCACCCCTTCAGGCAGCCGCGGCTCCACAGTCTGGGTGGCAGCGGGCGAAAGGGTGGCAGTGGAATCCATTTTCTCTACGAAAGCCGGTCGGGGGACAGGTGCAACTTTTTCACGCGTACATCCTCGGGACCCACCGGATCGGCCTAAGGCGTGAAGACGATCCGGTGGGCAGGCGCGATAATCGAGCGCGCCATTACCCGAGGGTAGCTTGCTGGTAAGATCGCTGCAGCGATGAACTTGGCGTGCGAAGCCGCAGCGATCAGAAAAAGAACTGCGCCCCTGCGCGTGAGCCGTGAGACGCGCAAACGCGTCGCAGGTTTCATGGTGATTTCAACATGTTGCGTTCTTGCGCCACTTGGGGATTTCGCGCTTAAACTCTTCCGTGCGCCCCTCCCCTCGCCTCTTTTTCGCCCTTACCCTCCTCGTCGCCGCTCCCTTCGCGCGCGCCCATGAAGCCGCCGCCGAGATGGTCGCCGCCGCGACGACCTTCCTCGGCTCGCTGGACGCCACGCAGAAGAAGCAGGCGACCTACCCGCTCACCGATGCGGAGCGGGAAAACTGGAACTTCGTGCCGATCGAGCGGCAGGGTCTGCCCTTCAAGAAAATGTCGACCGAGCAGCAGGCGCTCGGCCTCTTCCTCCTCCGCACCGGCCTCAGTCACACCGGCATCGCCAAGGCCCAGGCGACCATATCGATGGAGCTTACGCTGAAACAGCTCGAGAACGGCGCCGCCCGCCGCGACCCCACCCTGTATTTCGTCACGATCTTCGGCGAGCCTTCCGCGGACAAGTCCTGGGGCTGGCGCTTCGAGGGCCATCACCTCTCATTCAATTTCACGGTCGTTGACGGCAAGCACGTCTTCTTCGCCCCATCCTTCATCGGCGCCAACCCGGCCGAAGTCCGGGCCGGCCCCCGCAAGGGCGAGCGCGTGCTTGGCGAGGAGGAGGACATGGGTCTCGCCTTCATCAACTCCCTCGATGCGAGCCAGCAGAAGACCGCGATCTTCGCGCAGGAGGCGCTGAAGGAAATCGTCACCACGAACAAGAAGCGCGTCGACCCCCTATCCCCCGTCGGCATCGCCGCCAGCCAGCTCAAGCCTGCACAGCGCGAGCAGCTCGTCGCCCTTCTCAAATCCTACCTCAATCGCTGGCGCCCCGAGCTCGCCGCCGAGACCTTTGCCAAGATCGAGGCCGCCGGGCTCGACAAGCTCACGTTCGGCTGGGCGGGCGGTCTGGATCGCAGCAAGCAGACCTACTACCGCATCCAAGGCCCGACTATCCTCATCGAGTTCGATAATTTCCAAGGCAACGGAAACCACATCCACACGACCGTCCGCGATTTCAAGGGCGACTTCGGCCATGATCTCCTGCGCGAGCACTACGCCAAGGCGCACGGGAAATAACCGGTAGTCAGGAGCGCGCTCTTTCGGGCAGCACAGATTACAAAAAGTCCGAAAAAAAGTCTGGACGAACAGCGATCCTTCCGCACCGTTGATGTTGCATCAGGAACGAGCTGACCTTAACAAGTCGGCTCCGCCAACCGGGCCGGGAGCGGCCACGGTGGATCGGGGGAAACCCCGGATGTGCGAGACTCATCCGAGTCTCGAACCAAGAACGCTCCCGAAGACGAAACCGATCTGATGCCCAGATCGGTTTTTTGTTTTCACACCCTGAGGCGCGATAAATCCCACAAAGACACATCACGCATCATGAATAGCCTAGCCACCCTGTCCGGCATCCGCGTCCGCGCGGAGAATCCCAACCACCACTTGTGGAATAACCACGGCACGTGGTTCCTGCACTATACGGTTCATCCCACGCCGTTTACGAAGGAACGCATCCGCCGTTCGCTCGGCACGAAGGATATCCGCGTCGCCCGTGAGCGCCGCGATTCCTTCTTCACCAATCTGGCCGAGACGGCCAAGACGGCCGCCGCCAACGCCCTGCGCAAGCCGGTCGCGGCCTGAGCAGGGGCGTTCTTATTATTCTCTCACTCTCCCTCTTTATTGCTCGTTTCCGGTCCGGTTTGCCTGGAGCGGAACGATCCTTGAGAGGTGGAGCGAAGAAAGTCCACGCACGCCGCCAAAATGCGGGTTGACACGGGTCACCCGCGGGGCACCGTCTTAACCCTTTTCCCGAGATATGAGCACCACCGCCACCGAGCCGACGACACAGCAGACACCCACACCCGCCGAGATTCCTTTCACGAATCCGCAAGCGATGGTCCGTTACGTCACCGATACGGGCAAGATTCTGCCGCGTAAGTACACCGGCCTGTCCGCGAAGCACCAGCGTGCCGTTACGCGCACGCTGAAGCAGTCGCGCAACATGCTGCTGGCCCAGTAAGCTCCGGCTTACCTGCCATCACTCTTTCAGGCCGGAGATATCTCCGGCCTTTTTCATGCCCATGAAACTGAGCCGGCGCGCGCGGCTATTCCGCCCCACCCCGCGCAATCTCGCCTTCCTCGCCGCCCGCCTGCAGGCCGGCGAACTGGTCGCGGTGCCCACCGAGACGGTCTACGGCCTCGCCGGCGATGCGCTCAACCCCGCTGCGTGCCGGAAGATTTTCAAGGCCAAGGGTCGGCCAACGAACGATCCGCTGATCGTCCACGTCCACTCCCTCGACCAGCTGCACGAGCTCTGCGTCCCCAATGCCGCCGCGCTGGGGCTCGCCCGGAAATTCTGGCCCGGCCCGCTCACGCTCATCCTTCCCAAGCTGCCCATCGTCTCCGATCTCGTGACCGCGGGCAAAGACAGCGTGGCCGTGCGGATGCCCAGCCACCCGGTCTTCCGGCGCCTGCTCAAGCTGGCCGGACGCCCGCTCGCCGCGCCGAGCGCCAATCCCTTCGGCTACATCAGCCCGACCACCGCCGCGCACGTCGCCGATAATCTCGGAAAGAAAATTGCGTACATCCTCGATGGCGGCGCCGCGCAGATCGGCCTCGAATCCACAATCGTCGACTTGCGAGATCCCAAGCGCCCCGCCGTGCTGCGGCCTGGCGCCATCTCCGCCGCCGAGATCGCGCGCGTGCTGCGCCGACCCGTCGCCGAGCCGAAAAGAAACTCCAGCGCAGGAAAAGCGAGCGCCAGCGCCGCCGTCGCCCAAGTCGCGCCCGGCATGCTCGCCCGGCACTACAGCCCGCACACGCCCGTGGTCCTGCACGACCGCATCGAGGAGATCGCAAGCGACAAGAAAGCGGGCAGCGTGAGGACAAGCGGCGTGAGCGCGGGCGACAAGGAAGCGTACCTCTTCCTCCGTCGCCCCGCGCAAAAGGGTCCGAACATCTTCTGGCTCGACGAACGCGGTAGCCTGAAAGGCATCGCGCATCGCCTCTTCGCGATGCTCCGCCTCCTCGACACGCAAGGCTTCACCCGCATCCACGTCGAGCAAGCCACCGGCGGCCCCCTCGCCGCCGCCATCAACGACCGCCTCCGCCGCGCCGCCGCGCGGTGAGGACGCGCGCTGAAGCCGGGCGGCGCCCAAAGCCTGCCTTGCCTCAGCTTGTCCTCGGTTCGACTCCTGTTCAAACCAGCTTTGGCGGGTAAGATGGCTTATCCTTAAGCTGACGCGCCCTCCGCCTCCGCTTCCACCCCATGCGCTCCCCACCCCACCCCGCCGCACTCGCCTCGCTTCTGCTCACCGCGCTCGCACTACTGCCGTCAGCGCCGATCTCCGCCGCACCGGCGCCCGCGTCGGGCAGTTCCAAGGCCGTCACCACCGCCACGATCGCGTATCACGGCTGGTCGGACGCACTGCAGCTCCGGAATGCGCAGGTCGAGGTCGTCGTCGTTCCCGCCATCGGCCGCGTGATGTCGTTTCGTTTTCTCGACGGCGAAAACGTCTTCTGGGACGACCGCTCGCTCGACGGCAAACGCGGCGACAGCACCGGCAAGGAGTGGGTGAATTTCGGCGGCGACAAGACGTGGCCCGCGCCCGAGGCCGAATGGAAAAACTATACTGGCCAGACCAAGTGGATGCCGCCCGCCGCCTTCGACTCGCTGCCCGTCACCGGCCGCTTCCACGGCTCCGCCATCGTGCTCACCTCGCCGGTCGATCCGCACTACGGTGTGCGCACGCACCGGCGCATCGCCCTCGCGACCGACGCCGCGACCCTGACGATCGAGACCACCTACGAACGCGTATCGGGGACGCCCGCGAAGATCGGCATCTGGGTCATCACGCAATTCACCGAGCCGGTCGCGGTCTACGTGCCGATCCCCGCGCGTTCGCAGTTTCCCACCGGCTACTTCGCCTTTCGCGACAACCCATGGCCGCAGCTCACGGCGCGCGATGGCCTGATCCGGCTCACCCGAGACCCGAAAGACAACCACAAGCTCGGCTCCGACGCCGACCGCATGCTCTGGGTCGGCGAGAAGGCGCTATGCCTCGTCTCCACGCCGCGCATCGCGGGCGCCGACTACGCCGACCGTGGCGCCACCGCCGAGGTCTACACCAACCCCGACCCCAAGAAATACGTGGAACTCGAAACCCTCGGCCCCCTCGCCACCCTCAAGCCCGGCGGCCGTATCAGTCAGACGAATACGTATGTCCTTTTCCGCCATGCCGCGGGTTCGGATCCGGAGACCGAGGCGCGGCGCATCCTCGCGGTGAAGTGATACCATTGGGGTGGGGCGCATCGTACCGGTAAGCCGTCGCGCGTCATACGTGCGAAGCTCGGGCGTTTTTTCGATTACGCAAAGCGCGACGGCCGGGCGGGCCGCCCGGCCCTACCCGCGGAAATCCGATCAGGCACAAAAAAGGCAGGCCACGTGGCCTGCCTTGAAATATCCGCCCGGCTTCATGCCGCCGGGCTTCGCTTGATCAGCCTCAGAACTGGCCGTTCACGCCGATGTTCACCGTCATGCCGCTCCAGATCTCCTGGCGGACGCGCGAGGGGATGTAGCGGTAGGTCTTGATATTCTCCTCGAAGATATTCGTCGCATCGATGTAGACCGTAGCGTACGAGGCGATCTTGTAGCTCGCGCTCGCATTCACGCGGACGAGGTCATCGCGGTAGAAACGATTCTGCACCGGGGTTAGCACGCTGAGCGGATGGATGTGGTGGCCGGTGTAGTTGGCCGCGATGGAGGCGGAGAATTTGCGGTAGTTATAGACCAACCGCACATTGCCCGCGCGCGGGATGAAGCCGATGACGTCATTCGTCGCGATCGGCACCGCGCCGGTGAAACGGCCGGTGGTCTCAAGCCACGTGTAGTTGGCGGCGAAGACGAGGCCCTTCAGCAAACCCGGCAGAAAGCGCAGCGGCTGGCGGTACTCGACCTCGAAGCCCTCGACCTGCGCGTCGCCCGCATTGCGCGGCGCGAGCAGCGTGAAGCCGGCGAAGTCACCCGAGAATCCATTGTCCGGGCCGCTGCCGATCTCGCCCACGCTGCCGTTGAGGATGTAGTCCTTGATCTTCTTCTGGAAGACGCCGACCGAGAAGATGCCGCTGTTCTTGAAGTAGTACTCGAGCTTGATGTCGATGTTCTTGGCCGTTTGCGGGCCCACGCCGGGATTACCGGCCGTCACCGTCTCCGCCACGCGGTCGAAGGTCGCGCCATTCACCAGCTGCGTAACCGTGGGGCGGCCGTAACTCGTGGACCAGCTCGCGCGGGCCTTGATATTCTCGGTGATGTCGTAAGAGAAGTGGATGCTCGGAAATGCCTTCGAGTACGAGCCCTCGCGCGACGAGCCACCGTACTCCAACGCCGCGCGCCGGAAGGGATCGGGAACGACCAGCGGATCGATGGTCTGATAGCGCACGTAGGTGAAGGTATCGACCTTGATGTCCTCGAAGCGCACGCCACCGAGCACATTGAGCCGGCCAAACAGCTTCGTCTGGCCTTGGATGTAGGCCGCATCGACCGCTTCCTCGAAGAGGCGGCGGCTACCGTAGGGCGCTATCGCGGCAAAGTTCACATCTTCCGTCCAAAGCGAGGTATTACCCAGCTCCTTGTTCACCGCGACGGGATCAACGATCGGGATGCGCTGGCCGGCGGGCACATTGCGCTCCTCGAAGCGCGTCAGCGACATGTACGGGAGACCCGTCAGCGGGATCATCGTACCCGCGGGGCCCGCGGGGTTCACATTGCGGTTCCAGCGCTGCGGCGAGACGACGCGGTTGTTGACGCGGCGATTCACGGTATCGAGACCCGCTTTCAGGGTCAGTGGAATATTCGTCGCAAAGTTGTACGTGGCGTTGATCGTGCCGCTCACCTCGTTGGTGTCGGTCACGGAGTCGCGCTTGTTGAACTGGATGTTCGTCCGGTAGTTGGCCGGATCGTAGACGCTCGGGCCGGCTGTTTGCGTGAAGACCTGGCCATCGAGATTCGATTTATCGAGGGTGAAACCGATGTTCTCCAGGCGCATGAGGAGCTGGCCGCCCTGGTTCGAGGAACCGGAGCCCGAGTGCCAGTGCGTGTTGCTCCAGCGGGTGGCGTAGTCGAGCTTCAGCGCGCCGAAGTTGTGCTCGCCGAAGAGTGAGCCGGTCGGGTTTTTGCTGATGAAGGAGTAGCGCCACATCTCGAGATCCATGCGGGTGCCCGCGGCGCCGGCGACCTGCCGAAGCTCGGTGCGGTCGGCGGTGAAACCGGGGACGATGGAGCCGGTGCCGGTCAACGTGCCGTCGGCGGCGCGCGTCGCGATCGTGGCATTGCCGAGCGGATCGATGCGCACCCGGTCGTAGTAGGGCTCGTGGCTGCCGTTGTACACAAAGCGGGCCGAGAACTGGCTGCGCTGTGAGAGCTTGTAGTCGACGCGCGCGCTCACGCTCGTGATGATGCGGTGATTGGAGCCGCTCGTCGTGGTGTAGTCGTTGAAGAAGGCGACCGGATCGAGCGTCGACTGGTAGAAGAGATTGTCGGTCGCGATCTGGTTTACGTTCTCGGTGTAGGAGGTGTTGATCGACAC
>JAZKEV010000063.1:0-3918 GCA_040386765.1 Verrucomicrobiota bacterium | reverse complement strand
TTACCGCCATGGATATCGAAACGCTCCATGTACGAGAAATTGACGACGGGATGGATCGGGTGATCCCGGCTCGGCTGGTTGCGTTGCGTGCCCGGAGGAGCCCAGCGCGCGCTCAGGTTGTAGCCGAAGCGGCGCTTCTCCGACATGCTCATCGGCGAGCGAGTCTTGAGATTGAGCTGGCCACCGAGGCCGTCGGCGCGCTTGTCGGGTGTCTGGCCCGCGATGATCTCGATCTGCTCGTACATCGCGCCGGAGAATTGATGCAGGGTGGCGCCGCGTCCGTCACCGCTGACGCCGGTGGAGGACATGCCATCGATATTGAGCCGGGTATAGCTGGTGGGCATGCCACGGATGCTGATGTTGTTCATCACGTCGTCTTCGTCCGTGGCCCAGGTGACGCCGGGCATGCGCATGGCGAGCTCCGCGATGCTGAGCGTCGGGAGATTACCCCACTCATCAAGCGCGGTGACGTTCTTCATGTTGACCGCGTTCTTCTGCTCGGTAAGCGAGAGAGCCGCGCCTTCGCGCTCGGTCGCGACCGTAAAGGCCTGCATCATCACGGCACTCTGACCCGGCTTCATGTCGGCAGAGAGGCGGACGGTCTCGCCGCTGCGTACCGTCACGGTCTGCTTCTCGGTGGTAAAACCGTCGTACGAGATCGTAATCTCCGTCGCGCCCGCCGGCACGTTCTGCAGGAGAAAGCTGCCGGAGCTGTCGGTAAACTGGGTGCGATTTTGCCCCGTCACCGTTATCAGGGCCCCTTGGAGCGCATTGCGGGTCTCAGCGCTGGACACGGTGCCCGCCACGCTGCCGCCGCCGGATTGCGCGTGTGCGCAGATTATGGATACAGCCAGGGCAAAAAGGCTCGTTGCGAAACGCAACAGCCGCACAGGAGTACCCGGGCAACGCCCGGCGCAGAGGTAGTTCATCGATTAGTCGGTTCGAGCCGGGACGTTGTGTTTCCTGGCACTAGGTTGGTCCACTGGAGGTGGGCCGCCGATCATGCTTCGCGTGTCATACAAGTAAACGCCGAACTCGCCTTTCGGCCTTAGCCGAATGGCCCACCCCTGCGCATAAACATTCTAAAGCCAACCGAAACGAAAGCAGGACGAGGCATCCTCAATGCGTCCTTCAGCGCGTACGCACGCCGAGGGCGCGGCGGCTTAGGGATAAGCCGCCCAACCTCCCATCCGCGCCCGACTCACTTCCCCGCCCACCAGCCGTCGAGCTTCGCGCTCAATTTCGCGACGCGATCCTTTTCCTGCGCGGCGAGGTTCTTCTTCTCGTCCGGGTCGGCCTTTACGTTGTAGAGTTCGATGGGAGCGTTGGGCTCGTTTTGCGGCGCCGGAACGATGAGCTTCCAATCGCCCTCGACGATGTAGCGCCAGCGGAGGCTCGCGGCCGGCCGGTTGAGATCCATCGAATTGTGCGTGAAGCACTCGCCGAACACCGCCGTGCGCCCCTTGAGAGCGGCGGCATCGAGGAGATCGATGCCCTGCATCGCGGCGGGTTTTGCGATCCCCGCCGCCTTGAGCAACGTCGGCGCGAGATCGATCGAGCTCGCGAAGTGCGGTGACCGTTGTGGGGGCGCCTTGCCCGGCCAGCTGACGAGGATCGGCGTGCGCACGCCACCTTCATATTGGGATTGCTTGGAGCGCGGGGCGTACTTGCTCGCCTCGGGATCGGTGATCCAGCCGTTGTCGGCCACGTAAACCACGAGGGTGTTTTCACGGAGGCCCTTGGCCTCGAGGTGATCGAGCAGCTGACCGCAGGTCTCGTCGAACCACTCCACCATCGCCCAGTATTTCGTCACCGATTCCGACGCCTTGCCCTTGTACTTCGCGAGCAGGCGGTCAGGGGGATTGTGCGGGGTGTGCGGCAGCATTGGCGCATACCAGACCATGAACGGCTTCTTGTCCTTTTGCGCCTCGGCGATGAAATCGTAGATCGGCTGCATCGTCGTGCGGCCGATCTCCAGCCCGTCGTCGCCGTGGCGGAAACCCTTCGTCATCCCGTGGGTGAAGCCGCCGCGGCTGAAGTGGCCCTGCCACCACTTGCCGGTCTGAAAGGTCACGTAGCCGTTTTGCCCGAGCAGCTTGGGCAGCGTCGCGACGGCCTCCATGTGACGGTTCATCACTTCGCGGCCGTCCTGGAACTCCTTGGATTTGTTAAACTGCTTCTTTGCCGTCCCGTCCTTGGGCAGCGGCGGGTCGTTGCTCGTCACCTTGTGCTGGTGCGGGTAGAGGCCGGAGACGATCGTCGCCAGGCTGGGGCAGCACAGGCTCGAGGGCACATAGCCGCGCTCAAAGACGACGCTCCGCGCCGCCAGCTTGTCGAGGTTGGGCGTGCGCACGTCCTTTGAGCCCATGAACGCGTAGTCTGCCCAATGGTGATCGTCCGACACGATCATCACGATATTCGGCGCGATGGCGGCGCGCAGAGGCGCACAAGCGGCGAGAAGGAAAACTAAAAAGAAACGGAGTTTCATAGGGGGTTCCCGAGTTCTAAGACGCAACTCGACGCGAAACTCAACCCCCGAGCACCGACAAAAATCCCCGATTCCTCCTCGCGTAGCGCGAAGGGTTAGGCGCTGTTTGAGAATGCGCCGCATGCCGGGTAGGCCGCCAGCTTGCTGGCGCTTGCCGGTAGTCGGACGAGCGCCTGCAAGCAGGCAGCCTACCTCGCTGGCGTGGCCTTTCTCATCCAGGTTCCCACTTCGCGCGCACCTTCACTCCTCCACCCACACCACCATCCCCACCCGCACGAGCCCGAGCAGCGTCAGCGCATCCCAATTCGCGAGCCGGAAGCAGCCGTGCGATTCCGTGCGGCCTACTTTCTCCGGATCGGGCGTGCCGTGGATGCCGTAGCCCGGCCGGTCGAGGCCGATCCAGGCGCGGCCCACGGGATTGTTCGGCCCAGGCGGCACGAGCAGTTTGCGCCCCAGTTCCTTGCCCTCGGCCGACTCGGGAAACACCTCCGGGTCGAAGGTGTAGTTGGGATTTCCGACGACCACGGTGATGCGCAGCTCGCCCTGCGGGCGCTTCTCGACCTTCCGCGCGATGCTCACGGGGAAATGCCCCACCACGCGCCCAATGTCGTCGACCAGCGTCAGCTCGCGCGCTGCGAGCCGGATCATGAGCGCCGACGGCGGGCGCGAGAAGACAGCCTCCTCGATCACCGGCACCTTCACGACCGCACCGGGCAACAACGCAGCCCAGTCGATCTCCGGATTTATGCGCTGCAAAAATTTCGGGTTCGCCCGGTGCCGTTCCGCCACCAGCTCGAGCAAGTTCCCATAGGCGAGGCTGGGCTCGCGCGATTTTCCCACCCACGTCTCCGGCACCGGCCGCACCTCGCCCAGATCCATTGCGGTGATCGTGTAGTCCACCACTACCGGTGCCGTCAGCGGCAGCAGCGCGCGCGTAGCCTGATCCAGGCGACCCGTCTCCGGTATTCCTGCGCTGCGCTGAAAGGCCTTCAGCGCCGACTCCGTCTGCGCACCGGGCACGCCATCGATCGAGCCGCACGAAAACCCGCGCCGATGCAGCTCCACCTGCAGCTCCAGCACCGACTCCACCGTGCGCGGCAACGCCTCCTGCGCCCACGCCGCGCCCACCAACGCGAGCGCCACGGACCAAAACAATATGAAGCGGAACCAGACCACGGCGCGCAGTATGCGATTTTTTTGGAGCATGAAAAGCTCTCGATCTTGGGACACGAGAACACAGAGGCTGGCACGGAGGGCCTAGCGCGGCGGAGCCGCAACCACGTTATCGGCGCCTTGGATGCCGGAGCAGTGAGGGATGGAGTCGACGGCTAAAGTAGCGGGTCATTGACCCGCCTTTCGCATTTTCGAGTACAATGGAAGGTCGGCTCGACCGGCCAAGACACCAAACCGTTTTGAACAGGAGCCGAACC
>JAZKEV010000062.1:0-5909 GCA_040386765.1 Verrucomicrobiota bacterium | reverse complement strand
TGCGCCAGCGCTGCGGCATCGCCCGCGCCTTCGCGCTCTCGCCCAAGATGCTCCTGCTCGACGAGCCCTTCGGCATGCTCGACTCGCTCACGCGCTACGAGCTCCAGGAAGTCCTCCTCGACCTGTGGCAGAAGGATCAGAAGACCGCCCTCATGGTCACCCACGATGTCGACGAAGCGCTCTTCCTTTCCGACCGCGTCGTGATGATGACCAACGGCCCCGCGGCCACCGTGGGCGAGATTCTCGAGGTGACATTCCCCCGCCCCCGGTCGCGCCAGCAGCTCCTCGAAGACCCGTTCTACTATCAGCTCCGCGCGCAGCTGATCGGCTTCCTCGAAGAGCGCTCGCATCACCGGCCCGCGCGCCCTGCCGCTACCGATGGCAATATTCCCCCGGCCCGTCCGCCCGCGCCCCCGAAGAAGCCGCTGCAACGCTTTCTTAGTGCGCTCACCCCCGCCTGATCTCCAAGCCAACTCATCCCGACCACCTGACCGCACCATGACCACTACCTCGCATCCGAAGCGCCTCGCCGCGCTCCTCGTCTTTGGCGCCGCCACCGCGGTGTCCAGCTTTGCCCAGTATGCGCCCTCGCTTCCCGCGCGGCCGTTTCCGGGCTATGCCAACGAGCGCCTCCGTGGCTCCGACCCCTACATGACCGTGTGGGATGTCGGCGTAAACGTCCGCAGCCGCGCCGAATTCAAGGAAGGCGGCGGCTTCACCGACGCGGGCCAGAACTGGGATCTCTCCAACAATCCCGCGTTCGACAACAACAACTCGTACCAGCTCCTCCGCCTCATGCCGCGGGTCGCGTACACCGGCAAGCGCTTCGCCGCCACGGTCGAGGCCCGCTCCAGCTACTCCTTCGACGACGAGCGCTATATCGCCACCGCCCCGGGCGTCGGCCTCGCCGAGCGCGACGGCCCGCTCGATGTGCACCAGGCCTTCGTCTACTGGGGCAATCACAAGGAGTTCCCTGTATCCGTAAAGTTGGGACGCCAGGAGCTCGTCTATGGCGACCAGCGTCTCGTGGGTCATCTGCGCTGGAATAACAACGCCCGCACCTTCGACACCGTGAAGGTCCGCTGGCAGAACGCCGTGTTCGGCGTCGATGTCTTCACCGGCGGCCTCGTCTACAACGACCACCACAGCCTCAACCGCTCTCACATCGGCAAGGACACTTTCTCCGGCGCTTATTTCAACTGGCCCACGTTCGCGACCAAGGCCGTCGTGGAGACCTACCTCCTCGCCCGCAATGTCGGCGCCGACATCGCCGATGTCGACTTCACCGGCGTCTCAGCGCCCTTCCGTCTCCCCGCGAAGCAGGATCTCTACACCGCCGGCCTCCGCATCCGCTCCAAGCCCGGCTCGTACGGCCCGTGGGACTATGGCATCGAGCTGATGCGCCAGTTCGGCAATCGCGCCACGACCGCGCCGGCCGCGGCGCCCGCTGCCGTCCGCACCGCCGCCCGCCTCGATCAGAGGGCCTTCGGCGCCGTCCTCCAGGGAGGCTACACGTGGACCGACCACGCCTGGCAACCCCGCCTCGCCGTCCTCTACAGCTACGCCTCGGGCGACGCGAATGCGACCGATGCCAAGAGCCAGACCTTTCAAAATCTCTTCGCCACGACGCACCTGCACTACGGCTACATGGACTTCAACAGCCTGCAGAACCTGCACGACGTCCGCGTCGCCTACGCCATCAAGCCCGCCGCCAACATCAGCATCGCGCTCGAGGGCCACGTCCAGTACCTCGCGACCTCCGCCGACCTCTGGTACAACGTAGGCGGCGTCGGCCGCAACGCCGGCGGCTACGTCACCCGGGGCCACAGCAACCACCTCGGCAACGAACTCGACCTCGCCGCAAGCTGGAACCCGATTCCCTCCACGCAAATCGAGCTCGGCGTGAGCCGCTACTTCCGCGGCGACTACATCAAAGAATCCCTCTCCGACAACCTCGGCTCGAAGGACGCCAAGTACGTCTACCTCCAGCTCACGCTGAATCTGTAATAAAGTAGGGCGGGTTTTAACCCGCCCTCTCGCATCCCCGACCCACGCGGAAGTCACTCCCGCCCAAGAGCCTTCTGGTAGCCCTGCGCGTGAGCGTAGGGACTCAAAACTCCCGAATTCCCCCAGAGGCGCAGGCCGCAAACACATTTGCCGCCCGCGCCTTTTTCGTGCACACTCAACGCATGTTACCCCACCCCCGCTTCATCCCCGTTACCCTATCCGCTCTGTCCTCGCTCCTCGCCCTTTTCGCGGCCGCCACCGCCGCCTTCGCCGCCCCTGATGCGGAGCCCACCCTCGGCAAACGCGGCAAGCTCCTCCTCGAAGAAAAATTCGAGGGCAGCGCCGTCCCCGCCGGCTGGACCAAGAACACCGGTAAACTCGAGATCCACGGAGGCTCGCTCCGCTCCATCGAAGTCGCTGCCGACAACCACGCCGCCGCCTTCCGCAAGGCCCTTCCGCTCAAGGACTGCCTGATCCAGGTCGACGTAAAGCTCGACGGCCCCGCCGGCTTCAACATCGGTTTCGACCCCTCGCCCGGCGAGTTGAGGAAGAAAGGCCATCTCTTCTCCGTCGTCATCAACCCGACCGGCTGGCAGCTCGTCGAGCACGTCGACAAAGGTGATGCCACGTCGAAGAACACCATCCACGCGCGTGGCACCGCCACGTTCTCCCGTAGCGAGTGGTTCACCCTCGTCCTCGAGCTCAAGGGCAACGACGTCGTCGCTCGCATCGCCGGCAAAGAGCCGCTCCGCGCCACCGCCAAGGATTTCCACGTCAAGAAACCCGGTCTCGTCTTCCGCGTCTCCGGCAAAACCGAGCACGCCGGCTTCATCGACAACGTAAAGGTGTGGGAGCTGCTCTGACCCGGTTCGACGGTAGGGCGGCTTATCCCTAAGCCGCCGCGCCCTCGGCGTACGAACGCTCTAACTGCGCGCTGAGGGTAACGCGCCCTCTCGTCAAAAATCTCCGCAAGCCAGGTAGGCAGCCAGCTCGCTGGCGCTTATCCGTAGTCGGACGAGCGCCTGCAAGCAGGCTGCCTACCTCGGCTGCGTATCATTTTCAAAATACACCAACGCCGCCCGTTTCAGCTGCCTTGTTATTCATAAGCGCATCCCCGCTTCGCCGATCAGGCGAAGCCCGCACGCGTCCCCGTCACCCGTTGCCTCTGAAAATTAGCGCAGATTAGCGTTCCCCTCTCCTTCCCACCTCTGCCCCTCGCGCCTCCCACGCCTCCCGCGCCGCGACGCTTCACCCCAAGTCCAACGGCCCCGCCACGCAAAAATCCTTTTTCCCAAACGCCTCGACCCGGTGCCCCACCGCATGCGCCAGCGCCATATGCAGGCGGTTGTGCGGCACGCCGCCGAGCTTCAGCGAACGGCCCATCTCAAACCCAAAGCCCCCGCCGATCAGCACAAAGGGAATATCGTTCAGCGTGTGGCTGTTGCCCTTGCCCAGCTCGTTGGTCCAGACCACGAGCGTGTTATCCAGCAAGGTCCCGTCGGAGCCCGGCTCCGGTGTCTCGGCCAAGCGGTCGAGCAGGTAGCGCAGCTCGCCCGCGAACCATGTGTTGATCTTGATAAGCTTTTCCTGCGCCGCCAGGTCGGTATCCGGCTCGTGTGAGAGACCGTGGTGCCCGTCCGTGACGCCGAGCCAGTTCATCCGCGCCTGTCCGACCGATTTCGTGTACTGGAGCGTCGAAACGCGCGCCATGTCGTTCACAAACGCGTTCACCATCAGGTCGACCTGCATGCGGCTGAGTCGCGGCACATTGTCGTTCTGATCCGCCACGCCCTTTTCAAAAGAGGGCGGGCTCACGCGCAGTTTCTGCCGCGCCGTCTCATCAAGGTCGCGCTCCAGCTGGCGAACCAGCGTCTCGTGCTCCTCCAGCATGCGCCGGTCCTCGGCGCTGATCATCCGCCGCACCTTCGCAAGTTCTCCCTGCAAGTCGTCCACCACGCTGCGCAGGCTCTCCCGGTCCTTCATCTGGCCGTAGAGCTTCTCGTACATCTGGTACGGATCGGAAATCGGCGCCACCGGCTTGCCCGCCCCGGCATACGACATCCGCGTCCACGGGTCCGCGCGATCCTGAACGCCCACGCCAAATTCCAGCGAGCCGAACCGCGTCCGCGTCCGCTCTTGGCTCTGGAAGAAATTCCTTATCTCCTGGTCGATCGAAATGCCACCCGCCCAGCCCGCCGGGATAGACTTTCCGCCGCCCTGGATATTGCCCGGCAGCAGTTCGGCGCCCGTCAGCAGGCAGCTCATGCCGCGCATGTGCCCATCGCCATCGCCGCGTACACGGTTGTGCACACCATGGAGGAAAAGCATCCGCTCCCGATAGGGCGCGAGGGGCTGCACGATTTCCTTCAGCGTAAAATCACATCCCACTTCGTCCGGCCAGAACGCCTTCGGGATGGTGCCATTCGGCGTGAATAGAATCACCAGCCGCTGCCTCGGTCGCGCGGGTGCCGCCAGCGCGAGGCTCGGCAGCCCCGCGATGAAGGGCAGCACCGCCGCCGACAGCCCGGCCTTCCTCAGAAACTCACGGCGGTACATCTGGTTCATGGGGAAGTCTTCGGTGTTGAAGTCGGGGCGGCCTCGGCGATGACACCGTGACACGCATAAAGCGTGGCGATGTCGACCAGCAGTGTCTGCAAATTGTAGCCCGAGGCGATGAAAGAATCGCGCAGCCGCGGCAGCGTCTCCTCTCCCACCGCCGCCGGTGGCTGCTTCGTAACGTGTTGCACCAGCTGCTCGATGAACCGGAAGTTCGCCTGCTCGCTGCCAATCGCAAACTCCGCCACATCGCGCGGCCCGGCGAGCCGCACCGGCTGATTCTCGTCGGTCAAGTACTCGCTAATCGCGTCGATCGCCTGCCCCTTCTCCTCACGCCGAAAGCGGCCCACCGCATCGAACCATTCCAGACTGAAGCCGAGGGGATTAATCACCGCATGGCACCCCTGGCACGTATCCGAGCTCGTCAGCTTCACGACCTTCTGCCGCATCGTCATCTCCGGCGAAAACTCCGTCTCGTTAAACGACACCGCCATCGGTGGCGATTTCAGCGACCGCCCGGCAACGCTCCGCGTGAGAAAGACCCCGCGATGAATCGGCGACGTCGTGTTCTTATACGAGAAGGCCGCCAGTAAAAATGGATGCGTCAGCACGCCCGCCCGCTGGCCGTCCGTCACCCTCACGCGCGCGAAAGCCTCCGCATCCCTGCCCTCACCCTCGCCCACCTCCGGCAGACCGTAGAATTTCGCCAGCCGCGCATTCGCAAAAAGATAATCCGCCCGCAGCAGTTCGCGGAAGTCCGCCCCCTCCCCCCACGCCACCGACTCGAGGAAAAGATTCAGCGAGGTCCTCAGATCCTCCACCAGCTCCGGCGTGAAGTCCGGGTACGCCGCCGCATCCTTCGCCATGTCCTCGATGTAGCGCATCTGCAGCCAGTGGTGGAAAAACTCCTGCAGCTTGGCCCGCGTCCGCGGGTCGCCGAGCATTCGCTTCGCCTGCGCCACCACCGCCGCGCGGCTCGTCAATAGCCCCTTGGCCGCCGCCTGCGCCAGCGGTTCGTCCGGCAGCGAATCCCACAGCCCAAACGACAACCGCTCCGCCGCCCGATCCGACTTTGACGTTTCCGCCGGCAGCTCCACGTACAGGAAGTGCGGCGACTTCAGCGCGAGCAGCACCACGCGCTTCAGCGCCATCTCCGGATCGATCCCCTCGGCAAACCGCGTCGTCACATAGCGCGCCTTTTCCTCCGCACTTAGCGGCCGCCGAAATGCCGCGACCACAAATCGCTCCGCCAGCATCGCGATCTTCCGCCCGCGCTCGGAGTCGCCCGACTTGATACCGGCCAGCCGGTCCGAGTGCTTCACCATGTGGTTGGCCACTTCGAAGGC
>JAZKEV010000061.1:0-2557 GCA_040386765.1 Verrucomicrobiota bacterium | reverse complement strand
TCGTCGCCCTCAAGGGCGCCAAGATCCAATACATCACCGTCCAGAACTGGGCGAACAACGTCTTCAATCTCGTCACCAAGCGCGGCATCGCCCACGAGGACGCCGAGATTAAGTGGATCGACTGCAACATCGGCAGCCGCCTCACGATGAAGTATCCCGGCGTCGTCCTGAAGGGCGAACGCGCCCGCGGCGAAGTCATCTCCATCGCCCTCGCCAACGACGGCCAGCATCAGGACACCGGCGCGAAAATGATTCACGCCGCCAACAACACGACGTCCAACATCGTCGCGAAATCCATCTCCGTCGGCCAGGGCCGCAGCACTTATCGCGGCGTCGTCCACATCCCGAAGCACCTCAAGGGTTGCAAAAACAACACCGAATGCGACGCGCTGCTGATCAACACCAACAGCCGCACTGACACCTATCCCGCGATCACCGTCCGCGGCGACCAGAACTCCACGCAACACGAGGCCAGCGTCTCGAAGGTCAGCGCCGACATGATCTTCTACATGCAGCAGCGCGGCCTTACCGAAGGCCAGGCCATGAGCCTCGCCGTGAACGGCTTCATCAACGACCTCGCCCGCCAATTCCCCATGGAATACAGCGTCGAACTGAAACGCCTCATCGACCTCGAAATGGAAGGCAGCGTCGGCTGATTCAAAGCATTCATCACAAAGACACAGAGGCACACAGATCCGATTTTTGTCCGTCCTTCGTGCCTCTGTGGTTCAAAAAATAATTTCCTGAGATGACCTCGTTGACCGAAACCAAATCCCTCGTCGGCCCCTTCACGCCCGAAGCCTTCGCCGCCGCCCTTGCGGAGCAGTCCACCGCGCCCGCGTGGTGGCTCGATCGCAAGCGCACCGCCTACGAAAAATTCGCCGCGCTCGCCATGCCCGTGCGCACAGACGAAATGTGGCGCTTCAGCTCCATCGCCACCCTTACCCTCGCTGGCTTCAAGGTGGGGCGCGTCGTCCCTAACGCGCTTTCCGACTCAGCCCCCTTCGGCCCCGCCGCCCTCACTTTCGTCAACAACCTCGCCTCCGACCTCCCGGCGCTACCCGCTGATCTTCCTGCGGGTGTCATCGTCACGACGCTCGCCGAAGCCGCCGTCAAACACGCCGACCTCCTCAAAGCCCACTTCATGGCGCAGCCGCAAAAGCTCGGCTCCGAGAAATTCGCCGCGTTACACACCGCCTTCGTCCGCGACGGCGCGTTCATCTATATCCCAAAAGGCGTCGAAGTTACCGCTCCCATCGTCGTCTCACACATCGCGAGCGGCGCCGGCACCGCCGTCTTCCCGCACACGCTCGTCGTCGCCGAGGAAAATTCCAAAGTCACCGTCGTCGATTACTTTGTCTCCGTCGACGCATCTGCGCACTTCGCCTGCGGCGCCAACGACCTCTATGCCGGCCACGGCGCGCAGCTCACCTACATCGCCGCGCAGAACTGGTCCCGCGAAACGCTCTCGTTCCAGTTCAACTCCACTATCGTCCGCCGCGATGCTCGCGTGCAGTCGCTGAATCTCCACCTCGGCGCCCGTCAGGCCCGCCACGAGTCGCTCTCGCAACTCCAAGCGCCCGGCGCGTTCTCCGAGATGCTCGCACTCACCGTCGCCGAAGGCGCGCAGGAGTTTGATCAGCGCACGCTCCAGATTCATCAGGCACCCAACACGAAGTCCGATCTCCTCTACAAGAACGCACTCCGCGATCAGTCGAAGACCGTCTTCTCCGGTCTCATCGTCGTCGATCCCGACGCTCAAAAAACCGACGCCTATCAGAGCAACCGCAACCTCATGCTGAGCGACGAAGCCGAAGCCTGCTCGCTCCCCGGGCTCGAAATTCAAGCCAACGACGTCCGCTGCACCCATGGCGCCACGTCGTCGCGCATCGATCCCGAGCAGGAGTTTTATCTTCAGTCCCGCGGCATCGCCAAAGCTGCCGCCGACGAACTCCTCACCTTCGGTTTCTTCGAAGAAGCCCTCGCCAAACTCGCCAGCGAACCACTTCACGACGCCCTCCGCGAACTGATCCAAACTAAGTTCAAAAAGTAACGCGGCTTCACGCAGTCCCGTTTTCTTGCCCTGATCCGATGCTTTTCGCATCGGGTCTTTTTTTGTCCGGTCGCCACGCGATCCGTCGCCTCATCATGATCCACCGGCCGCTCACTCATGCCGGAGCGGCATCGTTGATCACCCTAGGAAGCATTTCCGCAATCCGTGCACGTGGACTACTGTGGGCCCTCGCACGAGTCCGTCATGTCTTCCCTCCACCACCATAACGCTGCCACTTCGGGCAACGGACCCTCTTCCTCCACCTCGCTACCTGAGGCTCTTTCCTGCCAACCCACCCAAATGCTGGTGCGTATCGCCCGCCAGAGTCATCTCGGCGATCCCGAGGGCTGCGCGGCGATTCTCGGTCTGCTCACGGCAAGCCGTTTGGTCCGCGGGCATCTTAACCGCGTTCTCGCTCAGGCCGGCCTCAACGAGGCCAAGCTCTCCGCCCTCGTCACACTTTACGCGCTCGATCCTGAGCCATCCACGCCTGCCGACCTCGCC
>JAZKEV010000060.1:0-4967 GCA_040386765.1 Verrucomicrobiota bacterium | reverse complement strand
GAGGAGTGGCCTGGAGTGGAATTTGCCCCGCTCAACTGCGACCAGATGGTGCCGGCGGTCGGGCAGGCGGCAATCGCCGTGCAATGCCGGGCCGACGATGCGGCGAAGTTCGAGGCGATCTTCGATCACGCGACGATGCGGGCGGTGACGGTCGAGCGGGCTTTTCAGACGGCGCTGGGTGGCGGCTGCCACACGGCGTTTGCGGCGCACGCGACCGCGGACACACTGTATCTCTTTCACGAAACGACGGGAATGCGCGCCGTGCCGCTGTCGGCCGCGGATTACGCGGACCCGATCGGGATGGCCGCGCGGGTTTTGAAACAACTGGGACTTTTGCCATGAGCGATAAATCGAGTCTGTCGGGTCGGCGCATCGCGGTGACGCGGGCGCGCGAACAATCGCCGGAGCTGGCGGAAAAACTGAAGGCGCTCGGCGCCGAGGTGGTCGAGCTGCCGCTGATCGCGATCTCCAAGGAAATCGACAAGCACTCGTTGCTGGACGTGCTCACGGAACTGGGCAGCTACGACTGGATCGTGTTTACGAGCGCCAATGGCGTGCGGTATTTCTTCGAGGAGTTTTACCGGGTCTATGACGACGTGCGCTCGCTGGGGCTGCTGCGTTTCGCGGCGGTCGGCGATACGACGGCGAAGGCGATCCGCGAGCATCACCTCAAGATCGAGTGCCAGCCGAAGATCGCGACCGGTGCGGCACTGGCCGACGACCTGATCGCGACAGGCAGCCTCGATAGCGCGAAGCTGCTCGTGATCACCGGCAATCTGAACCGTGAGGAACTCGTGCAGAAGCTCGAGGACGAGCGTGCCATCGTGGACCAACTGCAGGTTTACAAGACGGAGAAGACCGATCTGACGCACGACGCGGCGGCGGCGGATTTCCGTGCGAAGGGCGCGGATGCGATTCTCTTTGCGAGCTCCTCGGCGGTGCAGTCTTTCGTCGATCAAGCCGCAGCGCTTAAACTCGCGAAGGATGCGAAGCGGCCGCTCGCCGGCAGCATCGGCCCGCAGACCAGCGAAACGATGAAGAAGGTCGGCATGCCGATCGATTTCGAGGCCAAGACGCCGAGCCTGGATGCGCTTGTGGCGGCATTGGTGAAGAAACTGAAGTAGCCCACTCAACACACGAAACCCACGAAAGTGGTTTGGGTTTTCGTGTATTTCGTGTTTTTCGTGGTTTCCCTTTCATGAAAGTCCCTTTTCTCGATCTTTCGTTGCAGCACCGGGCGCTTCGCGAGCAGGCGCTGGCGGCGCTGACGGCCACGTACGATGCCACGCGGTTCTGCCTCGGGAAGGATGTCGAGGATTTCGAGAAGGCCTTTGCATCGACGCTCGGCTATCCCCGCGCGCTCGCGTTGAATAGCGGCACCTCGCCCCTCCACATCGGGTGCATGATCGCGGGGCTCAAGCCTGGCGACGAGGTGGTGTCCTCGCCATTTACCTTCATTTCGTCGGTGTGGGGTGTGAGCTATACGGGCGCGACGCCGGTCTTCGCGGATATGGAGGAGGATACCTTCAATATCGATCCAGCGAAGCTGGAAGCGGCGATCACACCGCGGACCAAAGCGATCATCGTGATCCATCTCTTCGGCCAGCCGGCGCGGATGGATGAGATCATGGCGATCGCGCGGAAGCATAAGCTTTTCGTGATCGAGGATTGCGCGCAGGCCGTGGGCGCCCGTTACCTCGGCACGCCGGTCGGCACCATCGGAGATGTGGGGACCTTCTCGTTTTACCCGACGAAGAATCTCGGCGCGTGCGGCGAGGGCGGTGCGTTCGTGGCGAAGGACGAAGCGGTCCACACCAAGGCGCGGCATATCCGCGTGCATGGCTCGGATCGGCGCTACTATCACGATATCGTCGGCGGCAATTTCCGCATGGATGGTTTTCAAGGTGCGCTGCTCAATGTGAAGCTGCCGCACCTCGGCGCCTGGACGGCACGGCGGCAGGAGATCGCGGCGCACTATTTGGCGGGAATCAAGCTCGCGGACGTGCGCTTGCCCGACCAGCCGACGTATGGGCGCTCGGTGTTTCATCAGTTCACGATCCGCCATCCGCGGCGCGATGCCCTGCGCGAGCATCTGACCAAGCATGAGGTGGGGACGGATTTGATCTATCCTGTGCCGCTGCATCTGCAGAAGTGCTATGCGGGCTTGGGCTACGGTCGCGGCTCGTTCCCGATTGCGGAAAAGGCGGCGGAGACGTGCGTGAGCCTGCCGATCTTCCCGGAGCTGACCGATGCACAGGTTGAGCACGTGATCGCGTCGATTAATTCGTTTTAGGAACCACGAAATACACGAAACACACGAAAATCAGATAACGCCTTTCGTGTAGTTCGTGTTTTTCGTGGTTCTACCTCTGCATCAATGATCGACGGTATCCGACTCAAAGTTTGCGGGCTCACCTCGCTCGTCGATGCCGAGTTCGCGGATAAATGCGGCGCGGATTACCTCGGGTTCATCCTCTATCCGAAATCGCCGCGCTTCATCTCGCTCACGCAATTCAAGGCGATGCGGGCGCGCCTGCCGGACCGGCGGAAAGTCGCCGTATCGGTGGAGCCAACGCTGGAGGAACTGGAGGCGATGTCGGATGCGGGTTTCGATTTCTTTCAGATTCACTTTCGACTGGAGACGCCCGTCGAGCAGCTGACGGCGTGGTCGCGGCTGGTCGGCGAGAAGCGGCTCTGGCTGGCCCCAAAGCTGCCGCCCGGCGCGGATGTGCCGCCGGCGGCGCTGGCGGTGGCGAAGTTCATCCTTTTCGACACTTTCCACAAAGAGGGCTTTGGCGGCTCCGGGAAGACGGGGGACTGGGCGAACTTTGCCCGGCATCAGGCGGCCCACCGCGGTAATTTCTGGATTCTGGCCGGCGGCCTGAACCCCGAGAACATCGGCGAAGCGATTGCGCAAGCCAGCCCTCGTCTCGTCGATGTGAACAGCGGCGTGGAGTCGGCACCCGGGGTGAAGGATGAGACGAAGCTGAAGGCCTTTGTGGTGGCGCTGCACAAGGCGATGTTGAGCCGGGCGGCCTCTCGTTTGCCCGAGGTTCCTTGATGCGTCCGGTTGCCTGCGCGCATAGTTGCAGAATCGGTTCGGATGGTGCTCGGTAGGGGGATGCAGTTTAAGCTGAATTCAGAGTACAAGCCCACGGGCGACCAGCCGCAGGCGATCGAGAAGCTGGTGGCGTCGATTAAGGCGGGGAATCGCTACCAGACGCTGCTGGGTGTGACGGGGTCCGGAAAGACGTTCACGATGGCGAATGTCATCCAGCAGTGCCAGCGCCCGGCGCTGATCATGTCGCATAACAAGACGCTCGCGGCCCAACTCTACTCCGAGTTTAAAAACTTCTTCCCGGAGAACGCCGTCGAGTACTTCGTCAGCTACTACGACTACTACCAGCCGGAGGCGTACATCGCCTCGAGCGATACCTTCATCGAGAAGGACTCCTCGCGCAACGAGGAGCTGGAGCGGCTGCGGATGTCGTCGACGAGCTCGCTGGTGTCGCGCAAAGACGTGATCGTGGTAGCGAGCGTGTCGTGCATCTACGGCTTGGGCTCGCCGCAGGAATTTAGCGAGATGCGGATTCCGCTGCGGCGGGGTACGGTCATGCCGCGGCAATTCCTCCTCGAGAAGCTGGTGGATAACATTTACGAGCGAAACGACTACGAGCTGAAGCCGGGGCGTTTTCGGGTGCGGGGCGATGTCGTGGATATCATGCCTGCCTATCTGGAGAAGGGACTGCGGGTGGAGTTTTTTGGCAACGAGATCGAGGGCTTGAGCGAATTCGACCCGCTGACGGGCGAGGTGGAGCGTCACCTCGAGCAATTCGACTTGTATCCGGCCAATCAATACGTGACGAGCCGCGGCAAACTGGAGCCGGCGATCCATGCGATCAAACGCGAGCTGGATGAGCGGGTGGCCTACTTTGAGGCGAAGGGGCAGTACCTCGAGGCGCAGCGCATCCGGATGCGGACGAACTACGATCTCGAGATGCTGCAGGAGATGGGCTTCTGCAACGGGATCGAGAACTACTCGCGGCACCTGACCGGACGAAACCCGGGGGAGCGACCCTTCTGCCTGATCGATTTCTTTCCGAAGGATTTCATGCTGATCGTCGACGAGAGCCACGCGACGGTGCCGCAGATCGGGGGCATGTTTAACGGCGACCGCGCGCGAAAGCAGAACCTCGTGGACTTCGGGTTTCGGCTGCCCTCCGCGCTGGATAACCGGCCGCAGAGCTACACCGAGTTTGCGGAGGTCACGGGGCAGACGGTGTATGTTTCGGCGACGCCGGCGGAATTTGAGTTGAAGCAGTCGTCGGTCGTAGCGGAGCAACTCGTGCGGCCGACGGGCTTGCTCGACCCTGAGATCACGATCCGCACGACGAAAGGCCAGGTGGAGCATCTCATCGGTGAGATCAAGGCCGCGACCTCGGCGGGTGAGCGCGTGCTGGTGACGACGCTGACGAAGCGGCTCTCGGAAGATCTCACGAGCTTCCTGCGCGAGGCGAAGATCCGCGTGGAGTATCTGCACTCGGATATCGATGCGATCGAACGCGTGGAGATCCTGCGGAATCTCCGGCTGGGTAACTTCGATGTGTTGATCGGCATCAATCTCCTGCGCGAAGGCCTCGATCTCCCCGAGGTCGCACTGGTGGCGATCCTCGATGCGGACAAGGAGGGCTTCTTGCGCTCCGAGCGCTCGCTGATCCAGACCATCGGCCGCGCCGCGCGTAACCTCAATGGCCGGGCGATTCTCTACGCCGACCGCATCACCGGCTCCATGGAGCGCGCGATTGGCGAGACCGAGCGCCGTCGCGACAAGCAGATTGCCTTTAACCTGGCCAATGGCATTACGCCCAAGGGCGTGTTCAAGGATGTCGCCGACATCATGGAAGGCGCCGTCGTGCCGGGCTCGCGCAGCAAGAAGCGCAAGGGCATGGCCAAGGCCGCCGAGGAAA
>JAZKEV010000059.1:0-11899 GCA_040386765.1 Verrucomicrobiota bacterium | reverse complement strand
TCCGCGCTTCGCCGATTAGGCGAAGCCTGCACCGCCTCGTTGCCGTCGTCGCTTCCGAAAAATTAGCGCAAATTAGCGTTCTTCCGTCTGAAACCGAAACGGGAGCAGGAAGAGGGGAAGTTCATAATGGGTATTATCCCCTTCCCCAGCGGTCGTAGACCGCCGCTACAGATTGGAGACTCGCTCAGAACGTCGCGGTCACACCCGTCGTCCAGATCGCGCCCGTCTGCAGGAAACGCGTGCGCAGATCCGAACGGAGCCGGTAATTGTCGCCCGACTGGATGCCGTTGAGGATATTGCGCGCCGTGATGTAGAACGTGGTGTTGCGGCGGAACTGCCAGCCGAAGTCCATCGTGTGCGTGAAGCTCTCGGCGATGTAATCAGGGAAGCCGTTGCTGGCAGTGGCAACCTCGCGGCGGTAGCCCGGGCGCCAGTTGCTATTCCACGTCAGCCGGAAATTGCGATACGGCACGTGCAGCGAGGCATTCGCGATGTTGGTCGGCCGGAAGAAATTGTCGTACACATCGTACCACACCCGGGTGTAGTTGGTGTTGATCCGCGTGCCGCGGAAGGCGTGGGGCAGGAAGTCGAGCTGGCGCATGAACGAGAGCTCGAGCGAGCGCATGTGGCCCTTCGCGACATTATCGCGCGCCGTGATCTCCCACGGCTCGAAGGGCGAGACGGTCGTCGGCAGCGGTTCGCCGTTCCACGAGCCGCCCTGCGGCACCGTGATCACGCGGGTCCGGATCAGATTGCGGAAGTCGCGCCGATACGCGGCCACGGAAAACTGGCCGACATTGCGCATGTAGTACTCCACCGTGGCGTTGAGCGTATTGGAGAGCTCAGGCTTCAGGGCGTTGTTACCCGCGTTGGCACGATTGGGGAAGGTATCGTCGGGATTGTCGTTGGTCACGACGAGGCCGCCGATCAGCCAGTCCATGTTGGGCCGCGAGATCGCTTGGTTGAAGGAAGCCTTCACCACAAGATTCTCGGCTACGTTGTAGGTGGTGTGCAGGTAGCGGAGCCACGTGTCGTAATCCTGCTTCGTCGCGGTCCGGCCGCCGCCGTAACGCGTGCCGACATAGGCAGTGCTGGTGGCGTCGACTACCCCGGTTATGCTACCCGTGAGCCGGCGGCGCGTCTCGCGGTCGCCCAAGTCCGACGGGCCTTGCGCGAGGCCGCGCGTCTTTTCGAAGCGCACGCCGGGCGCCACCGTGAGCCGGCCAAACTTCATGATCGCCTGGTGATACAGCGCGTCGATCTGCTCCTTCGCATCACGCGCATTCTGCAGTTGGAACTGGAGCAACTGCCCGGCGGTGGGCTCGGTCCAATACTCCGGGTGAGCCTGGTAGTCCTTGAAGAGCGCCCAGCGGTCGACATTGGCGAGGCCGTCGACATTGGTGCCGAAGTCGAAATTCATCCGGTAGCGGGGCTCGGCCCACAGCGCGAGGTTCTCGTCAGCACTGGCGGCAACACCATCTGCGCCGCGGCGTGTAGAAGTGAAGTTGCTCAACGGCCGATCCGCGTTGTTGATCCATTCGGTGACGTGAAGGCCCGTCTTCAGCGTCAGCGGGATGTTGCCGACGCGGGTCGCATACTGCGTGTCGGTCTTGAAGATCCACCGCTGCTCCTCGCCCTGGCGGTCGTTGCGCGTGCCGGAGAAGCCATTCGGATAGTTGGCCAGATTGCGGAAATCCGGGCCGGAGGTCTGCGTGATCTGCACCTCGGGATCGGCCGGACCATTGCGGTTGAACCGCAGCCCGAGGCCGCCGAGCGCTGCCGGGTTGATCGACCAGAAGAAGCCGAACTGGTTGTCCTTGTACCACGTCATGGAGCGGGACATCGCGCCCATCACATCGGCGCGGAAAGCACCGCGCTTCCAGTGCGCTTCGGTGGCGAAGTTCGCCGTCGAGCCATACTTGTTCGTCGCGCCGCCGCCGCCGTTGATACCCACGGTGCCGACCGTTGCGGTCTGGCTGTTCAGCGAGTACTCCACGCCGGGCACGACCGGGCCGCCGGGGCCATTGGCCGTGGTGGAGAAGTTGAAGCTCATGTCGCGGCTGAAGAATTTCGCGTGGTACCGATTGTACTCCGCCCGGGCCGAGATCCACAGCTCGGGGCTGATCTTGTAGTCGGCGCGGAGATTGCCGTTGTAACGGATCGTGGGCTTGGGCGAGTCGCGGAAGCCAAAGCTCGCGAGGCGCGGGATCTCGGTGTCGTTGTTGGTGAGATTCGTGTCGAAGGCGTAATTGACCGTCTCCGCCTTCTGCTCCGCAAAGGTGTACGAGTAGTTGTAGCCCGCGCGGATGCCGAGTTTGCGATCCAGAAAGACGTCGGCGTAGTCGATGCCATAGTTCGGTTGAAGCCGGTAGTGGTCTTCGTCGTCCCAGCCGGGGTGTTTCTCGAAGGGATTTCCGCTCATTGAATTGAAGGCGATGCCGGCATTGAGCCGGATCTGCCGCCCCGAGCGGTCGAAGGCGCTCTTGCTCCGGAGATTCACGCCGCCCGCCATCGCGCTGCCGGGATTCTCCGGCTGCGGGGTACGGCTCACCTCCACGATCTCGATGCTGTTGATCGAAATCTGCTCAAACTCGAAGGCGCGCGAACCCGTCACGCCGCCCGCCGCCGCGATGCCCGAGCTCGCGATCGGCGCACCATCCATCGTCACGGAAGTGTACTTCGGATCGAGACCGCCGAGGCTCACCGAGCGCGCATCGGCCTCCGTGTAGTCGATCATCACGCCCGGAAGATATTTCAGGAACTCGCCCACATTGCCCTCGGAGATCGAGCCAAAGGTATCCGTCGCGAGCACGCGCTTCGCCTCGATGGAGTTCTTTTGCTCCATGATCGCCTTGGCATTGCCCTCGCGCTCCGAGGCGACGACGAACTGGCTCAGTTTCACCACACCGTCGTACACGGCGCTGGAGAGCGAGACATCGAGGGTCGCCGTCTGGCCGGCTGCGACGTTGATCGCCTCCTCCTTCGCATCGAGACCCGCGTACGTGAACCGCACGCGCTGCAAGCCCGCCGGCACGCCGTTGAGTGTGTAGGAGCCGCCAGCCTCCGCCGTGGTGGTGATCGCCGTGCCGACCACGGTCACCGTCGCATTGCGCAGGTACTCGCCCGTGCCCTGATTGAGCACGCGGCCGGACACGGTGCCGGTGGTGGATTGAGCGTGGACGACGGTGGCGACGAAAGCCGCGCATGCCACGAGCGCCATCGCACACATGCGCGCAGCAAGAGACAACAAACGAGCCGGACGGGGAATGTTCATGGGGAATCTGGAGGGTTTGCCGAACGCTGGAGGTAGCATCCGAGGACGCGTGTCCGCGTCGCTCTCTTGCACCAAAGATTCGCCCCTCCTCCGTGGCGATGAGCCTGCCTGCCTGACAGTCCGGCAGAACCCACCCGTAGCGCGGAGCTTCAGCCCCCGCTCAGCGGGTCCCAACGGAAAGCGCGTCGAGAAAACTCACCAGCGATCTCATCCAGATGCCTTGAAGGTAGGGCGAACCGTCCCCGGTGAGCCGTCGCGCAGGACCCTCACGAAAACTCACCATCCCCGCTCCCGCAAAGCCCGCCCACGCGAGCACTCCGCAGGAGACCCATCGCCCTCCCCTCGGAAGTTACACGACCGCACCCGCCTCGGCCCTCGTCCCCCACCTCTCGCGAGTTACTCAACGCACCCACACCCATCCCCCTCACACCCGCACCCTCACAACCGATGCAGATGAAACCCGCCATCCACATCGAACACCGCGCCCGTCGAAAACGGAAACCGATCCTCCGCGATCGCCCGCACCGCGCGGCCGATGTCGTCGGGCGTTCCCCAGCGGCGGATCGGCGTGATGCTGCGCTCGTCGTGGATAATGAGCTTGTCGTACTTCTCTTTCACGCCGCCCGTCATGTCCGTCGCAATCACGCCCGGGCGGATTTCGTAGACGTTGATGCCGTCATTCGCCAAGCGGTCGGCAAAGAGCTTTGTCATCATCGCGAGCCCCGCCTTCACCATGCAATAGTCGCCGCGATTGATCGACGCCGCATAGGCCGAGATGGACGTGATATTCACCATCCGCCCGCGAAAACCTTCACCGTCCCGATCCTGTTTCAGCATCTGCTTCGCGACGAGCTGCGAAATAAAATAAGGCCCCTTCAGATTGATCGCGTACAGCCGGTCGAAGCTCTCCTCGCCCGCATCCAACAGGTCCGCACGCACCTTCGGCGCCACGCCTGCGTTATTCACGAGCAGGTCGAGCCGGCCAAATTTCGCCACGGTCTCCGCGACCAGCCGCTCGCGATCCGCCGCGACCGCGACATCGCCCTGGATCACAAAGCCATCGCCTCCCGCATCTTTCACGAGCGCAAGCGCCTCACCAGCCGCCTCCGCGTTGCCAGCGTAGTTAATCGCGACGCGGCAGCCCGCGCGTGCGAGTTCGATCGCGATGCCGCGGCCGATGCCGCGCGATGCCCCTGTAACAAGTGCGGTTTTCGAAGCCATGTGCACGGAGGTGAAATCATGCGGAACGCACGACGCGAGGAAAAATACCCCGCGAACCAGTGGAACGCCTCACGGTCAGTCGGCGCGCAACCTCATTATTCCTTATGAAAAAAACACTGATCCTCACGACTCTCGCCGCCGGTTTCGCTCTCGTCGGCTGTAACAAATCCACCCGTACCGACACCGCCGCGGTTGATCCCGCTCCCGTGACCACCGAGCCCACGGTCGGCCAGCGCGTCGATGCCGCTGCCCAGCGTACCGGCGACGCGATCGCCGATGCCGGCCGCGCCACCCGCGACGCCGCCAACAATGCCGGCTCCAAGATGCGCACCGAGTGGACCGAGTGGAAGCTCTCCCATCAGGACCTCGATGCCGACCTCCGCGCCGATCGCCCGATCATCCGCACCCGCACGATCCCCGCTGGCGCTCCCACCGGTGTCGTCAATGTCGACAAGTCGCAGCTGAAGAACAACGTGAAGGCCAACGTCTCGCAGCACGCCGCCGCGATCAAGGACCTCGATGTCGAGATCGACAACGAGACTGAGGTCGTCCTCACCGGCAAGGCCATGTCGAGCGGCGATGTCGCCGCCGCCATCGGTTCCGCTCTGAGCACCGACGGCATCACCAAGGTGACCTCGAAGATCAAGCTCGACCAGTAAACGAGCCCGGGCACTTAGCCTGAGTTAAACGAAATTCCCGCCGCCCTGAGGGGCGGCGATTTTCGCCGGCCTGGCGCACTGCGCGGGCCGGCGACTTTATTTTCAGCGCCTGTTAGGCGCGGTGCCCACCGCGCCGATTCCTTGTAGCCCGCCTCGGAAGAGGCGGGATCGGCATACACTGCGAGCCTGGCATAGCCCTGCGCTTCCGAGCATGGCTGCATTCTCCGACCTAGGGAAGAATTGAGCACCGCTCTTCCTCTCTCCAGCGGTCAGATATCACCTCGCCGTCCCACGCCGGCCACTGCGTATCCACTTTCAGGATTCGCCAATCCGCCGCCTATTGCACGGGTGCATACCGGTATCTCCGATACCCTACGCACAGAAACCCCGACGCCTCGCGTGCGACTTCACCCCAAGGGTGCCCCTGAACTCGTTGCGCTCCGCCCACTCGCAACAGCCTCTGTAACGTTCAAAAATTCGCCTGAAACCCGGGTAAATTGCGCACGAAACCCCCTCGGACGGGCCGGGTCAGTTACAGCAAATAAACTCATCCGTTAATTCAGGTTAAATTAAACTCCTCCCCCTCATGAAAACCTCCATTTTACTCCCTCTCCTTCTCGCCGGTCTCGCGCTCGCTGGTTGCAACTCCGCGATGCGATCCGATTCCTCCACCGATACCGCCGCGGTGAGCAGTCCCACGATCAGTGAGACGCCGGCGCAGGCCGAGACCTCCGCCTCCTCCGCGAGCACGTCGTCCCCGACGAGCTCGACCGAGTCGACCTACAATCAGCCTCTCCAATCGCCCTCCGCGAGCACGAGCGCCAACAATACCGACACCACGAGCTACGGCGCCACATTCACGCCCGCCACGACGAACTCCGACCCGTCCGCCCAGGCGACACCGGGCGCAACCTATAACAGCCTCGGGCAGACGGCCACGACGCCGACGAGCACGCCCGATGCCTCGTCGACCAGCAGCACCACCGCGAGCTCCGCCTATGGCACCACGGGCACGACCGGCTCCACCACTGCGACCACCCCCTCCGCCGATGTGAGCGTAGGCGCGCCCATCTCGTCACCCGCCTCCACGGCCTCCACGTCGACCGCCGCGCCCTCGGACAACTCCTCGTATACCGCCCCGTCGGATCAGCTCGCGGTGACCGCGACGCCGTCGCCGCTTCCGCCCACCTCCTCGACGGAGACCTTCTCGACGCCAGTGCCCGCGAGCACCACGAGTTCCACCTCGACGACCCTCGCCTCGGATATCTCGAGCCGCATCTCCGAGTGGCGCTTGAATTCGACCGATATTCAATCCGACCTTGATCGCGGCGCCACCATCGTGCGCACGAAAGATAGCATCGTCGGCGCGCCCACCGGCGCCTCTGACGACGATGTCGTCGAGACGATGGTGAAGGGTAAGCTGCAAGCGGACTCCGACGTTTCCTCCGCCAAGATCGACGTCGATGCGAGCAACGGCGAAGTGATGCTGAAGGGCACCGCCTCTAAATCCGACGCCATCGGCCGCGCCATCGCGCTCGCCCTCGATACCCAGGGCGTCACCAAGGTTTCGTCGGACATCAAGGTCAGCATGAGCGAGCCGACCACCCAACCCGAGCCCAACCAGAATTCGGACACTCCCGCTCCCCAAAACTAAGGCCAGCGTGCACGTCATAACCTGACGCGCCGTTCCTTATCGAGCGTAAGTCAGTCCCTGAAAGCCCCCGCGCCTAATCGCGGGGGTTTTTCGTTTTTGGAAAACGTAGTGCGGAGCTTCGCCCGCGCTCACCAGCTCCCGTATCACAATCACGGTTACGACCAAAACACGGGAGGATCAGAAAAGCACTGAATGACATACATTCTCTACCATTCGAAATCCGATTTTTGACCCGGAGATCACCGAGGGAGGAAGCGAGGCCACGGAGCCAATCCACCTGGCAGCTCTCTGTGACCTCCGTGTCATCCTCTGTGCTCTCTGTGTCCTTCGTCTTTTCCGATTCGTAATGGGTATTATCTGTATTCTTCCCGCCCTTCCCGATCTTCCTGTTCAAAAGGATTGGGCAGGGAAAGTCACCGCCGCTCCCCGCGCCGTCACCCCTCAAACCTTCGGCACCACCCCATGCCCCGCCGCGATATGCGCCACGGAAATCTTCCCGCCATCCAGCGCATACCCGCCCTCAAACGGATTCGTCGCCAGAAACAGCGGCGTATCCAGATCCGCAAAGGTAAACCCACCCGCGCCCGCCGCGAAACATGCCGAAGTCGTCATCGCGAGAATCGACTCCACATTCCCGCCGATCATCAGCCCCAGCTTGTTCGCATGCGCCACGCGCACGATGTCGAGCGCCGTCGCGAGCCCGTCCTTCATCAGCTTGATATTGATCACCTGCGCCGCGCGCGTCGCCACCACGCGCTCCGCGTCCGCGCGCGAGGTCACGCTCTCGTCGGCGGCCACCACCCAGCCCGACTCCTCGTGCAGCGCGCGCATTCCGTCGAGATCGTCCTTCGCCAGCCACTGCTCGAGCAGCGCCGGCACGATCCCGTGCTTCTTCAGCCCGCGCACCAGCTCGTTCGCGGCCGCCCGCGATACACCCGCATTCCCATCGAGAATCAACGGCGACTCAGGCGCCACCTCGTGGATCGCCAGCAGCCGCGCGAGATCGTGCGCCGCGCCACCTTTGCCGCCGACCTTCACTTTGATCATCCGGATCCGCCGCGCGAGGATGTCGCGCGCATCGCTCGCCGCCTGCTCCGGCGTGCCGGTCGTCACCGTCATGTCGGTTTCCAGTTCCGTCCCACGCCCACCGAAAAATTTCCACAGCGGCACCTTGTCGTGCTTCGTCCACGCATCGAGCAGCGCCATCTCCAGCGCGCACTGCGCCGAACCCGACTTCACCGTCCGCCGCACGCGAAACTCCGCTCCGCGCTGCCGCCACTCCCGCGCCTCGAGTCCGATGAGCCAGCTGCGCGCCGATTCCAGCGCCGCGATCGCATCCGCCTGCGTCTCGCCGTTGTAGGGCGGCAGCGGAGCCGCCTCGCCATAACCGCGCGTCCCATCCGCCAGCTCGATCGTCACGAGCACATTGTTCGCCATCGGCTGCGCCCCGCCCGCGATGCCAAACGGCACATGCAGACCAATATCAAGCCGCGCTACCTCAAGCGCACGAATGGAAGTAGGAGAAGACACTCCACCACCACAGCGACTTCCGCGCCGCCCTGCAATCCTCGCCGACAAACCAAAACCGCCCGTCCCTTCACCGATACCGCCTCAACGCCCGCGGCGCCACCCCATGCACCGCCTTGAACGCCCGCGAAAAATGATACGGGTCCGCAAACCCCACCCGCTGCGCCGCCTCCTTCACCAACCCGCCATTCTCCACCAGGTGTTCCGCCGCGAGCGTCATCTTCCGCCGCAATAAATACTGATACGGACTCGTCCCCTGATACGTCCGAAACCACCGGCAAACGCTCGAGGCCTCGACGCCCGCAACGCTTGCAATCTCCTCCAGCGTGCCCAGCCGCTCCGCCTCCGCATCGATCAGCGCCTTGCACCGCAGAAATGCCTCCTGCGCCGGCTCGCGCGCCTGCGGCGCCAGTGCCGCCGTATCAGCAATTTTCAGCATCAACAGTTCGCCGAGCGTCGCACAAATCTCCCCTGCCAGCGGCCCCGAGCGCTGCCCCTCGCGCACCAGATCCTCCAGCACGCTCGTCACCTCCGCATGCGCCGCGAGCTGCCGCGCCGTACCCGGCGCCACTCCACACCGCCGCAGCCGCGCCGCTGCCGCCGCGCCCGCGAAACACAAAAAGTATTTAACCAGCGTATCCTTCGGATCCGTCTCGATCCGGCAGCGCGTGCGCGGCGCATAGGCAAAGATCACCCCCGCCTTCAGCGCGTGCGCCCGCCCGTCCAACTGCACCGTACCCCTTCCCGCCACCACCAACTCCACCCCAAAAAACGGATACGCCGACCGCGCTACGAGGTAGTCGGGATTGCACCGCTCGCGCCCGCCCATCGCCAGCGCCAGCCCCGTCCGCCGCCGCGGCGCGAGGTGGTGGAAGAAATAGCGCGCCCCCGTCACCTGCTGCGAAAGCAGCGCGGAGGCCTCGTGGCGGTCGATTTTATCCATGCTAAAGCCATCTTTATCCATTCCTGCACAGGGCAATCGAGTGCATTCTACTCCTCCGCGCCGGACAATTTTGTCTAGCCCGACCCAAACCCACCCGCAGTCTCTCACCATGGCCAAAGCCAAAACCGTTCTCCTCGTCGCCAGTGGCGACCTCCGCCAATCCGCCAACGAAACCTGCTGGCCCGCCCAGCATGCGATGGAGCAGGCGCTCGGCGCCGCCGTCGCCCAGCTCGGCTACAAGGTCGCCCGCGCCCATCCCTACAAGCCCGCCGTGAAGCACGGCTTCATCGGCTCGCAGAAGGAGGGCATGGATATCTTCGCCGATCTCGATCCCACCGCGCCGCTCATCGTGGCCGAGGCGGTCTGGCAGTATTCGCACCACGTCCTCGCCGGCCTCATCTCGCACCGCGGCCCGATCCTCACCGTCGCCAATTGGAGCGGCACCTGGCCCGGCCTCGTGGGCATGCTCAATCTCAACGGCTCGCTGACCAAGGCCGGCGTCAAATACTCCACGCTCTGGAGCGAAGACTTCACCGACGAGTATTTCCTCGCCGGCCTGAAGTCCTGGCTCACCACCGGCGTCGCGAAGCACAAGACCACGCACGTCAAGCCGCTCGCCAAGTCCGTCGTGCCGCCCAAGGCCCGCAGCCTCGCCAAGAAAATCGCCGACGATCTCCGCCGCCGCAAATCCATCATGGGCGTCTTCGACGAGGGCTGCATGGGCATGTTCAACGCCATCATCCCCGACGAGCTGCTCTTCCAAACCGGCGTCTACAAAGAGCGCCTCTCGCAATCCGCCCTCTACGCCGGCGCCCGCGACGTCAGCGACGAGGAAGCCCGCGGCGTCTACAACTGGCTCCTCAAAAAGGGCATGAAGTTCCACCTCGGCACCGACGAAGCCACCGAGCTCACCGAGGCGCAGGTCATCTGGCAGTGCAAAACCTACGTCGCCGCCCTCCGCATCGCCGACGACTTCGGCTGCGAGACCATCGGCATCCAGTACCAGCAGGGCCTGAAGGATCTCCTCCCCGCCTCCGATCTCGTCGAGGGCATCCTCAACAACGCCGACCGCCCCCCGGTGAAAAACGCCGCCGGGAAGGTCATCCGTCCCGGCGAGCCGCTCACGCACTTCAACGAAGTCGACGAGTGCGCCGGCCTCGACGGCCTCTTCACCCAGCGCATCCACAAGGCCCTCGGCCAGCCCGTCGAAAACACCCTGCACGATCTGCGTTGGGGCGCCTACGATGCCAGCGGCACCACCGATGAGTACGTCTGGGTCTTCCTCATCTCCGGCAGCGCCCCGCCGGCGCATCATATTAATGGATACAAGGGCACCGACTCGATGCGCCAGCCCCCGATGTACTTCCGCCTCGGCGGCGGCACCGTGCGCGGCATCGCCAAGCCCGGCGAGATCGTGTGGAGCCGCGTCTTCGTCGCCGACGGCAAGCTCAAGATGGACCTCGGCCGCGCCAAGGTCATCGCGCTCCCCGCCGCCGAGACCGAGCGCCGCTGGAAGGAAACCACCGTGCAGTGGCCGATCATGCACGCCGTCACCTACGGCGTCTCGCGCGACCAGATGATGGCCCGCCATCAGGCGAACCACATCCACGTCGCCTACGCCAACAGCGCCAGGGAAGCCGACCTCGCGATGTACGCCAAAGCCGCCCTCGCCGCCGAGCTCGGCCTCGAGGTGGCCCTCTGCGGCACCAAGGCCGACGGCAAGCCCTTCTAACCCCCGAGCGCGCTCCCGCGCTCCTCCGAATCTCTGGTAGCCCTGCGCGTGAGCGCAGGGACTCAGAGCCCCCGCCCGCAGCCTCGGGGAAGAAAGATCACGAGCAAGAGCACGAATCACGAGCACGGCCATTTCGTGCTCCTGATCGTACTCGTACTCTTGCTCGTGCCTTTGCTCCCGCCTCACCCCTCCCGCCGATAAACCGGCCGCCTCTAACCCCGAGCGCGCTCGCGCGCTCCTCCGAATCTCTGGTAGCCCTGCGCGTGAGCGCAGGGACTCAGGAGCCCCGCCCGCCGCCTCGGGCGTAGAAAGATCACGAGCAAAAGCACGAATCACGAGCACGACCATTTCGCGCTCCTGATCGTACTCGTACTCTTGCTCGTTTTTTAGAGAGCGAAGCGCTCCTCCTCACCCGCCCGAACTCTCCCGCCGATAAACCGCCAGCCGCGGATCCACCACGACCCACGGCAGCCTATCCTCCATCCAGATCGCCCGCGTCGGCCCAAACGGCGCCGGGTCATCCAGCGACGCCACGGTAAACTCCACCATCGGCGCCTCCGCGTCGTCGGCGAAAAACAACGGCGTCCCGCAGCACGCCGCAAAGCTCCGCAGCCGCTCCGCGTGCGCCACCACCTTCACGTCGCCGCGCACGATCGTCAGCGCTTCCCGCGGCACTGTGCCCCACGTGACAAACGCCGCCGCGCTCGCCCGCCGGCAGTCCACGCAGTGGCAGTCAGCCAGCGAGAGCGGCGCCGCCGTGATCCGATACCGCGTCTTCCCACACAAGCATCCGCCTTCGAGTGACGTATCCATGCCCCTCACCTTTATCACCCCACCCTCATTTTTCAAAACCCATCATCACCACCCCCAGTCCCCGCGCTTCGCCGAT
>JAZKEV010000058.1:0-2729 GCA_040386765.1 Verrucomicrobiota bacterium | reverse complement strand
GGTGACGAAGTGATCGTGCCCGCGCCGTACTGGGTGAGCTATCCCGAGATGGTGAAGCTCGCCGGGGCCGTGCCGAAATTCGTGCTCGCCGACGACAAGACCGGCTTCCGCCTCACGCCCGAGATGGTCGAGGCCGCGATCACGCCGAAGACGAAGCTCCTCATCCTCAACTCTCCCTCGAATCCCACCGGCGCCGTCTACTCGCGCAAGGAGCTCGAGGACATCGTGGCCGTCGCGCTGAAGCACAATCTCTACATCCTCTCCGACGAGATGTACGAGCACCTCGTGTACGACGGCGCGAAGCCGACGTGCATCGCGACCTTCAGCAAGGAGGTCGAGGCGCGCACGATCACCGTGGCGGGCTTCTCCAAGACCTACGCGATGACGGGCTGGCGCATCGGCACCACGCTCGCGCCCACGCCGATCGCCAAGGCGATCTCGGAGCTGCAGAGCCAGATGTCGTCCAACGTGACGACGTTTGCCCAGTACGGCGCGCTCGCCGCGCTGAAGGAAAAGGAAAAAACCTCCGCCGCGCTGAAGACGATGATGACGGCCTTCGACCGCCGCCGGAAATTCCTGCACGCCGAGCTGAACAAGATCCCCGGCATCAGCTGCCTGCTGGCCGAGGGCGCGTTCTACCTCTTCCCGAACATCACGGCCTTTGGCCTGAAGGACCTCGATTTCTGCAACCGCCTGCTCGACCAGGAGAAGGTCGCCGCGGTGCCCGGCAGCGCCTTCGGCGCCGAGGGCTACCTGCGCCTCAGCTACGCGACGAGCGACGATATCATCAAGAAGGGTCTCGAGCGCCTGACGCGGTTTTGCGCGACGCTGAAGAAGTGAGGACGTGAGCGGAGCGGCAGGGGCCGTAGCCGCATCCTGATTTTGGATACAAACCGCAGCGGCCTGATGCCTGCTGCGGTTTTTTTGTTTTTGGGCAAAGGGTGGTAGGAGCGGTGGGGGCGTCGCGGGATAATGACGAATGACCAAGGCCCAAGGACCAATGTCCAAGGCCGAAGGTCGAGTGAGTGGTGGCGAGCGGGAATAGGGGCGTTTGCGGAGGTGTGCGGCGCGACGGCTCGGCGGGGACGCCTCTCCCTGCCTTAAGGAGGCGAGGTGGCGACGGTTGGAAATCTTTCTGTCGATTTTCCGCCCGCGGCCTCCTAGTCTCGGGCGTCCCCGGTTCGTCCTCCTTCAACCCGTTTCGATCATGCTTTCTACCATCCTCATTGGCCTGGCGGTTCTCGTCGTACTCTTGCTCATCATTGCGGCGCTGCAGCCGGCGCAATTTGTCGTCGAGCGCAATGGCACGGTGTCGGCGCCGCCAGCGGCGGTGTTTCCCTACGTGAACGATTTTCAGAAATGGGGCGCGTGGTCCCCGTGGGAGAAGCTCGACCCGAATCTGAAGCGCACCTTCAGCGGCCCGGCGGCGGGCGTGGGCGCGGTGTATGAGTGGGCGGGCAACAAGCAGGCGGGCGAGGGGCGCATGACGATCACCGAGAGCCGCCCGAGCGATCTCGTCCGGATCAAGCTCGAGTTTTTGAAACCCTTTACGGCGACGAATACGACGATCTTCACCTTCACGCCGATCGGCGAGCAGACCGCGGTGAACTGGCGCATGACGGGCGAGAAAAACTTCCTGTTCAAGCTAGTCGGGCTCTTCATGAGCATGGACAAGATGGTCGGGAAGGATTTCGAGAAAGGCCTCATGCAATTGCGGGCCGCGGCGGAAGCGGGCGTGCGGTGATCGACGTGAAGGGCAGTGAGGCGCGCGAAGGGCCGTCAGTCCTCGCGCGTGCCCGTGCTGTCCCAGGCGACGAGACAGATGAGGGAGACGAGGATGGCCAGCACGACGAGCATGTGAGGGAGCGATGGTAGCGCAGGGCTGTGACAACGTGGTGTCAGGAGCCGCGCGGTGTTTCGTTATATAAACGGATGAAGCGGGCGTCGGCAGACAGGGGGTGGGTGATTTTCTTTTTGGGCCTTTTCGTGGATGGAATGCGGCAGGGGTGTCCGACGATCCCTGCGCTCACGCGTAGGGCCACCGGAAGCTGAAGCGGCGCCGCCGTGAGGCGCAGTGATGGAGGCGCGGCGCCCTCACCGCGCGGGCTATGGTGGGCGAATCGCAGCACAGCTCATGGGCGACTCACCCTGTACGCGTCTTTGCGCCAAAAGTGGGGCCGGTCCCTGCGCTCACGCGCCAGGCTACCAGACCATGGCGAGGAGAGCGGCGGTGTCTCCTATTGTGTCACTTCCACCAGGCGGCGTTCGAGGTAGCGGCGGGCGGCGGTGTTACCGACGAGGGCGAGCGCGGCGCGGTAGGCAGCCGCCGCTTCGGGACGGCGGCCGAGGCGGCGCAGGAGATCGGCGCGCGCGGCGGGCAGCAGGTAGTAATTGGGCAGGTCCAGCTCGGCCATGAGCGCGAGGCCGCGCTCGGGGCCTTCGGCCATCGCGATGGCGGCGGCGCGGTTGAGCTCGATGACCGGAGAGGGGCGCAGGTGGGCGAGCATGCCGTAGAGCGCGGCAATCTGCGGCCAATCGGTCTCCGTGGCCGAGGGCGCGCCGGCGTGGAGGGCGGAGATGGCGGCCTGGAGCGCGTAGGGGCCGGCGCGGCCATCGCGGAGCACGGCTTCGACGAGGGCGACGCCTTCGTCGATCCGGGCGCGGTCCCAGCGCGAGCGGTCCTGATCCTCGAGGAGCACGAGGGCGCCGGTGGCATCGACGCGGGTGAG
>JAZKEV010000057.1:0-3284 GCA_040386765.1 Verrucomicrobiota bacterium | reverse complement strand
CTGTCCTGCATCGGGTACCAGTAGAGCGGCATGCCCGGGCGCGCGGCGACCAGCGCCTCCAGCGGCTGTTCCATCTGCCAGACGTGGATGGCATCGAACCCGCCCGCCAGCACGGCCGCCACGTCGATCGCCTGCCCACCCTGCCAGCTCTCATCCTCGAACACCGCGACCTCGCCGAGCCCCGCCAGGATCGCCTGCATGAACCGCGAAGACCCCGTGACGCGATGGTACGAATGACCCAGGAACGCGATACGCATCAACGACCCAGGCCCCGCGCGAGGCCGTGGCGGAGCGTGAAGTACAGCGCCTCCTCCAAACCCACGCTCAGGCCCGGCGCCACCAGAGGACCACTTCCCGCAAGCGCGGTGCGCAGCACTCGCAGCTCCGCGGCCCGCGCCTTCGCCTCCACCGCCGCACCCTCCGCAGCGAAGCCGGCGAGGGTTTCGATCACCACCCGCGCGCCGTCGGCCGGCAGCAGCGCCGAGATCCGTGCCGCCAGGCCCGGACCCAGCGGCGTCGTCGCATGCACGCCCAGCTCATCCTCGCCCGTCACGGCCGGGTCCAGCTGCAGGCCGAGCATCGGGTTCTCGCCAGGGCGGATCGTCAGCAGGGTGACGCCGCCGGGGATCGCCAGGCGCGTGAAGCCCAGGCGCAGGCCGCGCGCCATCAGCGTGGAGCGCACCACGCCCGCAGGGGCATCCTCCGCGTCCAGGACGAAATCAGGCATGCATCCGCGCTAGCCAGAACGCACAACCAAAGCAAGCATGGGGGAAAGGAATTTCCCCCAAACCCCCATTCTTTTATTTTTGGCACTTGGCTCCGGGCGCCACACGCGTATCTCCGGGCGCATGTTGCGCATCACCGAGCTGAGACTGCCGCTGGACCATTCGCCCGAGGCGCTGCGGGCGGCCATCCTTGCACGCGCGGGCATCGAGGACGCGCGTCTCCGCGGCTTCCGCATCGCACGCCGCAGCCATGACGCGCGCAAGAAGCACGCCATCCAACTCGTCTACACCATCGACGCCGAGATCGAGGGCGGCGCCCCCCTGCCCGCCACGCCCGACACGCGCTGGCGCCCGCCCGTGACCTCGGCGCCCCCCGGCACGCCCCGGCCCATCGTCATCGGCACCGGGCCCTGCGGCATCTTCGCGGCCCTCGCCCTGTCGCAGATGGGCCTGCCGCCCCTGATCCTCGACCGCGGCAAGCCCGTGCGCGAGCGCACCAAGGACACTTGGGCGCTCTGGCGGCGCGGCATCCTCACCCCGGAATCCAACGTGCAGTTCGGCGAGGGCGGCGCGGGCACCTTCTCCGACGGCAAGCTCTATTCCCAGATCAAGGACCGGCTGCACCAGGGGCGGAAGGTGCTGGAGGATTTCGTCGACGCCGGCGCGCCGGAGGAAATCCTGTGGCTCGCCAAACCCCATATCGGCACCTTTCGCCTGGTGCAGGTGGTGGAATCCCTCCGCAGCCGCATCGAGGCCATGGGCGGCGAATACCGCTGGCAATCCCGCGTCGCGCGCCTGACGCTCGGCCCCGACCGCGCCGTCACCGGGGTGGAGCTGGCTAATGGAGAGGTGATCGCCGGCCGCCACGTCGTGCTCGCCATCGGCCACTCCGCGCGGGACACCTTCGCGGCCCTGCACGACCAGGGCGTGGCGATGGAGGCCAAGCCGCTCTCCATCGGCGTGCGCATCGAGCACCCGCAGGGGCTGATCGACCGCGCCCGCTTCGGCCCCGCCGCCGGCAACCCCACGCTGGGGGCGGCCGACTACAAGCTGGTCCACCACGCGGCCAACGGGCGCGGCGTCTATTCCTTCTGCATGTGCCCCGGCGGGACCGTGGTGGCCGCGGCATCCGAACCCGGGCGCCTGGTGACCAACGGGATGAGCCAGTATTCCCGCGCCGAGCGCAACGCGAACGCGGCACTCGTCGTCTCCCTCTCGCCGGCGGATTTCCCCGAGCCCTCCGCACTCGGCGGCGTGGCCTTCCAGCGCCATTGGGAAGAGCGCGCCTTCATCGCCGGCGGGTCCGACTACCGCGCCCCCGCCCAGACCGTGGGCGATTTCCTGGCGGGGCGGGCCAGCACAAGCCTGGGGTCCGTGGTGCCGAGCTACAAGCCGGGCGTGACACCCGCCAACCTGGCCGATTGCCTGCCGGACTACGCGGTGGCGGCATTGCGGGAGGCGCTGCCCGCCTTCGGCCGGCAGATCGCGGGCTTCGACGCGGTGGAGGCTGTCATGACGGGGGTGGAGACGCGCACCAGCAGCCCGCTGCGCATCGGGCGCGGGGCCGAGTTCGTGAGCCTGAACACGCCGGGGCTGTACCCGGCGGGAGAGGGTGCGGGGTATGCGGGGGGGATCCTGTCGGCGGCGGTGGACGGGATGCTCTTCAGGCCAATATGAATCTCAGCCGCTACTTGCCTGTTTTGTCCTTGGCGCGGAAGTCGAGCTCCTGAATATCGATTAAAGTATACGATTCTATTTCCATGCCAGATGAGTCTATCTCGCTGACATCTATCTGTATTTCTGCTGAATATAACTCGTCTGCTATCTTTTTGCCTACAAATCGAGAGAGAGCTGTCTCAGCTATCTTACCTGAATATATTCTTCTAGGGGAATTTGATTCGCCATCACTCTCAAGGCGAAAATATTTTGAACTAATACTAATGCCAGTTATCCTCCCGACAAAATAAACATTTCTTCTGTCTTTCTTTAATTCTTTTGCCAATATTCTACTTATGCTGAGTGCTGTACGAGAATTTATGTCAATCGTGAAATTTCTGTCCATCCAAGGGACGCCGGCCTCAAAGCGAAAATCCGTGCGAGCTTGCAAAATGCACTCGATGAATGCCTTGTATCTTCTGGCGACTTTAAACCCGAGGTGCCTTAAAATTTCTCGTATTGCTCGATCATTGTCGCGAGTGTTCATCAATGAAAACAGCTGCCTCGTCGCATCCACGACCGAGTGATCGATAAAAAGGTTATCTCTTTTCAATTCTAGGCGCACAGAAAATGAGGATGGGATCATCGCTCTAGCGTCAAGTCGCGCAGCACGCTGCGCGATTTGTCCTAAGCCATGTGCATCGCCACGCCCGAGACCAACATCAACCAGGCTAGCAAGTAAATTTTCGATGGACGTAATTTGGTCAGCCATAAACCGAGCGCCGATCTCATGTCGGGAACCGGTCTGCCATGAGAGGTCAATGTAGATATTTCTAAAATGCTGGGCGTTCATATGAAGCGGAGTCTTATAAGGCTTGATAAAATTATTGAATTCTTCACTTT
>JAZKEV010000056.1:16044-17415 GCA_040386765.1 Verrucomicrobiota bacterium | reverse complement strand
GATCAAGGCGATCGACGAGATCAACCAGACCTCGCTCCAGCAATTCCAAGTCACCTTCGAGCAGATCAAGAAGAACTTCGAGTACACCTTCCTCACGCTCTTCGGCGGCGGTCGCGCGCACCTGGAGTTGATCCAAACCGAGGACATCCTGGAGAGCGGCATCGAGATCATCGCGCAGCCGCCGGGCACCAAGCTGAAGAGCATCACCCTGCTCTCCGGTGGACAGAAGACGCTCACCGCCGTGGCGCTGCTCTTCGCGCTCTACATGGTGAAGCCGTCGCCCTTCTGCTTGCTCGACGAACTGGACGCTCCACTGGACGAATCGAACATTGGGCGCTTTACTGAGCTCCTGAAGAAGTTCGTCCACGAGTCGCAGTTCATCATCATCACGCACAACAAGCGCACGGTCTCCGCGGCGCAGGCGATCTATGGCGTGACGATGGAGGAGCGCGGCGTCTCCAAGACGGTGTCGATGCGGTTCAACGCGGAGCACCAGGTGGACGGTCCCCTGCGTAACATCGCCGAATCGGTCCGCGGCGCGCAGGTGCCGAAGGACGAAACGGCGCCGGTGCCCGCATGAGCGTAAGAGCGCGTCCGCGCATCAAGTTCATTTGGGGCGCGAGCCGGGTCATCCAAGGCCGGTGGTACGTGGGCCTTTTCGGCTTTTACGTGCGCGTAGAGGGCGTGCCGGACAGCGGTCTCGCGATCAGCGTGCGCGGGCTGCTGTGCTGGATGGCGGTCTTTGCCATGGTCGGGTACGTGACGCTGGCCAGCGTGCTCTTCAAGGTCATCTGGCTCAAGAACCCCTATAACCGGCTCACTTATACGGATGCGCTGCTCTATCCGCTCCGACGGGATGAGATCGCGCAGAAGCGGGGCCAGGCCTACCTCGCGAAGGGCATGGAGTTCTTCCAGCAGCAGAAATTTCACGATGCGGCGACCCTGCTCAAACTCGGGCTGGAGCGCTTCCCCGAGGATGTGAACGCGCGCATCATGCTCGCGCAGTATTACCAGATGGCCAACCAGCGGCCCCTGACGATCCGCACCCTGCGGGAGGGGCTGACCGATGCGTATCCTGGGAGGCGATACGTGGAGACTCTTTTCGTCGCGGCGGAGCAGGGCGAGGACTATAAGCTGATAGTCGAGGTGACCGCGCGGTACCTGCCGCAGTTGCGCGGATCGGAGTCGGCGGTCGAGGCCCGCTGGATGATCGAGCGACGCTTCGCGGCGCTGACGGCGATCGGACGGCACGAGGAAGCGCTGGCCCTGGCGGAAACGGAGCAGAAAGGCGACACGGCCATGGAGGGGCGGATCGTGTCGCTGCTGGCGTTGAGGCGCATTCCGGAGGCGATAAAAGTGGTCGAGGAGTGG
>JAZKEV010000056.1:5958-16034 GCA_040386765.1 Verrucomicrobiota bacterium | reverse complement strand
GGCAGCCTGGCGCCAATCCGACTGCCGTCGTGCGCTTGAGAGTGCGCGTCTATCGCGAAGCGCAGCGCTACGACGAGATGAACGCCGCGCTGGCCGAACTCCGGGCGATGACCCCGACCGCGCCGGAGCCGCTGGTCTTCGCGATCGTGCAGCGGGCGATGGCAGGACAGACGGCCTCCGCGCACGAGGCGTTTGAGGACTTTATCTTCCGCTTTGGCGGCGACTCGAAGCACTTGCTGCTGCTCGCCGAGCCGTTGGGCGAGATCAGGGATGTCACGTTGCTCGAGGCCTGCATCGCGGCGGGGAAGGAGCGGGGCTACCCGCTGGCGCGGTTCCAGTCGCTGCTGTGCGAGGTCCTCGTGTATCGGGGCGAATGGCTGGCGGCGACCAAGCTGCTCGCCGTCATTCCCATGCCGGGCCCCCAGGCGAGCGGGCGCGAGATCGCGGTTGCGCAGCTGTGGCGTGACTGGATCCAGAAGATGATCGATGTGGGGACGACGCCGTCCGAGGTCTCGCAACTTGCGCTCACGGATTTCCTGCGGATGAGAATCCTGCCGACCTTGATCTACCGCAAGACCGTGGAAACTCTCTGGAATGCCGGCCGGCTGGAAGCGGCGCGCGAGGTGCTCGCATTGGCGACGCGGGCCTTTCCGACCAGCGCGTGGTTCCAGGCCGAGTCCGAAAAAGTATTGGCGCGGCTGGCGGCGCGCGATGCGGCGGTGGCGGCGGCCGCCCCCATCGAGGTATCGGCCAAGGTCGATCTGGGGGAGACCGAGTATTGGAAAGTCTTGGAGGGAATGCTGGCGGGGAAACGTTGGAGCGAGGCGGCCCGGCACATTCAAGCCGCGCGGACGGCTCGCCCCTCGCCAGAGTGGCTCCATCGCAGGGAGGCGGCTTTGCGTCTTGCGCAGGTGAGAGTGGGCCACGCGCTGGCGGACAGAGCGGGCATGCTCGCGGCGACCCGGATATTCCTCAACGGGGACGACGTCCGGTCGCAGCAGATTCTCGATGTGGCCAAGGAGGTGGGCGAGGCGGGAGACAAGGAGTCGGCGATATTGCTGACGCGTGAAGTCTTGCGTCGCGTGCCGGGCTTCGCGCCCGCGCAGGAGCAATTACGGGTGCTGCAACCGCCTCTTCCTGAAAAAGACGCGAAGAAAAAATAACGACGTAGGCATGGCGCCGGATTTTGGGATACGCGTCGGCGGACCCAATCCATTTGAACTGGAAGAGCGGGAAGGTCGGGAGGACGCTGAAGTCGGAGACGATTCTTCCCGACCTTTCCGCTCTTCCTGTTTGGGTTTTTTTGCTCAATCCGGGGGACGCAAAGGGGCGGGGTGTTTCCAGATTCACCTCTTGGGGTCGCGGGATAAACCCGCTCCTACAATCGAGCAGATACAAAAAAAGGCGGGTCCGAAGACCCGCCCTTGGGAGAGAAGCGACTGACGCGACTCAGAGGAACTTGTAGTCTACGCGGAGGGTGTACGAGCGGCCGCGGGGATCGGCGATGCGGGGTTCCCAGCTGCTGCCGGCACCGGTGTTGGTGTCGTAGGTGGCCGAGAACGGCGGATCCTCGTCGAAGATGTTTTTCACACCGGCGATGACCGTGATGTTCTTGATGCCACGGTAGGTGACGCTCATGCCGTACGTGCTGTAGGGCGAGACGCGCGGCTTCCAATCCGGCGGACGGACGAGGCCGTTGGCGACGCCGGGCAGCACCGCATCGGTGTAGGCGTTGCGGTACAGGTTGTTGACGAGGACCGACCACTTGCCGACGCGATAGCCGATGCTCGCGGTGTGCTTCCACTCGAGGCCGATGTCGCTCGAGCGCGTGAAGAGATTGATCTCATTCGCACCCCAGTTGGTATTGGGCAGCAGCTTGGTCCTCTTCTCCAGCAGATAGGAGAGATCGAAAGAGGCGAAGAGCTTGCCCTTGCCCACCTCCGTGTCGCCCTTCAGGCCGAACTCGACGCCCTTTGTCGCGGTCGCGCCGGCATTTACCCAACGGGTGTCAATCAGACCAATCGTGCCGTCGGGCCGGCGGTAGAAGCGATCAGCGAACACATCGTAATTCTGCAGGAGCTGCGTGACGCCGAAGCTCTGGATGGTGCCGGTGCGCTTGACCTCCCACCAGTCGACATTGGCGCTGAAGTTTTTCGTGGGCTGCACGACGAAGCCGGCGGAGAACATCTTGGCCTCCTCGGGCTGCAGGTCGGGCTTGCCGCCAAACACCGTCGTCACGGTGTTGGGCGGGATGATAATGCCGGTCGCGGGATCGATGAGGCCAGTGGCGGCGAGGGGGCTCTCCGTCACGGGGTCGAACATCTGCTTGAAGGTCGGCACGCGGAAGCCCGTGCTATACGAGGTGCGCATGAGGAACTTGTCGGTCGGCGCGTAGCGGACGGTGACCTTGGGATTGGTGGTGGAACCGAAGCCGGTGTACTCGTCGAGACGGCCGGCGAGGTTGACGTCGAGGCCCCGCAGGATCGGAACTTGGAACTCGACGAAGGCGGCCTTGATCGTGCGCTCGAGCGTGCCAGCGGTGGCGAGGGCGTTGTCGAACGGCGCATTGAAGATCAGCGCGTCCGAGGAGTTCAGATTCACGCGGTCGTCGCCGATGAACATGAAACTCTCCTCGCGCCAATCGAGGCCGACAGCGGCCTGCACGGTGCCGGCGGGGACCTTGAAGAGCGGGCCGGAGAAGGCCGCGTCGAACAAGTCGGTGCGATACTTGCCGCCGAACATCTTGACGCCATCCGCGCGCGTGGCGTCGATCGCCGCCATCGCGGCAGGGGTCTGCGTATAGGAGAAGATGTCGATGACGCCCGTGTTGATCAGGTTGACGAAGGGGACGGTGTAGACGTAGCCGCTGTTGAGGACCGAGCCGCTCTTGCTCTCGGCGCGCGCGGCGCCGAGGCGGTAGTCCCACTGCGAGAGGAAGCCGAGCGGGCCTTCGAGGCCGGCCAGCACGCGGAAGGTATCGGTCTTGGTGGTGAAGGCGCGGTTACCGAGCGGTGTCGAGCGCCAGCGGAAGGCGAGGGGCTGGCCGCGATTGGCCTCGAGCTCCGGGAAGAACCCGGCGAGGGTGTTGAATACCTTGTTGTAGCTCGCGCCGGTGCTCGGATACGCCATGTTGTAGAGCGGATTCGGCACTTGGGTGCGGCCGTCGAGCGCGGTCGCCGTCAGGGCGGTGCCGCTGGTCCACTGATTGGGCGAGAAACTCTTGTTGGACTCGGAGCGACCGAACATGCCCTCGACGATCACCCGGTGCTTCTCGGCGAGCTTGAAGGTGCCGCGGGAGACGAGGTTCGAGTTCTTAACTGGCTGCTGGATGACGGCAGCGCGGCCGGTATCCCAGGCGGAGCCGTACTTCGAGGCGGCCGAGTTCCACAGGAGCTCGTCGTAGGGGCCCATGCCGTCGAGGCCGGCGTAGCCGGGGCCATTGGGCAGATCGACGTAGTTGATGCCGTTGACCCGCAGGTTGGGATTCGTGGGATCGACGGGACCGGTGCTGCGACCGGTGTTGTCGATATTGTCACGACTGAGGCCGGTGTAGAGCGTGGTGATCGCGAAGACATTGGCGATCGGCGTGCCGCGCGTATCGGGCGAGACGCCGCGATTGGGCTGGAAGGTATTGACGAAATCGCGCTGATCGCCGCGCAGCACCTTGGAGTCGGAGTGGGAGAGCGACACCAGGAAGTTGTATTTGTCGCGGTTCAGGTCGCCGAAACCAGCAATGAAGCTGTAGCGGAAGACATTGCCGCCGCCGCCCTCGGTCACATCGGTCGCCGCGCTGGCGGAGGCACCCTGATAGTTGTCCTTCAGGATGAAGTTAATGACGCCGCCGACCGCGTCGGTGCCGTAGATGGCGGAGGCGCCGTCCTTCAGCACCTCGACGCGCTCGATGACGGAGAAAGGTATCTGGTTGAGATCGACCACGCCGCCGTTGAGGCCATGCGAGGCGACGCGGCGGCCGTTGAGGAGGATGAGCGTGGCGCCCGCGCCCTGGCCGCGGAGATTGGCGGAGGTGGCGCCGTTGTTGCCGCGCTGCGCGCCGGCGACGACGTCGGCATTGGACGCGAGGTTGTCGAGCCCGTTGCCGTTGATGTTGAGCTCCATGATCATCTGCTCGGCACTGACGATGCCGCGCTGCTCCATTTCCAAGGGGCTGATGATCTGCAGGGGGAGGGCGCCTTCGCCCTCGATGCGCTTGATCAGCGAGCCCGTGACGACGAACTTCTCAAGCTTGAGGGATTCCTCCTTGATGGGAGCGGTGGCGGGGGCTTGTTGGGCGAACGCAGCCGATACAAACTGAGCTGCGGCTATCAGGCATGGCCAAGTCGCCTGCTTGCGCAGGTTGCGGATGTTCATAGGTATTGATCGGGGGCTGCTGATTTACGCGTTGGAGGCGCGCAATCACTGGAGGATTCCTCAGCAGTAGAGATAGGTTTGCCCGGTTATGGACGCAGATACAATGCCAATGGCGCAGGAAGTCTGCGGGACCTATAATGAGTCGCCACGCCTTCCATGCTCGCGATTCATGCACGGAGTCGCTTGCTTGCGGAGCGACGAACCATGCCCGGGATGCTCTCCGATACCCCTGCCGAGGCGCCGCCGATGCCGGCGGCTGAGCCGGGAGTATTGTCGCAATGGGCGCTGATTCGCCGACGATTTGCACGGCACTGGCTGGCGGTAGGCTCGCTCTTCCTGCTGGCAGCGCTCTATCTCCTCGCTGCGGGGGCGGAGTTTTTCGCGCCGTACTCGCGGCAGTGGCGCGATCTTTCGCAGGCGTACTGCCCGCCGCAGCTGCCACGTTTCTCGCTCCGCGAGGGGTGGCATGTCTTTGCGATGCAGGTGAGCCAGGATCCACTGACCTTCAAGAAAACCTATCTCGAGGATCGGGCGCAGGTCGTGTCGCTGGGATTTATGGTGCGGGGGGAGCCGTGGGACTTTCTAGGGTTCATTCCAACGGAACGGCATTTCTTCGGGGTGAAGGAGACCGCGACGCTGCGGTCGGACGACAAGGCGCCGACGTTTTACTTTCTCGGCGCGGATGAACACGGGCGCGATATCTTCAGCCGGCTGATCTACGGCTCGCGCGTGAGCCTCTCGGTGGGCTTGGTGGCGATCGCCGTGACGTTTATCCTGGGCGTATCGCTGGGCGGAATCTCCGGCTACTTCGGCGGGCGGGTGGATACTGCGATCCAGCGGATGATCGAGGTGGTGAACGCGTTTCCGCAGATCCCGCTCTGGCTGGCGTTTGGCGCAGTGCTGCCGGCGGACTGGCCGCCGCTGGCGACGTATTTCGCGATCACGCTGGTGCTGAGCCTCCTCGGCTGGACGGGACTGGCGCGCGTGGTGCGCGGCAAGATCCTCGCCTTGCGCGAAGAGGACTACACGACGGCGGCGCGGCTCCTGGGCGCGAGTCACACGCGGATACTGTTTCGCCATCTGCTGCCGGGGTTTACAAGCCACATCATCGTGGTGCTCACGATGAGCGTGCCGGCAATGATCCTCGGCGAGACCTCGCTCTCCTTTCTGGGGCTGGGCCTGCGGGCGCCGATCGTGAGCTGGGGGGTGATGCTGAAGGACTGCGACAGCATCCAGGTGATCGCGGCGTATCCGTGGCTGCTGATGCCGGTGGCGCTGGTGGTGATCACGGTGCTCGCGTTTAATTTTTTGGGTGACGGCTTGCGCGATGCCGCCGATCCTTACTCGACCCCATGACCCCCATCGATGAGGCGACGTTGCTGGATGTGCAGAATCTGCGTGTGTCCTTCTTCACGCCCGAAGGCGTGGTCGGCGCGGTGCAGAACGTATCCTTCACGATTCAACGCGGGCGGACGCTCGCCCTCGTGGGCGAATCGGGCAGCGGCAAGAGCGTGACCGCCTACTCGCTGCTTCGGTTGGTGCAGCCGCCGGGGCGTATCGTATCCGGAAAGATACTACTCAACTCGCGCCGCGAGGGCCGGATCGACATCGCGCATCTCGACGAGAAGTCGGGGCTGCTCTTCAAGGTGCGCGGCGGTGCCATAAGCATGATTTTTCAGGAGCCGATGGCGGCGCTCTCGCCGGTGCACACGATCGGCAGCCAGATCGACGAGGCGATCCTCATGCACCAGGATGTGAGCCGCGCGGCGGCGAAGCGGCAGACGCTTGAGATGCTGCATAAGGTGGGCATCGCCGAGCCGCAGACGCGCTACGGGCAATATCCGCACGAGCTTTCGGGCGGGATGCGGCAGCGGGCGGTGATCGCGATGGCGCTGGTGTGCCGGCCCGAGCTCTTGATCGCCGACGAGCCGACGACGGCGCTCGATGTGACGATCCAGGCGCAGATTCTTGGCCTCATCAAAACACTGCAGCGGGAGATCGGCTGCGCGGTACTGCTCATCACGCACGACTTCGGCGTGGTCGCGCAGATGGCGGACGATGTGGCAGTGATGCAGCGCGGCGAGATCGTCGAGCGCGGCTCGGTGCGCGCGGTCTTGAAGAGCCCCCAGCATGCCTACACGCGGGCCTTGCTGGATGCGTTGCCCAGCCGGCGCTATGCCGTGGCCGAGGCCCGAGCCAAGGCCGCGGCGCTCGCGGCGCGGACGGAATGAACGCGGGCGCGCAGGCGGAGACGCCGCCCCTGCTGACGGTGCAGGGGCTCTCGAAGCATTTTCCGATTCTCAGTCCAGGCTTTCGCAGGAAGGTGACCGGATGGATAAAGGCGGTCGACGACGTGAGCTTCGAGATCGCGCCGGGCGAAGCGCTCGGTCTCGTGGGGGAAAGCGGCTCGGGCAAGACAACGACGGCGCGGTGCATCCTCCGTGCGGTGGACCCCACGGCGGGCACGATTTTATTTAGACTGCCCGATGGCCGCGTGGTGGACCTCGCGTCGCTCTCGGGGCGCGAACTGAAGCCCATCCGGCAGCACGCGCAAATGGTGTTTCAGGATCCGGTCTCTTCGCTCAATCCGCGCATGACCGTGGGAGATATCGTGGGCGAGCCTTTGGTCATCCACCGGCTGGCGCGCGGCGCGGACCTTGATGACCGGGTGGTGGAGATGCTCGAGCGGGTGGGGCTGACGCCGGAGCATCGCACGCGTTATCCGCATGCCTTCAGCGGCGGTCAGCGTCAGCGGATCGGCATCGCGCGCGCTCTCATCATGCGGCCTTCGCTGATCGTGTGCGACGAGGCGACCTCGGCGCTGGATGTGTCGGTGCAGGCGCAGGTGCTCGATCTCTTGAAGGAGCTGCAGCGCGAATTCCGACTCACGTACCTCTTCGTGGCACACAATCTCGATGTCGTCCGTGGGTTCTGCGACCGTGTGGCCGTGATGCGCAAGGGGCGCGTGGTGGAACTCGCAAGTACGGCGGATATCTTTTCGGCGCCGCAGCACCCCTACACGAAAATTCTCCTCTCCGCGGTGCCCTCGCCGGATCCGGATGTGCGGATGAATTTTAATGTGGGAGACGAGTTGGCAAAGCTGGATGCGAGCTGAGCTTTAGCGCGTCAGAGGATTCACCACGAAACACACGAAAAGGTAGAGGGTTGGCTCAGGTAGAATTGAGAGCGGTTTTTCTCTGATTTCCGTGTTTTTTCGTGTGTTTCGTGGTGAACCTCGGTTTGGGGATTTGGGGTTGCTAAGGCGCGGGACGAAATTCAGAAAACCGGACCCACTATGCTCGTCCACACTGTCTACTTTTGGTTGAAACCCGAACTGACCGCGCAGCAGCGCGACGATTTCCGCAAGGGCGTCGAGTCCCTCGGCACGATGAAGTCGGTCGAAAAATGCTATGTCGGCACCCCCGCCAAGACCACGAAGCGCCCGATCATCGACGACTCGTACTCGTTCGCGCTGACGGTCGTGTGCAAGGACGTGGCGGCGCACGACGAATACCAGGTCGATCCGATCCATCTGAAGTTCATCGAGACCTTCAAGACGTTCTGGAGCCGCGTGCAGATCTACGACGCGGAGTAAGACGGAAAGTAGCGAGTAGTGAGTAGCGGGTAGCGAGCATCGCTACCCCTTTTTTTTCCTACTCACTACGCGCTACCCGCTACTTCACCACAAACGGCGCGAAGTACGCGGCCTGCGTAGGCGGGTAACGTCCCCAGAGGCGGACGGCGCCGTCTTCCTGCTCCTCGCTTTGCACGTGGCCGACGGCGTGGAGGCGGGCAATCACGTCGTAGCGCTCGTGCGGGACGAGCATCTCGATGGCGGCGTGAGCCTCGGCGATGAGCTCGAGGCAGCGGGATTCGAGGGTGTCGAGGCCCTGGCGCGTGCGTGCGCTGACGAAGAGGCCGTCGGAGACGAGCCGGCGGGCCCGCTGGATCATCTCGGGGGTGGCGGCGTCGACCTTGTTGAAGACCGTGACGATCGTCTGATCGGCGGCGCCCAGCTCGGCGAGGACGGAGAGGGTGGTGGCGTGGTGCTGCTCGAAATTGGGATTCGTGACGTCGATGACGTGGACGAGAAAATCGGCGACGATCACTTCCTCGAGCGTGGCCTTGAAGGCCTCGACGAGACCGTGCGGGAGGCGGCGGATGAAACCGACCGTATCGGTGACGAGGAGCTTCTGGTTGCCGCGGAAGACGAGCTGGCGCGTGGTCGGATCGAGCGTGGCGAAGAGCTTGTTGGCGGCGAGGACCTCGGCGCCGGTGAGCGTATTGAGCAGCGTGGATTTGCCGGCGTTGGTGTAGCCGACGATGGCGCACGTCGGCACGGGCACGCGCTGGCGCTTGCGGCGCTGGACATCGCGCTGCTGGACGACGTGCTTGAGCTCCTCTTTAAGATGAGAAATGCGGTCGCGGACGGTGCGGCGATCCTGCTCGAGCTGCGTCTCGCCTTCGCCGCCCATGGCGCCCTTGCCGCGCTGGCGGGAAAGGTGGGTCCACGCGCGCGTCAGGCGCGGGAGCGAGTACTCCATGCGCGCGAGCGCGACCTGGAGGACTGCCTCGCGGGTGTGCGCGCGGTCGGCGAAGATCTCGAGAATCACTTCCTGCCGGTCGATCACGGCCAGGCCGGAGAGCTCCTCCCAGTTGCGCTGCTGAGCCGGCGAGAGGGCTTCGTCGAAGACGATCACGTTGGCATCGGCGGCTTTGGCGGCGGTGACGATCTCCTCGGCCTTGCCCGTGCCGAGCAGGAGCGAAGGCGTGGCGCGGCGGAGATTCACGATTTCCGTGTGCGTGACGGCGATGTGGAGGTTCTCGACGAGCTCCTTGAGCTCCGAGGCGAGCTCGGTGGCTTCGCCCGGTTTCATGTCGTTGGTTTGGACGCCAACGAGGAAGGCGCGTTCGAGCTTGGCGGGCTTATCGGTAAGAAAATCGGCCATCTATGGGTGAGGGCAGGCAATCGCACCCGGCGAAGGAGTCAAATGAAGTAGCGAGAGGGGTTGGGGGTGGGGCGAGGCGTCTTCGCCGGCTGTCGCGCGTTGCGGAGCGCAAAATCGGGCAATATTTGCGCGGACGTCTGATCGCTGCTGGCGGAGGCCGAGTGCGGCAGCTGTCACTTCTTCTTCTCTGGGATCATGCTGTCCTGCCCGAAGAAATCGAACTCGTTGCGCTGGCCGATGGTCTTGATGAGTTTGTTTTCCTTTAGGAAGACTTGGGGGTCGCTGCGGGTGCCGACGACCTCGAAGCCGACGCCGAAGTAGTCGCCGTCGACTTTGATCTTCTCGTCGGTGCGGGCGTAGGCGACGGAGTTTAGCTTCACGCGGTCGATCAGCCCGGAGCCGTCCAGCGCAAAGGCCTTGAGGGTGATGCTCGTGGGATCGAGCGTCCACTCGCCGATGGCGAGGCGGCGGATCAGCGGGTCTTTTTCCAGTTTCTTGCCGGACCGCAGCGCGAGGACCTGAAGGATGTAGGGTGCGCGGAGCATGGTGGCATTCTCAATCCGGAACATGCCCTTGGCGGAGAGGCCGGAGTCGGCGCGATTCCAGAGGGTGCCCTCGATGGTCATTGCACCACCCGCCAACCGGGCAGGCAGCGTGCTCGCTGAGAGCAGCGGCTCCGTGAGCCACGCCGGGGGCAGGGTTTGGATGCGGAGCGGCTCGGTAATTGTACGAGCCAGAGCGGCCGTGTCGTCGAAAGTG
>JAZKEV010000056.1:0-5948 GCA_040386765.1 Verrucomicrobiota bacterium | reverse complement strand
CTCCTGGCCGCCAGCCGTCGCGCTGGCGGAGGGGACGAGCTCCACGGTTACGCGGCTGGTCTCGCCCTCGGTGGCAGCGAACCGGAGCCGCTCGGGCCAGTCGCCAACGAGGGCCGTATCCGCCATGACATTACGCAGCACGCGGCCATTGCCGAACTCGATCCGGCCCGCGTCGAACTTCACCTCGGTGCGGCGGGACTTCGAAGCCGGAGTCGCCGCGGTCATCTTGCTGGGCGAAGTGACCGTGACCGGGCTGGAAGCCTGGAGCGGAGATAGTGGCGCCGGGCCTTTGGCGACGACGACGGTGGGCGCGGGTGGGGGAGTGACGAGAGCGGGATTGAGCAGCCGAAGCCAGGGGAGCGCGGTGGCGGCGAGTTCGTTGAGGTCGATCTGCCGGGCGGAGATGGTGAGCGCATCGTGCTGGGCGTCGGACTGCCACTCGCCACGCAGGTCGGTGCGGCCGAAGCGCAGTTCGCGAAGCTCGGCGCGGGCGGGATTCTTCTCGGCGCCGCGCAGTTCGGCGGAGGCTTTCAGCTGGAGCGGAGCGCTGAGGACGTGCGCTGAAGAGAGGGCGACTTCCATCGTGGTCTTTTCGGTCGATTGCCAGTCGCGGGCCTCGACGCGCAGGGAGAGCGGTTCGATGCGGGCGCGCTCTTTCAGACCGAGCCAGCGCGCATTATTGAGCGTGAGCGTGCCCGCGAGCGTGGCGACCGTAGGCGACGGCAAGGCGAGGTCGAAGCGTGCCTGCAGCGGACCGTCGAACCACCCGGGCACCTCCAGTTGATCGCTCTGCAAGGCGAGAGTGGCATCGGCCCTGGTCAAGACGTCGGCCTTGAGCGCGAGCCTGGCGGTCAGCTCGCCTTGGAGCTTGCCGGTGCTGCGGAGCACGGGGGCGAGATCGGGCGGGAGTGCGACGCCCTTGAGCCATTCGGCGGCGCGGCTGAGATCGCCGGCAAAGGCCGCGCGCACCGCGATGTCGCGCGACTGGGCGAGCACGTCGGTGACCTCGATGTGCGCGAGGGAGACGGTCGCGCCGGGGACCTGGACATCTTTCACGCGCACGATGGCGCGCGGAAAATCGAGCGTCACGAGCGTTTCCGCGACGGCGACCGCGCCGGGCACAGCGGTGTGTCGGGCGCCGGCCTGCGAGATCGCGAGTTCGCCCTGGCCGCGCGTGATCTTCACCGCGCCTTTGGGGTCGGAGAGATCGACGGCGAAGTCGATGCCCTTGGTCTGCAACCGGCCGCTGGGGGCGAGTGCTGCGATCTCGCGTCGCACGGCGGGAAGCAGGTTCTCCGGCCACCACGCGAGCACGGCGGCGAAATCCAGCGGAGCCAGCAGCGCCTTGCCCTGGAGGGTCAGCGGACTGAGGCGCGCAGTGACGCCTTCCACGCTGGCGGAAATACCCGACGCGAGCTCTAGCGTGGCGGAGGAAACGCGCACGAGGTTTTTTGCAGGGTCGTACTCTGCGCTTACGTTGGCGCTGCGGAAGGGCACCGTCGCATCGAGCGCCGCGAGGCGGGCTCCACCCGCACCGGCCGTGACCTTTGCCTTGGCCGAGCGCACCTCTCCGCTATCGGCGGCAACGAGGGCCTCGGCCTCGAGCTGAACGGGAAACGCAAAATCGCTCAGGTTCATACCCGCGATCTGACGGGCGCCGAACTGCGCGGGAGAGAATTCCTTGAGCGTGAGCGTCGCGACGGCGTCACGTTCGCCGAGTTTGAGGGTGACGGTCGCGCGGGGAACGAGGGGCTGGCCCAAGGCGACGAGTTCCAGATCGGCGGCGAGGTCGGCCTGTTGGGGACTCCACGTGGCGTCATTGCGGGCTTCGATCGAAAACGTCGTGACCGCGTGCGTGAGGGCAAAGTCGGCGGGGGTGAGTCCGTTGTCGCGGAGTTGCGCGAGCGTGGCCTGGGGGAGGAAGGCGGTGAAGTCGACGAGCTTGATGCCACTGATCTCGATTTTGCCAGTCGCGCGCGCGCTTTCTCCGGGTGCCCCCGGCGACTCGCGCCGGATGGCGATCTCCTGGCCTCGGATCGTGCCGATGCCGCTCTCTACCGCGAAGCGGGGGATATCTATCACCGTGCCACGCTCGGTCATTCGGGCTTCGAGGAACATCCCATCGAGCCGCACCGCGCGATTCAGAGGCGGCAGCGCGCCGAGTTCGCCCGCGCCGATCGTGACGGTCGTTTCCGCCTCCAGCGGTTCCCCCTGCGACGTGAGCCGCGCCTTGGCCTTGAGCTGCACGGGGAAGCCGGCCGCGGCGAGGTGCCACTCGGCGGGAAATGCACGCGCCAGCTTCCGCGGCTCAAAGGCCGCGACGCTCACTTCCGTCGCGAGCGCTTCACCCGGGGCAGGCTGGCGGGTGGTGAAGTCGGCCGACACGGTCTCGCCCGCGATGGCGATATCGAGGCGCTGGTGCGCAGTGACCTCGTGAATCTTGAGCGAGTCGTCGGCGTCGCGTGCGACCAGGGCTGTACCCTTGGAGGCCAGCTGGGTGAGCGCCGCTTGTTCGAGGAAGCCGCGCAACCAAGGCAACCCGGCGAGCAGCGAGGCGGGCACGCGCGGGAGCTGGCGGCGCCCGGAGGCGCCGGAGAGCTCGGCATCCCACTCGACGCGCGAGCGCGCGGTGAGGCCGGCTTCGAACTGGCGGAGGTTGAGTGCGACGCCTTCGATGGCGATGACGCCCTCGGTCAGACGCGCGAAGAGCTCGTTGTCGCGGCGGATGACCTCGCCGCGGAGCGCGATGCGCTCCAGCGCGATGGGCGCGCCTTCCATTGTGGAGAGCTTCAGCCGCCCATCGCGGAAGAGAAAAGCCCCGCTGCCGCCGACGAGCTGGCGGGTGCTGTAGTCGAAATCGCCGCGGCCGGAGAACGACATCGTGCCCGTCAGCGGCAGGCCTTCGCCGGGAAACTGAGGGAGCTGGTTGAGTTCAAACTCGGGGATCGTGAGCTCGCCCTCGATCCGGTTGGTGCTCAGGCCGAGGCGGGCGCTGGCGGTGCTGAGCAGGGCGGGTTTGCCCTCCACGCCGAGGGCGGAGGTGGCTTCGATCGTCGCCTCCGCCGCATTGGCGCGCGTGAGCGTGGCATCGAAGCGTGACTCCAGCGTCCACTTCAGTTGGGGCAGGATGTAGGAAACCTTTGCTCGCTCGATGGTGATTCGGCTTTTCGCACCGGGAGCCGGCAGTATCGGCAGCGCGTCGGCGAGAGTCGCGGGCGTCGAGGCGACGACTGGCTTGGAGGGCTTCGGTGGCAGCGTGCCGGCGGGTGGCGGCGCCATAAGCGCGGCAAAAGCGCCCTTGTCCGTGGTGTCGACGGTGAGAGCGGGCTCGGTGATCGTGACGAGGCTGGGGGCGTAGTAGCCTTTCCACGCGGCGCCTTTATCTATCTCGATGGCGATGTGCGCGACGGTGCCGAGCGGGCGCTGCTCCACGGCGGAGGTGAGCCGCTCGATATCGAGTCGCGCGGTGTCCGAGCCCAGCCGCCAGCGAAAGGTCGCGGACTCAACGCGGGCGGTGAGGCTCAGTTCTGGCGGGAGCGCGCGGCGCGCGGCGAGATTGATCGCCCAGCCGACCGGCAGCGGCAGCACAAACAACGCGCCGACGCCGAGCGCGCCCGCGAGCAAGCACGCGAGTGCGATCCGTTTCCATCTGCGGCGTCGACTGGACTTCGCGGGCATAAAAAAAGGCGCGAGCGTGGTGGCACGCGCCTTTCGATTTACGCAAGGTTCAGGTTACCACTTCCAGGCGGAGGAGAGGCCGCCGGAGAAGGCTTTGAAGTCGTCGCCGGTATCGTAGTTCAAGCCCAGCACAAGGTTCCACCGCTGGGTAGCGCGGAAGGCGAGGGAGCCGCCGAATGTCCAGAATTGTTTGACCGCCGCATCCTTCAGGAAGCGGGTATCGACCGCGAAGCCGTCGGCGACCCAGCGCCGGTTGAAGGGCGTGGTGAGGCGCAGGCCGTTCTTGATGATCTGCTGGTCGATGTTGGGATCGAAATCGAGGTCGTCGTAAGCGATGGAGATGGAGCGGTGCATCGTGAACTGGTTGACCATGCTGATCACGAGCTTGGGCGAGATGGGGTAGTCGATCGTGTTGACCACGCCCGCATTCCAGAGCGGGCTCAAGCTGGCGAGGTCGACCGAACCTCGGACGCTGACGCCGAAGAGCGGTGTGACGCGCCAGTTGAGGCCATTGATATTACCGTTTCCGTCCTTGCCCATCTTCATGAAGCGGATGGGGAGGGCGAGGCTCGTGCCGGCGCCGCCAACCTTCGAACCCGTATCGAGCTCGAGGTAGTTGAAGCTAAACGGCATCACGAGGCGCACGGTCTCGCCGCCGAAGCTGAAGAGCGTGCCGGAGATGTCGTAGACCTTGCCGCTGAAGAGGCCGGCCTCGAACTCGCCGGCGTTGAGACCGAGGGAGACGCCGCCGAACTTGGGCTTGCTGGCGCCGCTGGCTGTATCGGTGTTGTCGCCCAGCTCGTCGAGCGGCGTGAAGCCCTGGCTCGTGAAGCTGGAGGTGGCGGACACGGCGGTGGCGGCCGTGGGATTGCCGTCGGTCACGGCGATCGGCGAGGTCTTCGCGACGGCCTTGAGGAAGTCGGCGATGGTCTGCTGGCCCTCCGATTTGAAAAAGTTTTCCAGCTGATCGTCGACATCGGCTTTGCTGACGCCGGTGAAGGTGCGGTTGAAACCGGTGGGCGTCAGGGTGATGTTGACGGAATTACCCGCGGCGTTGGTCGCGAAGCGAATGGCATTGGGTATGCCAAGGAAGGTCATGCTTGCGGTGTATTGCCGATTGTTCAGCGAACTGAACGAGCCTTGGGTGTTGATCAGCGACTCCAGGAAATCGAAGAAGTTGCTGCCTTGGGCCTGCAACGTGACCGGGGGCCCGCCATCGGTGGTCGTGGCGGTCGTGTCGAAGGGCTGGCCGCCGGGAGCGGTGGCGGCAAACGCGGCGACGGCGCTCAGGCAGAGCGCCGAGCAATAGCTGACGATTTTCTTTTTCATTCTTGGGTAGGTGTTGGGGACGGTAAGTGGTCCGGCGAGCGCCGGGACCGAAAATCAAAAGGTGTAGCCGAGGGTGGTGAAGACGCGCTGGTCGGTGCGGTCCGTGATGACCGGCCGAGCGTGGTCGAACTCGTACTCGTAGCGGATGTTGATGCTGACCTTCTCGGTCAGCCTGCCGGTGGCGACGGCGCTGGAGCGGAGGCGATAATTGCGCGTATCGTTGGGGTCGGTGAGGTAGCTGCCGCTTTGGGCGAGGCTGATGCGGTTCGTCAGTTCCCAGCGCATCTCCTGCGAGAAGTCCGCCGAGAAGGTGTAGCCGGTCTTGCCGATCTCGGGCTCGCGATAGCGAAAGCCGAGGCCCGGGCCGCCGGAAAACCTGAATTTGCGGTGCCGGATGAGCGCGTAGTTGAGGCCGAGCACTTCGGTGATCTCCAGGTCGAGCAGGCGGAGCTGGTCGTTCTGGTAGGCGAGATTGTTGCGCAGGCGCCAGCGGCCAGCGAGGTCGTGCTGGGCGATAAACCCGAGCTCGGTTTTGTCCACGTTGCGGATATCCTGCTGTTCGCCGTAGAGGTATTTGCCGAGCAGCCGGTACGAGTAGTTTTCGGTTATGCGGGCGAGCTCGGCGCGGAGGTAGGCGTCACTTTTGGAAACCGTGGAGGCCTGGAGAGCGTAGCCGATCTCGAGCAGGCGCGTCCAGCGCGAGCGGGGCTTGGGCGGTCCGGGTGGACGGAGATCGGGGGCGGCCTGGGTCGTGGTCGCGGCGGCAGGTGGAGGAGTGGGTGACGACGATGGCGTGCTGGCCGCAGCCGCCTTTGCTCCGGCTGCCTCGGTCGCGGTGGGCTCAGGCTGGGTGGCGATGCGCGCCCAGGTGGGGCGCTGCAACGCCGCCTGAGCATCCTCGGTCGAAATCGGCCGCTCCTTGGCACGGGCAGCGGGTACAG
>JAZKEV010000055.1:12087-13779 GCA_040386765.1 Verrucomicrobiota bacterium | reverse complement strand
TGGGTGTGACCGCGCTGCTGGGTCTGGTGATCGCTTGCATGCTGGGGCCGTATCGCCGTCGCCTGCATCATCTCTATCAGGCCGAAGCCCAGCGCCAGTCGATGCTGGTGGAAAGCGTGCACGGCATGCGCACCATCAAGGCGCTGAACCTGGAGCCGCGCCGCGAGGAAGAGTGGGACAATGCCGCCGCCGATGCGGTCAATACTTATGTCCAGGTCGGCAAGATTTCGCTGGCCGCCAACACATTCTCGGGCTTCATCGAAAAGGCGCTGACCATCACGGTCGTGATCACCGGCGCCTTCCTGGTGTTCGAAGGTCAGCTCACCGTGGGCGGGCTGGTTGCCTTCAACATGCTGTCGGCGCGCGTGATCTCGCCGGTGCTGCAGCTCATCGGCCTGCTGAACAATTACCAGGAAGTGATGATGTCGGTGGAAATGCTGGGCGAGGTGATGAACCGGCCCGGCGAAAACAGCGGCTCGCGCGGGCTGACCCCGCCGCTGTCCGGCGCCATCGAATTCGAGAAAGTCACCTTCCGCTATCCCGGCACCGACAAGCCGGCCTTGCGCGAGGTATCGCTGAAGATTCCCGCCGGCGCCATGGTTGGCATTGTCGGGCGCAGTGGCTCGGGCAAGACCACGCTGTCGGCGCTGTTGCAGGGCCTGCATCAGGCAAGCGAAGGCGCCATCCGCATCGACGGTCATAACATCCGCGACATCGACCTGTCGCATCTGCGCAGCCAGAACGGCGTGGTGCCGCAGGAGCCCTTCCTGCTACGCGGCTATTTCGTGCTGCGCACCGCCAGCTTCGAGGATATCGTGGAGGCGGCCCGCATGGCCGGCGCCGACGAATTCATCCAGCAGCTTCCCAAGCGTTATGACACCGAGCTGGAAGAGGGCGCCGTCAATCTTTCCGGTGGCCAGAAACAGCGCCTGTCGATCGCACGCGCTCTGCTGCGCCAGCCGCGCATGATCATCTTCGACGAAGCCACCAGTGCGCTGGACCCCGAAAGCGAAGCCATCGTGGTCAAGAACCTGAAGACCATCGCCAAGGGCCGCACCACCATCGTGATCTCGCACCGCCTGAACACCCTGCGCGACTCCGATGCCATCATCGTGATGGACAATGGCGCCATCAACGATGTGGGCAGCCATGCCGAACTGATGCAGCGCAACTTCATCTATCACCAGCTGTGGTCGCAGCAGAATACGGGAGCCGCGGCATGAGCAAGGAGCTCGACCGCGTCGCCAACGAGTTCAAGCCCGACGCCACGGCCATAGCCGAGGCGCCGGTGCCGGTGTCGGCCCATGCCGCGCTGTTCGTGGTGCTGGCGCTGCTGGTGACTGCCATCGTCTGGGCGATTGTCGGCCGGGTGGACCGCATTGTGGTCGCGCCGGGCAAGATTGCCACTAGCACGCCGATGCTGGTGATGCAGCCCTTCACCACCTCTCGCGTGGTCGAGGTCGCGGTCAAAGCCGGCGACCATGTGAAGAAGGGCCAGCTGCTGGCCCGCTTCGATCCGGCCTTCGCGTCGGCCGACGTCGCTTCGCTGCAGCAGCGCGTGACCGCGCTGACTGCGCAGACGGATCGTCTTGAAGCCCAACTCGCCGGCAAGCCTTTCACCGCCACGCCCGAGGATGGGCCGGACCGTTACAGCCAGGCGCAGATCTATCTGCAGGAACAGGCCGATTACCG
>JAZKEV010000055.1:9793-12077 GCA_040386765.1 Verrucomicrobiota bacterium | reverse complement strand
CTCGTGCTGGGAGCGCCAGAGCGCGTCGTCGGTGAGCAGCGCGACAGCCGCCTGTTGCAGATCGAAACCCAGATCCGGGTGGCGAATGAAGCCATCCCCGGCTACCGCTCGCAGCTCGGCATGGCCAACCGCATTGTCGAAATCCAGGAACGGCTGCAGCGCCAGAAGGCGGCGGCGCTGCTGGACGTGATGAAAGCCCAGAGCGCCTATATCGACGCGTCGCAGCGGCTGAAGACTACCGAAGGCGACCAGCGCAAGTTCCACCAGCAACATGCCGAGACGACGCAGGAGCGTCAGTCCTTCATCGAAAAGTGGCGCAGCGACCACAACCAGCAATTGGTGGATTCCCGCCAGAAGCTGGGGGAGGCCAACGAGACCCTGAACAAGGCCAACCGCATGCAGGATTTCACCCAGATTACCGCCCCGGTCGACGGCACGGTGCTGCAGGTGGCGGACCGTTCGGTGGGCTCGACCCTGCGCGAGGCCGAGACCCTGGTCACCCTGGTGCCGGACAATGCCGACCTTTATGTCGAAGCCAGCGTACCGTCGCGCGACATCGGCTATCTCTCCTCCCACGCGGCCGAAGCCACGCGCATGAATACGCCGATCGAGAACATTCCCATGAATGTCTCGATCTACAACCAGCAGTTCATCGAGGATCTGCTCGCGACCGATACCTCCGAGCTGCTCGCCTACGAGGCCGCCGCGGTGAAGACCAACGAGAACGACAATTTCCTCCTGCGCGGCTTCGCCAACCCCGGCAGCAATTTCCTCAACGGTTTCGCGCAGACCGCCGGCTTCGGTTCGCAGCCGCTCGCCAATATCGAGCGCGTCGAGGTGATTCGCGGCCCGGCCGCCGTCCTCTATGGCGCGGGCGGCTTCGGCGGCACCATCAATCGCATCACCAAGCAGCCGCAGCCGCGCTCCTTCAACCGCGCGCGCCTCATCGTCGCCGACCACGAGCTCTACCGCGCCGAGTTTGACGTCAATCACCCGCTGCCCGTCGGCGATGGCAAGAAGTTGAGCGCCCGCGTGAACGGCATCTACAGCCGCGGCTACGACTGGTTCGACACGCGCATCGAGGAGGATGCCATCGCGCCGTCGCTCCGCTGGGATATCACGTCGCGCACCAAGGTCATCGCGGAGTATTTCTACAACAAGACGAACCGCCCGGGCGGCTGGGCCGCCCCTGTGCATCGCGGCGATCCCCTCGGCATCACCACCGGCGACGGGGTCTACCGCACCCTCCCGCGGGACACGCGGTGGAACAGCCCGGAGGATTTCCGCAACGTCACCCGCCACGTCGCCTCGCTCGACGCGCGCCACGCCTTCACCGACCGCCTCCAGTTCCGCTCGCAGCTCCAGTACGAGAGCAAGGACCAGCTCTTCCGAGAGACCTTCGGCTCGCCCGAGTCGCTCACGATCCTGCGCGATACTGCGCTCACTTCGCGCAGCTGGCGTGAACTCCCGCGCGACACCACCAACTACCGCACCCGCAACGAGCTCGTGTGGAATGTCGATACCGGCCCTGTCGCCCACCGCCTCCTCGTCGGCCACGGCTGGATCGAGCAGTACGACATGAACAGCGCCTATGCCTCGTCGCGCAACTACGGCGGGCTCACCGGCGCGAATCTCACGGGGCCCGGCCGGCTCACCAACGCGCAGGCCGGTCTCACCTTCAATTCGTATCCAAATCTCACCTACGCGCAGTTTCTCGCCAATCCCAACCTCGCGGGCTTCAACACCAATCTCCTCCTCCCGATCAACATCTTCAACCGGGGCGCCGAGCCTCCGCTGCCGTCGATCGCCAACCGCCCGCCCCTGTACCTCGATACCGAGACCAAGACGGTCCTCGAAAATCAGGACTGGTATTTCAACGACGTGTTCTCCTTTGCCGACGAGCGCATCTTCGTGATGGCCGGCATGCGCTTCACCGAGGTCGAGCGCCGCACCATCGCGTGGCACAGCGGCACGCTGCCCAACAAGGTCCGCCTCGTGAGCCCAACCACCGTCGTCACCAACACCGATGGCCGCACCGAGAGCATTGGCGCCGTCTGGCACCTCACCGCGGCGAAGAACCTCAGTCTCTACGGTAATCTCAACAATGCCTTCGACCCCGAGTTCCGCACCCAGCCCGACGGCTCCGCCCTCGATCCGCAGGAGGGCAACCAGAAGGAGGTCGGTCTTCGCTTCAGCCTCCTCCGCGGTCGTATCGGGGGATTGGTGACATGGTTCGATCTGTTGCAGGACAACGTGACCGAGGCCGACACTTCGCGCCCTGGTT
>JAZKEV010000055.1:2683-9783 GCA_040386765.1 Verrucomicrobiota bacterium | reverse complement strand
ATCCAACGCAGCGGCCAGCGCAGCACCGGCCTTGAGGTGAGCCTCAACGGCCGCGTGAACGACGGGTGGCTCGTCGTCGCCAGCTTTGCGAATACAGATGCGCGCGATGACCGCACGGGCACTGCCATCGCCCTCGTCCCGAAGAACCGGCTGACGCTGTTCAACCGGTTCAATGTCGGGCACGGCCCGCTCAAGGGCCTCAACCTTGGCTTCGGCGCGATCTTCACCGGCAGCCGCCCGCTCACCGCCACCTCCGCGCGCGGCGCCGCTACCGCGCCCAACTGGGGGCCGCTGCCGGCTGCCTGGCGCTTCGACGCCACGCTGGGCTACAAGTATCGCCCGGCGCAGAGTCGTTTCAGCTACGACTTCGGGCTGAACATCACGAATCTCTTCGACCGCACCGACCTCTACTACCTCGCCGCTTGGGATCGCGCCACGATCGACCCGGGCCGGACGATCCGCTTCACCACGGGTGTGCGGTTCTGAAAATAGGCAGGGCGGGTCTTTAGCCCGCCCTACTTCAAGCCCTCGCCTTACTTGGCCTCGGCGACCACTCGCACCACGTCCGCCGTGCGAATGCCGGGCTTGATCTCGCCGCTGGGGATGAGGATCGCGCCGCCGTGTTTTACGGCGAGGGTCGTTACCTGCGGGGCCACGGTGGCTGGCGTCATCCCTGCCACGCGCCAGGTGTTTTTCTTCGTGTCGTAGGCCAGCACTTCACGCGCGAAGCCGGGATGTGCGGCGTAGATTTTCCGTTTCGCCAGCAGCCCCGCCTCGACCTCCTGATCGCGCCCCGCCGCGCGCGCCGCGGCGATCGCGAGGTCGTGCTTTTCAAGCTCCAGAAATAATTCTCCGCGATCACCGCCGAAGAGCAGTATCTCGCTGTCGCCGACGGCGGCGGCGGAGCCGGCCATCACGCTCAGGCCTTTCGTCCCGGCGCTACTGGCACCGCTTGTACCCGCTCCGATATTGGGCAGCGTCCGCCACGTCTTGGCCTGGGGGTCGAAGGCGTACGCGTCGGACAAGATCGCGGTCGGCTTGCCGGCCTCCGGGGTGCGACCGCTGAAGAGGAAGAACTCCGGGCCCTTTGCCCCGCGCTGCGCGGCGGCCACGGGCAGCACCCGTGCCGGGCCCGGCCAGCTCGGCAGCACCTGCCACTTGAATTCGCTTGCCGGTCCGCGGCGCTTCGAGAGATCGAGCGCCCAGAAGATTTTCGAGGGCACGGCGCCCTTCATCGTCGTCTGCCCACCGGCGACGTAAAGCGTCTCGCCCACGAGGGCGCCGGCCATGAAGGAAAGCGGTTCCGGCATCGGAGGGAGCTCGGTGGGGCGGAGCACGCGGGCCTTTGCATCCCACGCGAGCATGAAGACCTCGGCGTAACAGCGATCCACATCGTGGCCGCCCACGCAGACCACGCCCTCGGGGAGGTCGACGCTGATGCCATAGCCGAGGCGGCGCGGCAGCTTCAGCGTCGCATCGCTGACCCAGCGCGGTGTCTTGGACGACAGATTTTCCAACACCCACACATCGTCCCACCAGATCTTCGTGCCGCCCTCCCAGGGGAGCTTGTCGGGGAAGTTGGCTCCGCCAGCCACGATCAGCGTATCGCCGTGGACGCCGGCGAAGGGGCCGGCCACACCCGGCTGTTTCGTCTGGCCCGCCGAGGGCGGGAGCGGCGGCAGTTTATCCCATTTCATAGTCGCGACATTGGCATCGGCGCACGCCGAGATCATCAGCGCGGCGAGGTAAGGGGTGAGGGTTTTGATCATGATTCAACGCGCGCAAAGGTCCGCCGATACTCCGGCTCCGGCCAAGGCGCGCGGTGTGGTTCTAGCGCTGAACCTCCCGCCCGCAAGATTCTCACTTCTCGGCGCGCTTCTTTTTCGCCTTCGCATCGTGCTCCGGCTTGGAGGGGTCGAAGGCGGGGTTGCGGGCCGGCAGCTGCGCGCCTACATCGCGCTGCCATTGCGTCAGGCGACCGTGGAGCTCGCGGACTTTGTCGGGCATTTTGGCGGCGAGGTCGGTTTTTTCACTGAGGTCGTCGCGCAGGTTGTAGAGTTCGGAGGCGCGGCCGTCGAAGAACTCGATGAGCTTGAAATCGCCGGCGCGGATCGCGCCGTACGGCACCGTGCCGCCCTGCTGGTAGAGCTGATAGTGCGGGTAGTGCCAGAAGATCGCGTCGCGTTTCAGGCCGCCGCGCCGCCGCAGCAACGGCTCGAGGTTCTCGCCGTCGAGCTGCTGGGCCGGGGGCTTCGGCACGCCGGTCAGCGCGAGCAGCGTCGGATAGAGATCGGGCGTGATCACGGGCACAGCGCTTTCGCCACCGGGTGCGGCACCACCCGGCCAGCGCACGATCAACGGCACGCGCGTGCCGCCTTCGTAGCACGAGCCCTTGCCCACGCGGAGCGGCACATTGGTCGTCGTGGGGAGGTGCCCGCCGTTGTCCGAGGTGAAAACGATGACGGTGCGATCGAGGATCTTCTGTTCCTCCAGCGCAGTGAGCACGCGGCCGATCGCGGTATCCATGCTCTCGACCATCGCGGCGTACTTCGCGTTGGTGTGGCGCATGCCGGGCTGCACGAGTTTCTCGTATTTAGCCACGAGATCCTTCGGCCCTTGGATGGGGGTGTGCACGGCGAAGTGCGGCAGGTAGAGGAAGAAGGGCTTCGCGGCATTCTCCTTCACATACTTCGCGGCCTCCATGCCCATCCGGTCAGTGAGATAGTCGCCTTCTGCGCCCTCGGGGAGTGTGGCGATTTTCCACGGTGCGAAGAAGCCGCTGAGCGGCGAGCCGGCCTCCGTGCCCGCGATATTTACCTCGAAGCCCTGCGTCGTCGGCCAGTGCGTCTCCGGCCCGAGGTGCCATTTGCCGATGCTCGCGGTGCGATAGCCCGCGGCCTTGAAGGCTTCCGCGAGGGTCACTTCCTCGTGCGGCAGGTATTTGGTCCAGTCCGGCACGAGCAGCTTCGGATTTGCCGGCGGGCGGCCGGGGATCCAGTCGGTCACGCGGACGCGCGCAGGATATTTTCCGCTGAGCAGGCTGGCGCGCGTCGGCGAGCACACGGTGCACGCAGAGTAGGCCTGCGTGAACCTCATGCCTTCGCGCGCGAGGCGGTCGAGATTTGGCGTCTGGTAGAGGTCGCTCCCGAAGCAGCCGAGGTCAGTCCAACCGAGGTCGTCGGCGAGGATGAGCACGACGTTGAGTTTTTGCTCCGGCGTCGCCGCATGAACGGCACTCGCAAGCAGACTTAAAAGACAAAGTAGCAAGGCGGGGTAACGCATGGAAATTTCCTTACTGCCACACGTCATCCGCGGGCAATTTCGGGGCGGGCACGAGACAGCGGTACACGGCATCTTCGCGGAAGGCAAAGCGGCGCTCCAGCTCGGGTGTGAGAGTGACGCCCAAGCCCGGCAGGTCCGGTCGCGCGAGCCGTCCACCGGCGATCCGCAGCGGCGCGGCCATCAGCGCCTCGCGCACGGCGAAGGCGGGCATCGGCCACTCGGCCAGCCGCGCTCCGCCCGCGAAGGCGGCGTGATAATTTGCCATCATGCCGACGGCGGCGCCCCAGCAATGCACGACAGTCTCGATGCCGGCTTCGCGCGCGGCGCCGAAAACGGAGAGCGTTTCGCCCACGCCGCCGATCACCGTGGCATCGGGCTGCGCGTAGTCGTACCAGCCCTGTCGCACGCGGGCGCAGAGCTCGCGGCCGGTCGTGACGATCTCGCCGCCCGCGATCGGCACTCCGCCGGCTTGCGCCCGGAGCGCGGGATAGCGCTCGAGGTCGCCGGTGCCGAGGGACTCCTCGAGAAACCCCAGCGGGAGGCTCGTTTGTTTCCGTAGGTCGCCGAGAAACCGGAGCACGTCCTCCACGCGCTGGCCCGGATTGGCGAGATTCTGCACCATGTCGACGGCGACCACGATGCCCGCGCGCGCCGCGCGTTCGAGGGTCCACGCGGCCTTGCGCGCTTCGCCGGGACGCGCGCGGATTTTGAAAATGCCGATGCCTTTTCCGCTTAGCAGGGCGATCTCGTCCGCCATATCGGGCGCGGTGATCGAGTCGCCGCCGCTGCCGTAGAGGGCGACGGAGTCTGGCGCGCTTTCGGCGAAGAGTTTCCAGGCCGGTACGCCGCGCTGTTTCGCGACTGCATCCACCAGCGCGATCTCCAACGCGCTCACCACATGCCGCGCGGCGCCCTGCTGGCTCCAGTAATCGACCACGCTGCACGCATCGGCGTAGCGGGCCGCGATCTGCGTCGCGTCTTTGCCGATCAAGTAGGGGGCCACGAGCTCGACGAGTTTCTCGAAGACACGCGGGGCGAAGACCGCGAGGTAGCCTTCGCCGAGACCAGTCGTGCCATCTTCGAGGGTAACCTCAACGAGTCCGCAGGTGCGATGGCCGGCGGGGAGGTGGAGCTTTACCTCCAGGCTCTCCGGGTGCGCGTACGGCGCGCTGAGCAAGACGGGGCGGATCTTGGCGATGCGGGTCATGGGTTAAAGGGAGGGCGGGGATTTTTTTTAACCGCGGATTACGCGGATGTCGCGGATACGCTCACGCGACGGTTTGGCTTTATCCGTATTATTGGCGTTATCCGCGGTCGATTGTCCGAGGCGTAGGATTTTCACAGGAGTCGAACCGAGGACGAGCCGAGAAAAGTCGAACAAACACGCGAAAAAGGGGCCCAACGGATTTAACTGCATGAGTCCCGCTTAGTAACCCCGGGCCCAATCCACCACGTTTTTCACCGGCTGGCCGGCACGGTAGCGCTCCAAGTTTTCACCGAAGAGTGCGATCGTATCCAAAATCTCGTGACTGGAGCCGGCCGAGGTGTGTTGGGTGAGCAGGATGTTTGGGCACGTCCAGAGCGGGCTTTCCTGGGGGAGCGGCTCCTTGTGGGTGACGTCGATTACGGCGCCGCCGAGCTTGCCGGCGCGAAGGACTTCCGAGAGGGCTGTCTCGTCGATAAGCGTGCCGCGACCGACATTTACGAGTATGGCGGTCGGTTGCAGGAGCGCCAGCCGGCGGGCATCAAGCAGGCCGCGAGTGAGCGCGGTATCGGGCAGGACGCCGCAGACGATATCCGCTTCCGCGAGCGCCGCATCGAGCTCGGCGGGCGTACGCACCTCGCCGCCCGTCCGGGCAAAGGTCTTGAACGAGCAGCCGAACGGCGCGAGCACCTCGCGCACGCGGGAGCCGAGCTCGCCGCCGCCGAGCATCAGCACGCGCGCGCCGCGCAGCACACGGAGGCGCGGGCGCACGGCCATCTTGCGCCATTCGCGCTTGTCCTGGGCGCGCACGAGCTCATCGAGCCCGCGATAGAAGGTGAGGATCGAGCCGAGCACCGTTTGCGCCACCGCTTCGTTGAAGACGCCGCGGAGGTTGGTGCAGACGACGCGGCCGCCCAGTGTCGTCCAGTCGAAGTCGCGGTAGTAATCCACGCCCACCGAGGGAAACTGCACCCAGCGCAGCGCCTCGCCGTAGGGCAGCAGCGAGCGTGCGATCGCGCCAAACGCGACCTCCGTCCCGGCAAACGCCGCGATGTCCGCCGCCGTCGGCGGCTTGCCCGGCGCGGCGAACCACGCGTCGTCATGGCGCACGAGCGCCTCGACCGCCCCGCGTTCGCGGTCGGTGAGGGGCATTTCCACATAGATACGCAGTCGGGGTGATTTCACGGGCCTGGAGGGTTTTCGGAAGCGCGCTAGGCTTCAAGGCTCCGCGGCGCCGTGAAACGAAAATTGTCTGGCTCTTTCTCAGAACCACCGGGGGCGGGCGAATGGTCTTTTCAGAGTGCCACCGATCCGCCGTTTGCGGCCGGCGGGCGCTTGGTCAGTGTTCTCCCTCCCCGCATGTTGCGTCCCCTCGCCCTGCCCTTCTCGCTGTTCGATCCTTATCCCACGCTGGTCAAATTGGCCGGTGCATCCCGCTCCCGCACCAACCAGAAATCATGAAACGCTTTCTCCTCGTCGCCTTTGCCTTTTTCGCTGCCACCGCCGCCCATGCCGCCGCCGAGCGGCCCAACGTGCTTTTCATCGCGGTCGACGACCTGCGCATCGATCTCGGCTGCTACGGCGACCCGATCGCGCGCAGCCCGAATATCGACGCGCTCGCGGCGCGCGGCACCGTGTTTACCCGCGCGTATTGCCAGCAGGCGGTCTGCAACCCCTCGCGCCAGTCGCTGCTCAGCGGGCGCCGGCCCGACAGCATTCGCGTCTGGGATCTCAACAAGCTCTTCCGCGAGACTGCGCCGGACGTCGTGTCGCTGCCCGAGCATTTCAAGCTCAACGGCTACTTCGCCCAGGCCTTCGGCAAGATCTACCACGGCAGCGAGGGCATGAACGACCCGCAGTCGTGGTCGGTGCCGGAGCAATACGGGCACGTGGAGAAGCGCGACGATTACCGCCTGCCCGAGAACCGCTCGCCTACGAAAGGCCAGAAGGCGGCGGCGGTGGAATTCGTCGAGGCGAGCGATGACGACTACGGGGATGGGTGGGTCGCGTCGGGTGCGGTCACGGCGCTGGAGAAATTTGCGCAGGCGCCCGCCAGCGAGAAGCGGCAGCCGTTCTTCCTCGCGGTGGGCATTCGCAAGCCGCACCTGCCCTTCACAGGGCCGAAGAAGTACTGGGACCTTTTCGAGGGCGTCCCGATTCCGCCGCCCGCGCAGCCCGCGCCGCCGCGCGGGGCGCCCGCGATTGCGCTGCATGAGTCTGTCGAGCTGCGCGGCTACACCGATGTGCCCACCGCACCCAAGCTTACGCCCGAGCAGGTCGCCCGTCTCCGCCGCGGCTACTATGCCTCGCTCGCCTATGCCGACGCGCAGATCGGCCGCGTGCTAACCGCGCTCGACAAGACCGGGCTCGCCAAGAACACCGTCGTGATCCTCTGGGCTGACCACGGTTATCATCTCGGCGAGCACGGGCTCTGGGCGAAGACGACCAACTACGAGTCGGATACCCGCGTGCCGCTCATCGTCGCGACGCCCGACTCGCGTCCGCGCGGCGTCCGGACGGCTGCGCTGGTCGAGCTGGTCGATATTTACCCGACCCTCGTTGAGCTCTGCGGCCTGCCGGCCCGCGCCAAGCTCGAGGGCCGCAGCTTCGCCGC
>JAZKEV010000055.1:0-2673 GCA_040386765.1 Verrucomicrobiota bacterium | reverse complement strand
CCCGGCCGCACAGGGGCGATCAGCCAGTTTCCGCGGCCGTGGGTGAGCGGGCGTAATTTCAAGCCCGAGCATATGGGCTACGCGGTCCGCACGGCCACGCACCGCTATGTCGAGTGGCGACGCGTTCCCGATGGCACCGTGACCGCGCGCGAACTGTACACCTACAAGGGCGACGATATCTTCGAGACCGAAAACCTCGCGGCCCAACCCGCCGAGGCGACCCGCCTCCGCGAGCTCGCTGCGCTGCTCCCCTCATCCCCGATAAAGTAACCTCACCCCGTGCGCTTCCTCACCGCTTTCTTCCTCCTCGCGCTCCTCTGCTCCGGCGCCGTGCTGCGTGCCGGTGCGGCGGCGGCCACGACGCCCCGACCCAACGTCCTCTTCCTCGCCGTCGACGACATGAACGACTGGCCCGCCTACCTCGGCGGATATCCGGGCAAGGTGCACACGCCCCACCTCGATGCGCTGGCGAAACGCGGCGTGGCCTTCCTCAACGCGCATTGCGCCTCCCCGCTCTGCAATCCCTCGCGCACCGCGATCCTCACAGGTCGCATGCCCTCCACGAGCGGGATCTATGGCAACTCCGAGTGGTGGCGCCCCTCGTACCCCGACCTCGTCACGCTGCCCGATTACTTCAAGCGCAACGGCTACCAGGTGGCTGGGGCCGGCAAGATCCACCACCACACGGCCGGCTCCAATCCGCCGTATCAGTGGGACCACTACGAGCCGCTCGTCTTCCGCGACGATCCCTGGTTTCGCGACAACAAGCTCAACTACCCCTGGTCGAAATCCACGCCTCCACCGCCGGAGTTTCCGTTCTCCAAGGTGGCAGGCCTCCCCTCCGAGTGCGATTGGGGCGTGCTGCCGATCGCAGAAGCCGACTACGACGATGCCCGGACGGCGGCCTACTCCATCGACTTCCTGAAGAAGGCCTCCACCGACAAGCCCTTTTTTCTCGCCTGCGGCATCTTCCGCCCGCACCTGCCGTGGTACGTGCCGCAGCGCTACCTCGACCTCTACCCGCTCGATAAGATCGTCATCCCCGAAATCCCCGCCGACGACCTCGACGACATCCCGGCGGCGGGTCGCAAGATCGCCGCCCGCACCAGCGAAGCGATGCCCACCATCAAGGCGGCGGGCGCGTGGTCGCGCGCAATCCAAGCCTATCTCGCCAGCATCAGCTATGCAGATGCGCAGATCGGGCGGGTGCTCGAGGCGCTCGCGCAATCGCCTCACGCCGCCCGCACCATCGTCGTGCTTTGGTCGGACCATGGCTATCACGTGGGTGAGAAGCACCATTGGAACAAGAGCACGCTCTGGGAGCGCGCGACGCGCATCCCCTTCATCGTTGTCGCGCCGGGCGTCACGCCCACCGGCGGTCGCAGCACGCGACCGGTCAACCTCATCGACCTCTATCCCACGCTCGTCTCCCTCGCAGGCCTGCCCACGCCTGCGGGCCTCGATGGCCGCGACCTCACGCCGCTCCTGCGCGATCCCGCGGCGACGTGGGAGCGCCCGTCGATCACCGAGTTTAACGAAGGCAATGCCTCCGCGCGCTCCGAACGTTACCGCTACATCCGTTACGAGGATGGCTCCGAAGAGCTGTACGATCACCGCACCGACCCCAACGAGTGGCGCAATCTCGCGGCCGATCCCGCGTACGCGGCGATCAAGGCCGACCATGCCCGCTGGCTGCCGACGCGCTGGGCCAAAGCCGTACCAGGAAAGAAGGCTTTCGACTTCGATCCCACCACCTATTCGTGGAAGAACCGCGCCACCGGCCAGGTGATTCGCTGAGTTTCCCTCCCCGCCCCTGACGGTACGCCAGCCAGCCTCACCCAGCCCACCCTTTCGCCAGCCAAGCCGTTCGTAAGCTAAGCGCACTCTTTCCTTCCCCATGCTCCGCTCCCCTATTGCCGCCTCCGCGCTCTTCCTCTCGCTCGCACTCATGGCCTTCGCGGCCGAGGAGAAACCGGATCTTCCGCTCGTCGACATTTCCGGCGAGAAGGCCCGCCACGTCGTTATCGCCGCCGGCACCGATACGGTTTACCAAGGGCACCCGACCACGTTGCTCATGCCGGACAAGCGGACGATGTTCGCCGTCTGGTCGCTCGGCCACGGCGGACCGGTCGGGCCGATGGCGCGCAGCGATGATGCCGGGCTCACGTGGATGCGCCTCGACGACCAGCTCCCGCCGAACTACAAGACCCACCGCAATTGCCCGAGCATCTACCGGATGGTCGATGGCGGCGGCAAAGAGCGGCTGTGGGTTTTCTCCGCCCGGCCCAACATGCCGCGCATCGTCAGCGAGGACAGCGGCAAGACGTGGAGCGAGATGGAGCCGCTGGGACTGCCTTGCGTGATGACCTTCAGCAGCGTCGTCCGGCTTAGCGACGGGCGTTATCTCGGGCTTTACCACAAGGGACCGGACGGCAAGGACCGCAGTCCGCTCGAAGTCTTGCAGACCATCACGGCGGACGGCGGCCTCACGTGGTCTGAGCCGCGCGTGGTCGGTGCCGTGGCGGGCAGGGATCCTTGCGAGCCTTTCGTTTTCCGGTCCCCGGATGGGAAAGAACTTTGCACGCTCATGCGCGACAATATCCACAAGGGTCGCAGCTTGATGATGTTCAGCCGCGACGAGGGTGCCACGTGGAGCGCGCCGGTGGATACGCC
>JAZKEV010000054.1:0-9627 GCA_040386765.1 Verrucomicrobiota bacterium | reverse complement strand
CCGGCGCCACCCGCCTGCGCTCTTGCCAAAACCCACCCTGCCGCCGAACGTCACCCCCCAACCACTCTCCCCCCATGTCGAACCCCGCCATCACCCGTCGCTCCGCTCTTCGTCTCGGCCTCGGCGCCGCCGCCCTCGCCACCACCGCCAGCCTGCACGCCGCCGACGCCCCCAAGGGCGCCAAGAAGGCCAAAGCCGAGAAGGCCGCCGCGCCGCAGCCCGAGCCCAGCACCGGCCCGATCCGCCAATCCGTCTGCAAATGGTGCTTCAAGGAGATCCAGCTGGAGGAGTTCTGCGCCGCGGCCAAGGAGATGGGGCTCGAATCCGTCGAACTGCTCAATCCCGAGGACTTTCCTACGCTGAAGAAATACGGCCTCCATTGCGCGATGGTGAACTTTCCCACCGGCAAGACCCCGCAGGGCGTGAACGTCGGCCCGATCCGCAAGGCCTTCAACCGTATCGAGCATCACGATACGCTCGTCGAGATCTACGAGAAGCACATCCCCAAGGTCGCCGAGGCCGGTTTCCAAAACGTCATCTGCTTCTCCGGCGACCGCGAGGGCATGGCCGACGAGAAGGGTCTCGAGAACTGTGCCATCGGCCTCAAGCGCCTCATGGCCTTTGCCGAGAAGCACAAGGTCACCCTCGTCATGGAGCTCCTTAATTCGAAGGTGAACCACAAGGACTACATGTGCGATCACACCGCGTGGGGTGTCGAGCTCTGCAAGCGCGTCGGCTCCGAGCGCTTCAAGCTCCTCTACGATATCTACCACATGCAGATCATGGAGGGTGATGTCATCCGCACCATCAAGGACAACCACGCGTACATCGCGCACTACCACACGGCGGGCAACCCCGGCCGCAACGAATTCGAAGCGCAGGATGTCCAGGAGCTGAACTACACCGCGATCGTGAAAGCCATCAAGTCGACCGGCTTCAAGGGCTTCCTCGGCCAGGAATTCCTCCCCAAGCGCGACGCGCTGACCTCGCTCCGCGCCGCCGTGAAGCTGTGTGGCGCCGCGTAAGGTTCTTCACATACCGCTTACCCAAGCGCGCCTTTCGGCGCGCTTTTTTGTCTTCTGAGCTGGTCGCCGTTACATCGCGCCGAAATTTCCTCCGATTTCGCCGGCTCCTCTTGCCGCCTCGCGCCCATCGGCCGTTAGGACTACCTTCAGGATGAATCTCCAGCCCTCCACCGCCCGGCCCGCCCGACTCCGCCGGTGGTTCGGCGCGTTCGCGCTGGATGTGACGCCGCTGCGCACGTCGCACGATTTCCGAATGCTCTACGCCGGGCAATTCGTGTCCTCTTTCGGCGCCGCGCTCAGCTACGTCGTGCTGCCGTGGCAGATGTACCGGCTCACGAAGTCCACGCTGCACGTCGGCCTGCTCGGCCTCGCGGAGTTTGTGCCCATGCTCCTCTTCGCGCTCGTGGGCGGCGCGCTGGCCGATGCCGTCGATCGCCGCAAGCTCATCCTCGTCGCCGAGTGCGGGCTCGCGCTCTGTTGCGCGCTGCTCTTCGCCAATGCCCTGCTGCCTGAGCCGCGTGTGTGGATGCTCTACGTGGGCGCGGCGTGTGTTGCCGCCTGCACGGCCGTGCACCGTCCGGCGCATGAGGCGCTGACGCCCCGGCTCGTGCCGCCCGAGCAACTCTCCGCCGTCGCTGCGCTCACCTCGCTGCGCGGGAGCTTCGCCCATATCGTCGGCCCTGCCCTCGCCGGGATGATCGCCGAGGGCTTCGGCGCGGCCACCGCTTTTGCGGTAAACTTCGGCACCTACCTCGTCGCCATCGTCACGCTGTTGCTCATCCGCTCCGTGCCGGTCCACCGCAATCCCGATCCGCCGGGCCTGCGCGCTGTCGCCGATGGCCTCCGCTACGCGCGCACGCGGCCCGAGCTCATCGGCACCTATCTGATCGATATCAATGCCATGTTCTTCGCGATGCCGATCGCGCTGTTTCCCGCGGTTGCGGAGAGTTTCGGCGCCTCCGTCGGCCTCTTCTACTCCATGCTCGCGGTGGGTCCGCTGCTCGTGACCCTCACCTCCGGGTGGACCGCGCGCGTCCGCCGTCAAGGCGCCGCGATCATTGTGGCCGTCATCGTGTGGGGCATCGCCATCGTCGGCTTCGGCCTCGCACCCAACATGTGGCTCGCGCTCGCTTGCATCCTCGTGGCCGGGGCAGCCGATGGCGTGAGCGGCATTTTTCGCATGACGATCTGGAATCAAACCATCCCCGATCGCCTGCGCGGCCGCATGGCCAGCATCGAGATGGTGAGCTACCTGAGCGGCCCGTATCTCGGCAGCGCGCAGGTCGGCTTCACCGCCAGCCTGCTCGGCCTCCGCACCGGCATCGCGTGGGGCGGCGGAGCCTGTCTCCTCGGCGCAGTCGCGCTCGCGGTCCTTATCCCGAAATTCCTCCGCTACGATTCCCAGGAAGGCCTCGCCCGCAAGCGGGCGGAGGATGGCGCGAGTGACAGCCGCCTTTAGTTATCGGCCACTCGGCACCGCCAAGCGATCACCCGGCCTGCGTTTCTTCATATACCGCGGCACTCTAGCCCCAGACGTTACCCTTCAGATAAGTCATCAATCCTGCCTGCACCCCGCCTGCAGTTACCTGGCCATCGCACAGCACCCACACTACGCGTAGATCGCAGCGCAACGACACATTACACGTTGGCATTGAGTTATATTCGAGCGCTGTCTCGACAAAGCCTCGCCAAGCGAAGCCGCACGCACTCTGCTCGGCGCGTCCATGCGCCCACTTCCAGCGTGCCCGTACGTGCGGCAAATCCTGCTCGCCTTAGTCGTCTTCACGGGCGCCATGGCTGTCTCGGCGGAGCCTTATCGCTTCACCACCATTGCCGGCAGCTACCCAAGCGCCGAGGGGAGCAAAGATGGCCCGGCAGCCGACGCTCGATTTCAAACACCATGGTACCTCGCCGTCGACACGCCGGGAAATGTGTATGTATCCGACACGTGGAACGCTACCGTTCGAAAAATTACGCCGGCGGGCGTTGTATCGACCATCGGCGGAGCTCCGAGGCAATTTGAACAGGTCGACGGCGAAATCGGAAAGTCGCGCTTTTACCACCCGAAAGGGATTGTCGTCGATGGCAACGGCACTGTGTTCGTAGTCGCCGGCTACGCCATTCGAAAGATTTCTCCGACTGGAGTCGCGAGTCTCTTCGTCGGTATCATGGATACTTGGGGAACCCTCACAGACGGCGATGCGAAGACCGCGCGATTCTTGAGCCCAAGCGGGCTGGCCATGGATGTCAGCGGAAATTTGTACGTGGTCGATAGCGGAACGTATATACGCAAAGTCACACCAGCGGGTTTTGTCACCACGCTCGCGGGGAACTTCCAAGGCTTCACCAATAGAATCCAACAAGACGGCACGGGCTCGTCAGCCCTTTTTGAAAACGTCGAACACATCACCGCGGACAAAGCGGGCAATCTCTACGTGACCGATGGCGGGACCACGGTCAGAAAAATCAGCCCGACCGGTGTCGTCACCACCATCGCCGGCCAGCCCAACCAGCGCGGGATAACCGATGGCGTCGGACGTAATGCACGCTTCTGGGACGCACACGGAATTACGATCGATGCCGAAGGCTGGCTCTACGTGGCGGCAGAGGCCTTTAGCTTCGTGCGCAAGATATCACCGGCGGGCATCGTCAGCACGCTCGTGCGGCGACCGACGGGTAGATATGGCCCACCGAATCTCTTCGATAAACCCACGGGCATATGTGTCTCTGCAACGGGAGATCTCTACGTGGCGGACTACTCCAGCCGATTTGTCGCGAAGGTGACGCCCGCAGGAGTCGTATCGTCCATCGCAGGCCGGCCCTACAATACGGGAGCAATGGATGGTCTGGGCGCTGGGGCCAGCTTCTACTCGCCCCATGGGATTGCAGGAGACAGCAAGGGGAATTTGTACGTGGCCGATGTTCTTAACAGTCTTATTCGCCGAATCGCGACCGACGGTCGTGTGACCACGTTTGCCGGCACACGTGATTCCATCCGGCCGGTCACGGATGCCGGGAGAGCCGTGACGCTACTCTTGCCCACTGGCATTTACATCGACGCGTCCGATTACCTCTTCGTCACCGACGACGGCGAGCACAACGTGCGGCGAATTACCCCGACCGGAGCGGTGACGACCATAGCAGGCTCTATCTCTGGTGCGAGCGGCACGGTCGATGGACGAGGCACCAATGCCCGCTTTAAAGGGCCACACGGGGTGACTCAGGATCGCGCCGGAAACACCTACGTCTGCGAAACTGCCGCGTACGTCGTGCGAAAGATCGCAGCAGACGGCACGGTAACCACGATTGCCGGCAAGGCGGATGTCTCCGGCCACGTCGATGGCCCGGGAGGGGACGCCCGTTTTATCTATCCTTCGGAAATTGTCGCTAACCGGGCTGGCGACCTTTTCGTAGCCGACGGCGACACAGTGCGCAAAATATCGTTCGAAAACGGAATACCAACCGTCTCGACGTTTGCCGGTACAAGCGACCGTCGCTTCGAAAGCGTCGATGGCATCGGCCGAAACGCGCGCTTTGCGTCCCTCGTAGGGATCGCCATCGACGCCCAGGAAAATCTCTTCGTCACGGACTATCGCTACATCCGCAAGATCGCACCCAATGGCGCGGTGACAACCATCGGTGGCAACTTGGAGCTCGACACCTTCGATGGCGTCGGCAGCGAAGCGTATTTCATCCTACCGCGCGGACTATGGGTGAGTCCTGAGGGCACGCTCTATATCGTAGACGGCGCCGGCAACCGGATCGTAAAGGGTGAACTCGCTACGGCCCCGACCATCATCGCGCAACCTCGCTCCGGCGAGCTTGTCCTCGGCGCTGCGGCTACACTTTACGTCGAGGCCTCGGGCGCGGCGCGCTATCAGTGGAGGCTGGACGGCGCTGTCATCCCCGGCGCGACGCAAGCGACTTATTCGCTCAGCAGCGTCGCCGTCGCCCATGCAGGGACCTATACCGTCGAGGTTTCCAATCCCAGCGGCACGGCCACGAGTGCCGTCGCCAGCCTGCGAGTCTCGGTGCCCGGACACATGATCAATTTCTCGGTGCTCGCACACCTGGCGTCCGCCGGCGAAAGTTTTAGCCTCGGTACGGTGCTCGGAGGAGCGGGCACTGCCGGTTCGAAGCCCGTGTTGATTCGCGCCGTCGGGCCCTCGCTCGAGCGGGTGGGTGTGGTCGACGCTGTCGCAGCTGCCCGCCTCGAACTGTTTGCCGGAACATTAAAAATAGCTGAGAATGCAGCGTGGGGTGGCGATCCGCAGCTGGCACTTGCCATGGCGCAGGTCGGGGCGTTCGCGTTCGCCAATGGCGGGTCTCGCGATGCTGCGATCCATCTCGCGGACGGAACAGGAGCCAACCGTTCGGTGCGAATCTCGGCGACCACGCCGGGATTCGTGCTAGCCGAGCTTTACGATACGACGCCCGTCCGGACGCTCACAGCGACCACCCCGCGACTCACGAACCTATCCATCCTCAAGGAGATCAAGGGGGGATTCGTGGCAGGCTTCACCATCGGCGGCTCCACATCGGCGACTGTTCTCATCCGTGCCGTAGGACCGACCCTGACGAGTTTCGGCGTCGCAGGAGCCCTCGCCGATCCCAAACTGGAGGTTTTCGATAGCAACTCCGCGGTAATCGCCACCAATTCCGGCTGGGGAGGTGGAGCGACCCTCTCCAGCGCGTTTCGCTCCACGGGCGCCTTCTCACTCGATGCGTCCTCAAAAGACTCCGCTGCGCTCGTCACACTTCCGCCCGGCAATTATACTGTGCACGTCACGAGCGTAACGGGTTCACAGGGCACCGCCTTGGCCGAGATCTACGAAGTCCGCTAACCGTTCAAAAGCTGGCGCATCTCTTATATTGCTCAAGAAGCCTGCGATCCTCGCCAAGCGCGCTCACCGGGGCGCGCTTTTTTGTTTCTCACGCTGAACCCCTGTGCCGGCCTCCCTCAACCTTTCATTTCTGTAATACTCGGGAAAGGATCCGGATAAAATCGTGTGGCATACTCCGCTCATCGTTTTTCAACCACTATGAGCAACTACACCTCCACCTCTTCCCGCTTTAACCGCCGGCCGGCCCTCTGGACCGCGTGCGCACTCGCCGTCGCTGGCGCGTTCGCCGCCGGCGCGCAATCCAACAGCAAGTCCGCCAAACCCGCCGTCGAGGTCAAACGCGACACGCAGCCCGTGAATCGCGGCCCGATGGAAATGGCCAGCTTCTCCAGCGTGGTGAAGCAGGTCGCCCCGAGCGTCGTGAAGATCACGACCAGCACCAAGGCCAAGCGCGTCAATATCGCCGGCTCGCAGCAGCAGCTGCCCCCGGGCTTCGACCATCCCGCGTTCCGCCAGTTCTTCGGCAACCGCGGCCAGCAGATGGAGCAGCCCGCGCAGGCCGGCCTCGGCTCCGGCGTCATCATCAGCGCCGACGGTTTCATCGCGACCAATAATCATGTTATCCAGGGTGCCGACGAAGTGCTCGTCGCCCTCGACGATGGCCGCGAGCTGAAGGCCAAGGTCATCGGCCGCGATCCGCAGACCGACATCGCCGTGATCAAGGTCGAGGCCACGGACCTCCCCGCCATCACGTTTGCTGACAGCACCACCATCGAAGTCGGCGACCGCGTGCTCGCGATCGGCAATCCCTTCGGCATCGGTGAGACGGTTACGACCGGCATCGTCAGCGCCATGGGCCGTCGTCCGGGCCTCGGGCTCGACTATGAGGATTTCGTGCAAACCGACGCCGCGATCAACCCCGGCAATTCCGGTGGCGCGCTCGTCGACGTCCACGGCCGCCTCGTCGGCATCAATACCGCGATCCTCTCCCGCAGCGGCGGTTTCCAAGGCGTCGGCCTCGCCGTTCCCGCCAACCTCGTTAACATGGTCGCCGACAGCCTCGTGAAGAACGGCAAGGTCGTCCGTGGTTACCTCGGGGTGCAGACGCAGGATATCAACGCCGCGCTCGCCGAGTCGCTCGAACTCGACAGCCGCAAGGGCGCCCTCGTCGCCGAGGTCCAGCCCGATAGCCCCGCCTTGAAAGCCGGTCTCAAGAATGGCGACGTGATCGTTTCGCTTAATGGCAAACCTGTGGAAGATTCGCATCAGCTCTCGTTCACCGTCGGCGCCATCGCCCCCGGCACGAAGCTCGACCTCGAAGTCATCCGCGACGGCAAGACCAAGAAGATCACCGCCACCACTTCGACCCGCGCTTCCACCCGCAAGGGCGCAGGCGACGATGAGGAGCTGCAGGCCAGCATCAGCGACGAAGGCGTTCTCAACGGCGTCGCCGTCGACGACATCAAGCCGCAGATGCGCAAGCAGCTGAATCTCCCGGAGAACCTCAAGGGCGCCATCATCACCAGCGTCGAGCCCGAGTCCGCCTCGGCCCGCGCCGGCCTCCGCCCCGGTGACGTGATCCTCGAGATCAACAAGCAGCCCGTCACGTCCGCCCAGGAAGCCGCCGAGGTCAGCGCCAAGGCCGAGAGCAAGAAGGCCCTCGTGCGAGTCTACTCCCGCGGCAACAAGGCCTTCGTCGTGGTCGACGAGACCAAGAAGACCGAAGCCGGCCAGTAATCTTTGAAAGGTAGTTGTTCTGTTGTTGTGATAGACTGGAGCCCCGGCCTGTTGTGAGGCCGGGGCTTTTATTTTAGTGAACGCCGAGAGTTCCGAGCCGAGAGTCTAGAGCCCAAACCTCGCCAAGCTTCCGAGTTCCTGCTCTAGACTCTCAGCTCTTAGCTCTAAGCTGCTTTTCATCGACCCTCCATGCGTGTCCTCGTCGTAGAAGATGATGCCAAGATCGCCTCGTTCGTCGTTCGCGGCCTGAAACAGGCGGGTTATGCCGTGGACCACGCACCCGATGGCGAGACCGGCCTCGCGCTCGCCCAGTCCACGGACTACGACGCCGCGATCGTCGACATCATGCTCCCGCAGCTCGACGGCATCAGCCTCGTCAAACGCCTCCGCGCGGCGCGACGCCCGACGCCCGTGCTTTTTCTCAGCGCCAAGAGCTCGGTGGACGATCGGGTGAAGGGCCTTCAAGCTGGCGGTGACGATTATCTCACCAAGCCCTTCGCGTTCTCCGAATTGCTCGCGCGCGTGCAAGCGCTCATCCGCCGCGCCACCTCGTCGCCCGAGGCCACGCGCCTTGTCGCTGGCGACGTGACGCTCGATCTCGTCACCCGTGAGATCACCTGTGCCGGGCAGCCGGTCGAGTTGCAGCCGCGGGAGTTTTCCCTCCTCGCCTTTCTCCTCCGTCACGTCGGGCGTCCCGTGAGCAAGACGATGATCATGGAGCACGTCTGGGACTACAGCTTCGATCCGCAGACCAATGTCGTCGACGTCGTCATGTCGCGCCTCCGCGCCAAGATCGACCCGGACCACAAGCGCATCGAGACCGTCCGCGGTGTCGGGTATATTTTCCGCCCGCATGCTTGATCGCATCCGTCAGTCTCTCGCGCTGCGGCTCGCGTTACAGTACGCGTTTGTTTTCGCGCTCGGCGTCGCGCTGCTCTTCGGCGTGCTCTACTGGGTGCTGGGCAATGCGCTGCAGGCCCGCGAGCAGGCCAATGTCGAGCGCCGCGCCGCCGTGCTCGCCCAGATGTACGAGCTCCGCGGTGTCCCGGGCGTCGCGAGCCTCAACACCGATTCCTCGCCCGAGGTTCGCTCGTATTTCGTTCGTATCTTGACCCGCGACAACCGGCGCATCTGGGCCTCGCTTCCGCCCGACTGGGTCGAGACGCAGATCGAGCGCATCCCCGTACCCGCCATTGGCGGCACGATCACGCGTGAAGTGCGTACCGAGCGGATTCCGCACAATGCCTTCCGCGACTACGCCACCACCACGCGCGAGCTACCCGACGGGAATATCCTGCAGGTTGGCCGCCTCACCGATAATCGCGACGTACTCCTCGAGCCCGTCCGGCGCGCGTTTCTCCCGCTCGGCGGCGCCGCGCTCATCCTCTCGCTCGCGGTCGGCATGATCCTCGCCTGGCGCGCCACGAGCCCGCTCCGTGCCGTCTCCGCGACGGCGCGCCGCATCATCGAGCTCGGCGATCTCTCCGCACGCGTGCCTGACCCCCGCGGCAGCGGTGAGCTCGCGGTCCTCGTCCGCCAGCTCAACAGCCTCCTCGATAAAAACGCGACGCACGTCCGTGTGCTCCGCGAGACGCTCGATAATCTCGCGCACGATCTCCGCACTCCGCTTACCCGCCTCCGCGGGACCGCTGAGCTCGCGTTGCAGGATGGCGGCGATCCCGCCGAGGCCCGCGCGGCGCTCGGCGATTGCGTGGAGGAGTCCGACCGCGTCCTCCAGCTGCTCGAGGCGCTCCTCGATATCTCCGCCGCCGAAGCCGGCGCGCTGAAGCTCAACCGCGACCGCATCGATCTCCGCTCGCTCACCGAGCGCGCCGCCGACCTCTACCGCGAAGTCGCCGAGGATAAAAAGATCACCGTCACGCTCGACCAACCCGAGCCCGTCGAAGCCGATGCCGACGCGATCCGCCTCGGCCAGGCCGTCAACAATCTCGTCGACAACGCTCTCAAGTACACGCCCGCCGGCGGCCGCCTTGCGCTCTCCGCGCGCAGCGGGCCCGACG
>JAZKEV010000053.1:8813-13531 GCA_040386765.1 Verrucomicrobiota bacterium | reverse complement strand
GGCCGCCTGCTTGCAGGCGCTTGTCCGACTACCGACCAGCGCCAGCAAGCTGGCTGCCTACCACGCATACGGTGCCCTCACCGCTTGGGTTGCAGGCTGCGTACGCCATAGCCCGCGCGGTGGGGCACCGAGCCTCCATGCCTTGCGACGGGCTCTAAAAAAATCGCGCGCAGCCCGTGCCTAGTTACAACCGTGTTTCGTCGGTGTGCCGATTGTGCTCTCGATAGCAAATTAAGTTGCTCTTCGGGAAACCAGTCCGTTCGCTGCGTTTTCTGACGGAAATCCGTCGGGAAAATCTCATGGCCCCGGTCTCCTCATCCTCCTTCGCGGTCAATGGCCGCACGTATTCTCCGCCAGCACGGCCGGTCGTCGTCGTCTGCCTCGATGGCTCGGCCGACGAGTATCTCGATGCCGCGATGGCGCGCGGGCTGATGCCGCACCTGCAGCGGCTGAGCGTGGCGGGTTGGCGCGGCCTGGCGCGGGCGGCGATGCCGACCTTCACCAACGTGAACAACTCGTGCATCGTCACGGGCGTGCCGCCGAGCGTGCACGGGATCGGCGGGAATTTCTTCTACGACACGGCGTCCGGGCAGGAAGTGATGATGAACAGCGCGAGCTTCCTCCGCGTGGGCACGCTCTTTCCCCATGCACAGCGGGCGGGGCGGCGCGTGGCCGTGGTGACCGCAAAGGAAAAGCTCCGCGACATTTTCGGGAGCGGCCTGATCTCCGAGGGCGGCATCGCCTTCTCGTCGGAAAAGGCGAAGAGCGCCGTGCGCGCGACGCATGGCATCGATGACGTGGAGGCGCTGGTGGGGCCGACCCCGCAGATCTATAGCGGCGATGCGTCGATCTATGTGCTGAAGGCGGGCGTGGCGCTGCTCGAGCGCGGGCTGGCGGATTTCCTGTACCTCTCGACGACCGATTTCATCCAGCACAAGTTCGCGCCGGCCGAGGAGGGGGCATTGAACTTTTACGCCGGCATCGACGTGGAACTGGGGCGGCTGCTCGCGCTTGGCGCGGTGCTCGGCGTGACCGCCGACCACGGCATGAATGCGAAACGGAAGCCGGATGGCTCGCCCAACGTGATCTTCCTCGAAAGCGAGCTGACGGCGAAATTCGGCGCGGGCTTCCGGGTGATCCTGCCGATCACCGATCCCTATGTGGTGCATCACGGCGCACTGGGATCGTTTGCGCAGGTGCATGTGCCGCCGACGGCCCCGCTGGCTGAGGTGCGCGACTGGCTGCTGGCGCGCGAAGGCGTGACGGAAGTGTACGACCGCGCGGCGGCGGCGCGGTTGATGGAGCTGCCGGCGGATCGCTCGGGCGATCTCGCGGTGGCGAGCGGGCGCGACGTCGTGCTCGGGCGGACGCCGGAGTGGCACGACTTGAAGGCGGTGGAGAAGGGCCTGCGCTCGCACGGCGGACGTTACGAGGAGATCGTGCCCTTCCTCGTGAGCGAGCCGCTCAATGCGGCGTACGCAGCGCGGGTCGAAGGCGACCTGCGGAATTTCGACATCTTCGAGTACACCTGCAACGGCACGCATTGAGCGCCATGATCGCGGCTCCAGCCAGTCCGGTTTTACCACGCGTATCCGAAAACGGAGTACGCTTTCGGCGGCTGCAATGGCGGATGCTGGGGGCGGTGATGTTCTGCTATCTCTTCTACTATACGGGGCGGCAGACCTTCGGTTTTGCGATTCCGGGCATGCAGCAGGAACTCGGGCTGAGCAAGCAGACGCTCGGGTGGGTGAGCGCAGGCATGCTATGGGCCTACGCGCTGGGGCAGTTCATCAATGGCAACCTCGGCGATCGTTTCGGAGGCCGGCGGATGATGATGCTGGGCGCGGGCGCATCGTTTGCGCTCAACTGGCTGACGAGCTTTGGCACCGGCTTCAAAAGCCTGCTGGTGAGCTGGAGCGCAAACGGGCTCGCGCAGAGCATGGGCTGGGCGCCGGGCAGCCGGCTGGTGGCCAACTGGTGGGGCGTGCATGAGCGCGGCCGGGCGTTTGGCTTCTTCGTGCTCGCGGCGGGGTTGTCGTCGGTGCTCTCGTATGTGACGTCGCTGGTGGTGCTCGATGTACTGCACCTCGAGTGGCGCTGGATTTTTCGGATCCCCGTCGTGTTGATGCTGCTCGGCGGCCTGGTGGTGTGGCTGGTGGCGCGAGACCGGCCGACGGATGCGGGGTATCCGGAACTCAAGGACGAGCAAGTGGCGAAAGATGCCAGTGGTGTGGACGGAGCGGATGCGAGCGCGGCGGGGGCGAATGCAGCTCCGACGAATGAAACGGCCTGGCAGCGGTACGGCGCGGCGTTGCGCAGCGGGCGGCTGCTGCTCGCGGGCGTGGCGATCGGGTTTCAGAATTCGGCGCGCTATGGCCTGCTGGTCTGGGTGCCGGTGCACTTCCTCGGTGGCAGCGGTGGATCGAAATGGATCAGCGTCGGCCTGCCCGTGGGCATGGCGCTGGGCGCCCTGGCGAGCGGCTGGATCTCGGATAAATTTTGCGGGGCGCGGCGTTCCGGCGTGATCGCGGCGTTCATGGGCCTTGCGATGGTGGCGGCGCTCGCGATGTATGCGCTGCCGCGCGGCCATGTGCTGGCGCTGCCTCTGCTGTTCCTGTGCGGCTTTTTCGCGTATGGGCCGCAGTCGACCTTCTGGGCGCTGGCGCCGGATCTCCTGGGGCGGGCGCGCACGGGGACGGCGGTGGGCGTGATGAATTGCTTCGCTTACGCGATGGCTGGGTTTGGCGAGCCGCTGATCGGCTGGGCCATCCAGCACAATCCCTTTGGCGCGGCGGGCGTAGAAAATACGGCGCTCGTATTTCCGCTCGTGGCGCTCTTCGCGGCGTGCAGCGCCGTCGTGGCTTTGCTGATACGTCGATGACCACTGCTCGTGTCCAACTCTTCCACGGCCCGGGCCGTCCCTTTGAGCTGCAGCGCGTGCCGCTGCCCGAAACGCTGCTGGCCGGGGAGGTGCTCGTGGAGATCTCCCTCGCGACGATCTGCGGGTCGGACTTGCACACGGTCGAAGGCCGCCGCAGCGCGCCGACGCCGTGCGTGCTCGGGCACGAGGCGGTGGGTCGCGTGGTGGCGAGCGCGCGCGCCGGCGTGATGCCGGGGCAGCGCGTGACGTGGAGCCTCGCGGATAGCTGCGGCGAGTGCCCGGCGTGCACCGATTACGATCTGCCGCAAAAGTGCCGCTCGCTCTTCAAGTACGGGCACGCGGCCCTCGCCAGCGGCTCAGGGCTGAATGGCGGTTATGCGTCGCATATCGTGCTGCGGAAAGGCACGGCCATTTTCGAGGTGCCGGACGAATTGAGCGATGCCTTGGTGGCGCCCGCCAACTGCGCGCTGGCAACGATCGTCAATGTGCTGGCGGAGCTGCCGAGCCCATGCCGCACGGCGCTGGTGCAGGGCGGAGGGCTCCTGGGCGTCTACGCCTGTGCGATGCTGCGGCGCCGCGGGGTCGAGAATGTATTCTGCTGCGATATCTCCGAGCAGCGGCTTGCGCTGGTGCCGGAGTTTGGGGGCACGCCCCTGCCCGCCGCGCCGCGCCAGTGGCCGAGCACGGCGGATCGCCTGCGCGGGACCGACACTGGCGGAGTCGATCTCGTGATCGAGGTGGCGGGGGCGGCAGCTGCGGTCTCACAGGGGGTCGAGGTGCTGCGACCGGGCGGCAGTTATATCTGGGCGGGCATGGTTCACCCGGAGACGGCGCTCGCTCTCACCGGCGAGGACGTCGTGAGGAAATGTCTGCGCATCCGGGGCGTGCACAACTATGCCCCGGCAGACCTGGCCGCGGCGCTGGCCTTTCTGGCCGAGACGCATCGCCTCTTTCCCTACGAGAAACTGGTCAGTCCGCCGCTGCCGCTGGAGCAGCTCGATGCTGCCGTGGCGCTCTCGCAACGGCGTGAATGGCTGCGCGTGGCGGTGAAACCCTGACGGACGAACCGGGACGCCTCATGATACTAGACCTTCCAAGTTATGTTGCTGGCCGGGCCGTGGAGAGCGGCGCCCGGCTCGTGGTCACCAATCCGTGGAACGGAACGGTGGTGGGCTCCGTCGCGAAGATCGGGCGCGCGCAGCTCGACGAGGCGATTGCGCTGCATCTGGCGGCGGGGCCGGCGCTGACGCGCTTTGAACGCAGCCAGATCCTGACGCGCGCGCGCGGCCTGCTGGAGGTGCGGCGCGAGGAATTTGCGCGGTTGATCACGCGCGAGGCGGGACTGGCGTTGCGCGAGACGCGTTACGAGGTGGGCCGCGCGTGCGATGTGCTGATGTTTGCCGCGATGGAGGCGTTGCGCGACGACGGGCAGATCTACTCGTGCGACATCGCGCCGGGCGGGAAGGCGCGGAAGATTTTTACGACGCGCGAACCGCTTCCGCTGGTGGCGGCGATCACGCCCTTCAATCATCCGCTGAATCAAGTGGCGCACAAGATCGCGCCCGCGATCGCGGCGGGTGCACCGATGATTCTCAAACCTTCCGAGAAGACGCCGCTGACGGCGGTGAAGTTTGCGGAGATCCTCTACGAGGCGGGGTTGCCCGGCTGGATGTTGAGCGTGGTGCTCGGTGGGCTCGACGAGGTGGTGCGCCCGCTCATTAGCGATGAGCGGGTGGACCTCGTGACCTTTACCGGCAGCGCGGCGGTGGGAATGCTGCGCTCGGCCGGTGCAGCGGCCTTGCCGCCCTTGTCGCCCAGGCTGCGCCGCAACGCCTCC
>JAZKEV010000053.1:8485-8803 GCA_040386765.1 Verrucomicrobiota bacterium | reverse complement strand
AAAAGAAATCGCCGCGACCGCCGGCTACAAAAAGCTCTGCCTCGAACTCGGCGGGCACTCGCCGCTGCTTGTGCTCGAGGATGCGGACCTCGATCTCGCGGCGAAGCTCGCGTGCGAGGGGAGTTTCCGCAATTCCGGCCAGCGCTGCACGGCGGTGCGGCGGCTGTTGGTGCACGAGAGCGTGCTGGTGGAGTTTACCGCCAAGTTTGTCGCCAAGGCCCGCGAGTATTACTGCGGCGATCCCGAAGACGAAGCGACCATTGTCGGCACCGTGATCGACGAGGTGGGCGTGGCGGCGCCCGACCTGATCATCGGCAA
>JAZKEV010000053.1:412-8475 GCA_040386765.1 Verrucomicrobiota bacterium | reverse complement strand
GGCGGGGGCGCGCGTGCTGTTGGGCGGCAATCGCCGCGGCGCGCTGCTTGAGCCGACGATTCTCGCGGACGTGCCGCGCACCGCGGGAATCGCGACCCGCGAATGCTTCGGACCGCTCGCGCCGATCTTTGCGGTGCGCGATCTCGACGACGCGATCGCGCTGGCCAACGCGACCTCCTATGGGCTCTCGAGCGGCGTGGTGACGAACTCGCTCGAAGCGGCCACGCGCGCGATCAAGGGCATCCGGGCGGGCACGGTGAATGTGAACGAAATCCCCGGCTACCGCCTCGAATTGTCGCCTTTTGGGGGCGTGAAAGACAGCGGCCTCGGCATTAAGGAAGGCGTCACGGAAGCCATGAAGTTCATGACGACCGTGAAGACCTTCTCGCTGCCTTGGTAAACCAGCTCCCTTCAACAAGGCGATCTGCCCATGAAATCTTCCTCTTTCCCGCGCCTGCTCGGTCGACTGGCCCTGATCCTTATCGGTGGCCAGGGCCTCGCCGGGGCGACGGAGCCGGCGCAGGGATTTGGGCTGATTGCGCACTGGTCCTTCGATGCGGACTACGCGAGCTCGGTGAACGACGCGTTTTATCGCGGCGAGGCGCGCGGAGGCCTCGTGGGGATCGACCGGACCGCGGGGGTGGCGCGCGTGGGGGCGGGGGCGCTGCGGATTACGAGCGCGCGCGGCGCGATGACCGAGCGCGGCTACGTGGCGGTGGAAAATCCGCTGTGGGGCGAGACGGGTACGGGCGTGCTTTGCGTGACGGGCTGGTTCAAGCTGCAGGATGTCGGTAGTGATGGGATGGATACGACGAATCTCGTGTGCGAGTCGTTCCCGACGCTTTCGTCGTTCGGGCTGGGGACCAGGACGCAGGCGGGCAAGAAGGTGGCGACGTTTCGCTTCCGGACCTCCGATTACCGGATGTATTCCGAGGCGCCGGTGTCGGCCTCGTCGACGCCGAGCACGCGGCGGCCCGAGCACACGAAAATTTCTCCTGACGTCGATCCGGTGGCGAAGCCGGGCGAGTGGCAGCATGTGGCGGTGATCTGGAATGGGCCGGTGGGCCGGATTCGGTTCTATCTCGGCGGCCGGTTGCAGCAGGAGATCGCGATTCCCGCGGGCACGCGGCTCGAGTTTGCGCGCGGGCTGCATATCGGGACCAACCGGATCGCGGGCGGTTCGGACTGGGACGGCTGGATCGACGATCTCGCGGTGTTCGATGTGGAGCTGTCGGCAAAGCAGATCCTCACTCTGGCGGAGCGGACTCTGTCGGGTCGCGAGGTGTCGGCGGCCAATGTGCTCGCGGTGGTGAGTGACACGACGGTGCCAGCAATCGCGGCGGCGAAGATGAAATTTATCCCGCCGGCGATCCCCGCTCCGGAGGCGTCCGCGCAGGGACCGTTGATCGGGCACGTGAGCGAGGGCGAGGCGGTCCTGTGGGCGCGCGTGCCGCACCGCGGCACCTACACGGCGGTGGCGAAATCGGCGGATGGGCGGCACACGGTGCGCGCCGTGGCGGAGGCGGTGGAGGCGAGCGACTGGTGCCTGCATTTCAAGTTAAAGGAACTCAAACCCGCGACCGAGTATGCGGTGACCTTCGAGCGCCCCGCGGGCTGCACGTACACTCTCGCGCCGCTTACCGTGCGGGTGCCGCCGCCGGTGGAACTCGCGGCGAGCGTCACGCTCGGGTTTGGCTCGTGCAGCGACTTTCCGGACTCGGCGGTGTGGACGCGGATTGCGGCGGAGTGCCGCGATGGGATGGTGCTGCTGGGCGACACGCCTTACATCGACACGACAGAGCTACGCTGGGTGCGGTGGGCCTACCGGCGCTTTGCGAGCACGCCGCAGTTTGCGGCGGCGTTTCGGCAGATTCCGTTCTGGGGCACGTGGGACGACCACGACTTCGGGCGCAACGACTCCGATGGCACGCTGCCGGGCAAAGAATTTTCGCGGCAGGCGTTTCTCGAGTATCGGCCCAATCTGCAGTCGGGCGAGGACGGGCAGGGCGTCTATACGCGTTTCCGGCGCGGGCCGGTGGAAGTATTCGTCCTCGATACGCGCTGGTTTTCGAGGGCGGAGAAATCGTGGGCCGACCCGAAGAAGCCCACGCTGCTCGGCGCCCGTCAATGGGAGTGGCTGCGCGCGGCGCTGAAGAGCTCGACGGCACCCTTCAAGGTTCTTGCGTCCGGCATGATCTGGGATGGAAAGGGCGACTCCGGTGAGAGCGATGCGTGGGGCGCCTATGCACACGAGCGCGATGCGCTGTACCGCTGGCTGGGCGAGAATCGGATAACCGGTGTCGTGCTGATCGGCGGCGATATCCACATCTCGCGGCATATGAAGTATGCGACCCGCGACGCGGTCGGCTACGACCTCCATCAATTTATCGTCTCGCCGCTCAACGATCGCGTGATTCCCGGTTTCGATACGCCCGATCCCGCGGCGATGAAGTCATTCGCCGTGCCAAACGTGTTCCTAAAGCTTGCCGCCGACAGCACGCAGCCTGTGCCGACGCTGCACGCCCAGTGGATGGATCGCGAGGGTCGGAGGATTTTCGAGCACACGCTCGCGGCCAACGAACTTGAGCGGGGCAACGCACCGACGCGGTGAACGACTGAGCCCGCGCGAGGATAGGGGCAGATCTTTGTAGAAAAAATAGAGCGGCGATAGCCGCAGCTGCTGCGTGGCCAAATCCCAGCAAGCGCGAGGCGCACGCGATGTCACTCAATCGTTTTCCCACACGACAACAAAATGACCTTTAAGAGCAATATAATTTCCAGCCTATGAACTCCATTCCTTCTCAAACCGTCTCACGGGCACATCCCTGGTTGTGGCCTGTTTTCTCGCTCAGTTGTCTTTCACTCCACGCGCAGAGCCTGCCGGCGAACAATTCCGCGGACGCGAAGCCTGTGGTCCAACTGCAGGCCGTGACCGTGACCGGCTCCAACATCCGTCGCGTCGATGCCGAGACAGCGCTGCCCGTCACAGTGTTTGACCAGGAAGATATCGCGATCCGCGGTGGCTCCACGGGCGCGGATCTCTTCGCGACGCTGACGCTGGCCGAGCCGCCAGCGATCAACGAGGCGACGATCGCCTCGCAGGGAGCGCGCGGCGATGTGACCTCGATCGATCTGCGCGGGCTCGGTTCGGGCAGCACGCTCATGCTGATCAATGGCCGCCGGGTCGCGCCGCATCCGCTCTCCGGCACGGAGAATGGCGTGCCGTCGCTGGCGACCAATGCCAATATCATCCCCACAGCGCTGCTCGATCGCGTGGAGATTTTGCGCGACGGCGCCTCGGCGATCTACGGCGCCGATGCAGCGGCGGGCGTGATCAACAGCCTCGTGTCGCGCGGCTTCGACGGACGGAGACTTTCGGGGCGCGTCGCGCTCACGCAGCACGGCGGCGCGGAGGAGTACCGCTTCACGGCGATGGAGGGCTTCACGCGCGGCCGCACGCATATCTCGGTGTCGCTGGATTTTTTCCACCGCGAGGATCTCGCCTCGAAGGATAGGAAATGGGCGAGCCAGAGCGATCTCCGGCTGACGCGCACTGCGCCCGCACCGTGGAACGGCCGGCCCGTGGTCGACCCCGTGACCGGCGTGGCCCAGACGGTGGACAACGATCTCCACAACGGCAGCACGATCAATCCGTACGGACAGTTCCAGCGCGGCTTCATCCAATCCGATTTCCAGACCTTCGTCGGCTCCCGGCCGGATGGGAATCGCGGCATCTCCACCGCTGCGGCGCCGGAGAGTGGCGTGGCCACGGCCTCAGCCAACGGCACATTCTTCTTCTATCCGACGGCGGCGGGGGGCATCAACTGGAAGCAGACGACGCCGCTGCGCGATCTCACGAGCCAGGAGCAGTTCTACTACGGGAATGTGCTTTCGGACCGCGTGCTGATTCCGCGTACGAATCGCGTGAACTTCGCGGCCTTTGCCGATCACCGGCTCAATGAGAACATTGCGGTGTTTGGCGATCTGCTGTACTCCGGCTCGCGCAGCTTCAGCCAGCGCGAACCCGCCAACATGCAGAATGTGAATGAGCCGGGGCTCTACGTGCCGGCGACCAATCCCTACAATCCGTTTGGCGTGCGCTTCTATCATCCGACGGGTGCGCCCAATGCCGATGGCACGCCGCGCCTCGTGGGCGCGCCGGCGGATGTCACGATCATCAGCGGCTTGATTCCCGCGGGCATGAAGACTCGCGGCATCAGGGTAGACAGTCATTTCTTCCGCGCGATGGCCGGGGTGCGCGGCAGCCTCGCGCGCGACTGGCAGTGGGAGAGCGCGGCGATGTATTCCGCGGCACAGAGCCACGAGTACGAGACCAACATTTTCCGCGAGTCGCGCTTGCGCCAGGCGCTCAATCGCACCGACGCCACCGCCTACAATCCCTTTCCCGTCACCTTCAAGCTGGTGAACGAGCAGATCGTCGCCGACCGACCGTTCGTCAATCCCGACTCGGTGACGGAGCCGATGTATGACCGCGACAACCGCTTCGGCCACACGAAGCTCTTCACGTGGGATGTGAAGGCCAACGGCGAGCTGTGGCAGCTCTTAGGCGGCGGGCGGATGAAAGTCGCGACCGGCGCCGAGCTCCGGTGGGAGAGCTACGATGCGAAGAAGGATGTCTATGCCGGGCTCAATCCTCCGGGCGCGGGCAGCGAGTTCCCGTACATGCGCGACGATGACAACGACTTCATCGCGATGAGCCCCAATGTGCCGATCGACGCGGCCCAGACGATCTATGCGACCTATGCCGAACTGGCGCTGCCCTTCGTCACGCGGGCCAACCGCCTGCCGCTCGTCGAGGCGCTCGAGTTGAGCCTCGCGGGCCGCTTCGAGCATTTCTCGATCTTCGGGCAGAGCACCAAGCCCAAGGCCAGCCTGGTGTGGAATCCGTTCAACGCGCTGAAGCTGCGCGGCTCGTACAACGAGTCGTTCCGTGCGCCCAATCTGGTGCAGACCAACACCACGCCGCTCCTGCGCGTGGGCAGTTCCGACGACCCGTATCGCTCCGAGGTCACGGGCGCCCTCGCGGACGCGAGCCGGCCCCGCCGCACCTTCCGCCAGGGCAATGGCAACCTGCGGCCTGAGACCGCGAAAAGCTGGGTCGCCGGCTTCGTGCTCGATGTGCCGAAAGTGCGCGGCCTCTCGATCACCTTCGACTACTGGCGCATCAGCCAGAAGGACGCGATCTCCAGCCTCGGCGTGCCGGAGACGATGCTGCGCGACGAGCTCTTCCTCGATCTCGCGACGCAGAAGGCGCTGGCTGGCGGCACGCCCATCGACCAGGTCAATCTCGGCTCGGGCACGGACGCCTACCAGGGTTACGGGCAAGTCGCGCGGCTGCCGGTGACCGAGCAGGACCGGGCGGCCTTCGCGGCCTACAACGCGCGGCAGCCGACCGCCGCCACGCGGCGCGCTCCGGTGGGTGAGCTCTCCAGCATCATCAACGACTACATCAATCTCGGCGGCCGCGAACTCGCCGGTGCGGAATTCGGCTTCCAGTATCGCCTGCGGCCGCTGCAGGCAGGCCAGTTCACATTGAAGGGTGAGGCGACGCACTACCTGAAGCGCGACGAGCAGCTCACGCCCAATGGCCTCATCGTTTCGGCGCTCGGCAAAGATGGCCGGGCGGAGTGGCGCGGCAATCTCACCCTGACGTGGCAGCGCGGCTCCTGGTCGGCCGGGTGGTTTGCGAACTACTTCGGCGAATTCGCCAGCACGGCGGCGGCGACCACGAAGGTGATCTACGACGCGCTCGGCCAGCCGAAGGACATCACGGTGATCAACGACAACGGCATCCTCCGCTACTACCTCCGCGTGGAGCCGCTCGTGACGCACAATGCCTACGTCGCGTATCGCTTTACCCGCACCAGCCGCCCGTGGCTGCGCGACCTCAGCGTGCGGTTCGGAGTGAACAACGTCTTCGATACCTGGCCGCCGCTCGCCGATACCGCCGAGGCTTTTCAAGTGGGCACCGCCGATCCGCGCGGCCGGCAGTTCTCGCTCGAGGTGTCGCGCCGCTTCTAAGCCGGTCTCATGCAGTTGATCGGGTCACATCGAGGCGATCTGGCGGCACCTTTCAGTCTGCGTCACCCGCTCCACATACCCTCCGGGTATGCGTCGGGGTTCCTCGACCGAAATCTGCTCGCCATCTCGCCTCGCTGCGCCGCCTCCAACTGCATGAGTCCGGCTTAGCCGGGCCGCTCGTCGTTTTCGGGAGGCCTGCGCCTCCCTGTTTCTCAATCCTTAACTCCGTTTCCCTCATGTTTGCTTTCATACTATCGTCTCGCTGCCGCCGGCGCATCGCCGCCGCTTGTCTCATCTCCCTCTCCTTTCCCGTCGTGTCGCAGGCCGTCGAATACGCCACGCGCACCAAGGGTAACAGCAAAGTCCGCGTCTACGAACAACGCCCGTCTCCCGATTCCACGGGTGGCACCGGGCACGTGATCGCGAAGTATTCCGATCTCATTCAGAAGGCGATCGCCTACAAACAGGCGCATTCCGGCGAGACGGTTGAGATCCGCTTCACCACGTATCGGATGTCCTACGATCTCTACGTCGGCTTCAACCCCGCCGCTCCGACCACCTACCTGAAGGTGGCCGATACCGACTTCGCGGGTGCCGATTCCGAGAAGCTGCTCTGGTCGTTCTGCAAGGCGGCGCAGGCCGGAGTGATCGTGAAGCTCATCATCCACAAGGCGGGCGAGTCGGCCATCTCGCTGGCGACCATCACCGGCTATCTCGACGACAATGGCGGCGCCAATCTCTCCTACAAGGTTGTGGGGTGGGGTGACTCGTCGGACAACCAGATGCACAATAAATTCCTGCTCATCAATAAAACGCGGAGCGGCTCGACGGATTACCATAGCGTGGTCTACACCACGAGTGCCAACGTGGACGACTGGTCGGGCTACAACCCGATCTCGAGCAAGAACTGGCAGCAGACCGGCGTGGTCGTCTACCAGAACAGCGGACTTTATGCCGCCTACAAGAAGTACTTCGACGATGCGCTGTGGCCGCATGCGACGGACAGCAGCCCCACCGCCTTTCGCGGCACGATGGCGAGCCTGCATGCGGCGTCGGGCGGACTGAACTATGTCGAGGATGCCGACGGGATCTCGGCTTACTTCTACCCGGTGACGGCGGCCAATTTCTGGTCCACGACCTACAACCCGGTGGCGAAGGTCTTCGATATCATCAACAACACGAGCGGCGTCACCGCGCCCTTCGTCAAGCTGAACCAGGGCTATCTCCGGTTCCACAATGCGAACTGGACCGAGTTTGGCGTGAACTTCATGGACGAGGTGAACGAGATGGCCTTCCTCCACAGCATCGATCTTTCCAACAGCGCCACGAGCAACGTGCGCTGCGCGGTGGGCGACGACGATCGCGACTCGGACGACTATGATCCGATCGCGGCCAATCGTCTGTCGCTGGACCAGCCGACGCACAGCAAGAACATGACCTTCGCGTTAACGCTCAATGGGACCGCCCACTATTATTCCGCGGGCGGTTCGACGAATGCGAAGTACAACGACTTCGTCCTGAAGGCGAACAACATCCTGATGGTCCACGAAGTGGGGACCGCGAACAAGGAAGTGTATCAGGATTTCTACGACGTCTTCGATTATATCTTCGACCGCTGAGGGTGGGAGGAGGGCGACCATCCTCATCGGTGGCCCTCCCGCAGCCGCGGCGGTCGATCACGACCGCCGCGGCCTTGGAAGCTGTCAGGATAAGTGGCCGTATGCCAGGTAGGCGGCCAGCTTGCTGGCGCTGGTGGGTGGTCGGACAAGCGCCTGCAAGCAGGCTGCCTACCACGCAGGCGATCCTTCCCCCAAACAGTGGCTATACCGGCTTCTCGGGTGGGGTCGGAGTCTCCCGCTTCGGGGCGCCGGAGGGCATGTCTTTTAGCTCCGCGCTACGGCCTTGCGAAGCGTGCGCTGGCGAAATCGCGAAAGCCGCGCACGGTGAGGGCTATGATCCCGTTTTCAGTTCTCGATCTGGCTCCCATTGTGCAAGGGGGCACCGTGGCGGATGCCCTGCAC
>JAZKEV010000053.1:0-402 GCA_040386765.1 Verrucomicrobiota bacterium | reverse complement strand
GACCTCGACGATTCGCGTCGGCTCGGGCGGGATCATGCTGCCCAACCATCCGCCGCTGGTAATCGCGGAGCAGTTTGGCACGCTCGCCTCGCTTTTTCCCGGGCGCATCGACCTCGGGCTCGGTCGCGCGCCGGGTACGGATCAATTGACCGCACATGCGCTGCGGCGCGGACGTACTGAGAGCGCGGATACGTTTCCCGAGGATGTGGTGGAGCTGCAGAATTATTTCCGGCCGGCGCGTGGACAGTCGGGCGCGCTTTCCGCCCGCCAGGCGGTGCAGGCTGTGCCGGGGGTGGGGCTGGAGGTGCCGATCTGGCTGCTGGGCTCCAGCTTATTCAGCGCGCAACTGGCGGCGGCGCTTGGGCTGCCCTTTGCTTTTGCGTCGCACTTTGCGCCGGATCA
>JAZKEV010000052.1:0-3961 GCA_040386765.1 Verrucomicrobiota bacterium | reverse complement strand
CCGCCGCACCGAGCGTCACGGTCCGCAGCGACCGCCGCCCCGTGCCGCTGGAGTTCGAGTACTCCGAGATGCCGCTCACGGAGCGCATCGGCGAGCTGCTCTCCCTCAAGCGCGCCCCGGTCTATCTCGTCTACTTCACACAGCGCTCCGCCAGCGAAGCCGCGCAGTCGTTGATGAGCCTCAACATCTGCTCGAAGGAGGAAAAGGCCGCCCTCCAGACCGCGCTCGAAAACGTCCGCTTCAACAGCCCCTACGGAAAAGACATGCGCCGCTGGCTCCGCCACGGCATCGGCGTGCACCACGCCGGCCTGCTCCCCAAGTACCGCATCCTCGTCGAGCAGCTTGCGCAGAAGGGCCTGCTCAAGCTCATCTGCGGCACCGATACCCTCGGCGTTGGCATCAACGTCCCGATCCGCACCGTCATCTTCACCCAGCTCTGGAAGTACGACGGCAAGAAGGCCGCGATCCTCAGCGTGCGCGACTTCCGCCAGGTCGCAGGCCGCGCCGGCCGCAAGGGCTACGACGACAAGGGCTATGTCATCATCCAGGCTCCCGAGCACGTCATCGAAAACCGCCAGGCCGAGCTGAAAGCCGCCGCCAATCCCGGCAAAAAGAAAAACGCCCAGAAGGCCCGCGCCCCCGAGGGCTCCGTCGGCTGGGATGCCAAGACCTTCGAGCGTCTCCGCACCGCCCCCGCCGAGGAGCTCACCTCACACTTCGCTGTTTCCCACGGCATGCTCCTCCTCGTGCTCGGCCGCGAGAGCGATGGCTGCCGTGCGATGCAGCACCTCATTCGCGATTCGCACGAGACCGAGCACAAGAAGCGGGGTCTCCGCAAACGCGCCTGGCAGCTCTTCCGCGCGCTCGTCGAGCGCAAGATCGTCGCGATCTCCCCCCGCGGCGCACCCGGCCCCAAGCTCCGCGTCAACGTCGAGCTGCAGGATGATTTTTCCCTCCATCAGGCGCTCTCGCTCTACCTCATCGACACGCTCCCGCTCCTCAACCGCGAGTCGCCCGACTACCCCTTCGATGTCCTCACCCTCTGCGAGGCCATCGTCGAGGACCCCGACGCCATCCTCCGCCGCCAGCTCGATAAAATCAAAACCGACGAGCTCGAGAAGATGCGCGCCGCCGGCATCGAGTACGACGAGCGCATGGAAAAGCTCGAGCAGCTCGAGCACCCAAAGCCGCTCCGCGAGTTCCTCTACGATACCTTCAACGCCTTCGCCGCGAAGCATCCGTGGGTCGAGCAGGAGAACGTCCGTCCCAAGTCCATCGCGCGCGAGATGTTCGAGCGCTACATGAGTTTCGCCGACTACATCCGCGACTACGGGCTGCAGCGCTCCGAAGGCCTCCTCCTGCGCCACCTCTCGCAGGTCTGGAAAGTCCTCGCGCAAACCGTCCCCTCCTCCGCCAAGACCGAGGAAGTCGTCGAGATGGAGGACTACTTCCGCGAGCTGATCCGCGGCATCGATTCCAGCCTGCTCGAAGAGTGGGAGCGGATGCGCAATCCCGACTTCGTCGCCGCCGATGCCTCGGGCGACAAGCCTGCACGCCCCGCGACCTTCGACATCACGCGCGACAGCGCCGCCTTCCACCGCCTCGTCCGCACTGCCCTCCTCGGCGTGCTCCAGGATGTCGCCGCCCGCGATTGGGAAAGCGCCGCCAATCGTCTCGGCACCGGCGAAGCCGGCATCGGCCCCGCCGAAAACGCGCCGCTCTCCCCGGAGGCCAAGCGCCTCGAGGCCGCCTTCGCGCCGTACTTCACCGCGCATGGCCGATTCCGCCTCGATCCCGAGGGCCGCTCCACCAAGCACACCCACTGGAGCGGCGACGACCAACCCGGCGCCCCCGAGTGGTCCATCGCCCAGGTCCTGATCGATACAGAAGAGGGCAACGATTGGGAGGCCCGCTTCGCCGTCTCGCTCACCGAATCGCGCGCACAAAATCGCGCCGTCCTCCGCTTCGACACCGTCGCGCCCATCGGCGCCTGAGGTTGGATCGCGCAAGTTGACTCACGCGCCGTTTTCAGGGCTCTCGTGTGCCGGGACGCAACGGTGTTAAAGACGGAGAAGGATTCTGGGCCACTGTCGCCCTCTATTGGGCTTTGTGTGGTTTGGTGGCCCTGCGCGTGAGCGCAGGGATCGCATCGCCCTTGAGGATGACGATATCTCATCCCATCCAAGCCGGCTCCGACCACCAACCACCAGTCAACCACCATGTGCGACGCTCGCGCCCCTTACGCCGCCAGCGCATGACACGCCGCCTGCAGCTTCGTATCCGTCAGCACCTCCGCATGCGACAGCACCCAGATCGTCTCCGGCTCCCACAGCGCGGCCCGGAGCGGCTCTAATAATTTCCGCGGCAGATCCGGCGCATCCACATGGCGCAGGATCGAGAGCGTCTGGCGCGAGGCCGGCAGCCCCAGCCATTGCAGCACCCCGAAAAGCCCTTCGCGCTCATGCACCACCGAGATCTCATCCCAGCGCGGCGTCTTTGTGCCGCGCAGCCGCATGTGCGCCGCAACAAACGGCACCAGTGCCGGGGTTTCCGCGAGATCGGCCATCAGCTGCGGGCAACGCGCCGCCACCAGCAGAGCGGGCATGCGCAGGAGCGTGAACTGCTCGAGAAAAGCGCGCAGCTCCTCGGGCATGAACTCCATGAACGTCGTCCACTCGCGCGTCCCACAACTCTGCGCGGCCGATGCGAGCATCTCTTCCGAGGGATCGAGCGCGATCCACTCCTCCCCGTAAAGCCGCTCGAAACGCAGCTCGGGCCAAGGCGTCACCCGGCAGGGAATGCCGGAGTGAGACCACGCCAGCGCGAGCGGAACCGGGCATTTTTTTGAGCGAGCGTTTGCTTTCATGCGCCCTATGTTACACAGGTACGTGGGTCAGACCTTTGGCCACCCTCAAAGTTTCTTACTATTATGCCCTATCGTCGTGTCGATCACGGCTTCGTCGAACGCATGCTCCGCATCCATGAGGAGTTGCAGCGGGGCGCCTCCACCAACTGCACCAAGCTCGCCACCTCGCTCGAGGTCTCGCGCAAGACCATCGTGCGCGACATCGCCTACATGCGCGACCGGCTCGAGCTGCCCATTGAGTTCGACGCCAAAAAGAACACGTATCGCTACACGGAGCACGTCTCCTCCTTTCCCACCGTCAAGGTGAGTGAGGGCGAGGTCTTCGCGCTCATGGTGGCGCGCAAGGCTCTAGAACAGTATCGGGGCACTGCGTTCCATCGCCAGCTCTCGGCCTCCTTCGATAAGTTGTCCGCCGGCCTGCAGGACACCGTGAGCTTTTCCCACTCTGACGAGCTGCAATCCGTCTCCTTCAAGAGCGTCGGCATGGGGCGCTCCGATGCGGAAGTCTTCAACCACCTCAGCCGCGCGGTGCACCACCATCTCGAGATCGAGTTCGACTACCGCAAGCCCGGCGACCTCAACACCGCGCTCCGCCGCGTCCGCCCCTACCACCTCGCGAACCGCGACAACCTCTGGTACCTCGTCGCCTTCGACATCGCGCGCGGCGCGCTCCGCACCTTTGCCGTGCCGCGCATCACGCACGTGACCGTCAGCGACACCACGTTCACGCGCCCCGCCGATTTCTCGCCCGAGAAGTTTTTCGCCAATGCGCTCGGCGTGCTCGGCGGTGATCGGGATTATCGCGTTGTGATCCGCTTCACGCCCGCCGTCGCCGACCGCGTGCGCGAACGTGAGTGGCACGAGTCCCAAAAACTCCGCGAAATCTCCGACGGCGGCCTCGAGCTCACCCTCCAGCTCGGCGCCCTCCCCGAGATCGAGCGCTGGGTCCTCCGCTGGGGCGCCGATGCCCAGGTCCTCCAGCCCAAAGTCCTCCGCGAACGCCTCAAGCAGATCGTCGCCGCGCTCTCGCAGATCTATCGTTAGCACTACTCCGTTAAGTAGCTACTAAGAAGTATCAACGATGATGCCGGAGCG
>JAZKEV010000051.1:6938-11706 GCA_040386765.1 Verrucomicrobiota bacterium | reverse complement strand
TGCGTGTCGTGACGCAAGGTCGAGAGGGAATTGTCGCTGCGCTCAATGCAGGGTCCACGTGGCGCCGAGCTCGCCGGTGCGCACGCGTTCGGTGCCGAGGGCGGCGTTGGCCTCGGTGATGTTGGGGCCGACGCGGAAGGGGCGGTAGAGCTCGTTGAGCGTCGGGCGGCGGAAGGCCTGCTGGGCATTGGCGCGGATGCGCCATGCGGGGGCGGGCGACCAGACGAAGCCCGCGCTGGGGCTGAACGAGATGCCATCGCGATCCGCGTAGCGATCGTCGCGGGAGAGGATGCCGGTGAAGCGGTCGGACTCGCGGCGGTGGCCAGCGGTATCCGCCCAGCGATCGAGGCGGACGCCGAGCGTGGTGCGGAAATCGTTGGTGAAGGGCCGCTCGTGCAGCACGAAGACGCCGGCGACGGATTGCTTGCCGCCCGCTACGCGGAGCCGGGTGAAATCGCCGGCGGCGAACGTGAAGTGCTCCCGCGTCTCGCCGCGGACGAGGCGGGTATCGACGCCGAAGCTCGTCTTCGCCTGAAAACGGTGCTGCACAATGCCGGTCCACGCGGCGCCAAAGGCGGTCGAGGGCACCGCGAATTGATCGCTGGCGGGCGTCTCGGCGGTGCGGGTGGCGTTGACGCTGCTGAAGGTCGAGGCGAAGCCCTGCGTCTGCACGTAGACGACCGATTGCCAGGCGAAGGCATCGGCGGGCTGGCCGGCGAGCGCGAGGGAGATGAACTTCTCGCGGGAGCCGTTGCGCTGGTAGGGCGTGCCGTTGTTGCGCTCTTCCTCGAAGACCCGCGCCGTCGCGAGGAGGTCGAGGGCCTTGCCGAGGGCCTGGCGGAAGCGAACGGTCAGCCAGCGGTGGCGGCTCCAGGCGGGCTGGTCGATGGCGCCGCGATCCTCGGGCGCGACGAGCGAGAAGCCGCCGGTGCCAAAGGTGCGGCCGAGAATCTGAAGCGCGCCGCGCGCGACGGGGACGACGAGGGCGAGCTCGGCGCTGCGGGTATCGTAGTCGCCCAGCGTAGCCGCGAAACGCAGCGAACCCGCCGAAGTCCACGCGATGGGTGCCGGCGGGCGGTCGAGGACCTCCATGGTTGTCCGGGCCTGTAACGAGAAAATCTGCACGACGCCGCCGAGGGCGGCGTTGCCCCAGGCGGTGGCGCCGCCGCCGGGCACGACCTCGACGCGCGCGAGGCCTTCGCGCGGGAGCTTCGTCCACGCGATCCAGCCGCCGAAGGGGTCATTCAACGGCACCCCGTCGAGCAGGAGGAGGGAGCGGCTGGCGCCGCTGGGGCCGAGGCCGCGGAGGGAGACTCCTTGGGCGGTGGGGTTGGCGGTGAAGCTATCGCTGCGTCGAAAGAGACTGAAGCCCGGGACGCTGCGGAGCATACCGTCGAGCGTGAGGGCGGGAGCGCGGCGGATGGCCTCGGCCGAGAGGAGCTTGAGGGTGGCGGCGACCTCGGTGGGAGCCTGGGGCGTGCGGGTGGCGGTAACTACCATCGGACCCATGAAATTGAACTCCAGCATCGGCATCGAGGCGCCGCCGAATCCCGGGGGACCGACGAGGAAGCCGGGAGAGCTGAACTTCACCGGTTTGTAGCGCTGGGCGGTGACCTCGATGCTATCGAGCTCGGCTGGGGTGGCGTTGGCCGGGTTATTTTGGGCGCGGGCAGCCGCGGCACAGCCGAGCAGGCTCAGAAAGAGAAGGCGAAAACGGGCGGAGAGCGGGGGCATGCGGCAGAGCTTCGCGACTATAGACGGGTGAAACGGCGAAACGTTAGTGGATGCCCTAGAGCGACAGGCGCAAGCGGGGCGGGGTGGCGAGAGGAAGTTTATGACGCGGCCTTCGCAGGGGCGGGAGGCGGGGTGCGATTATAGGCTGGGCAAGCGGCTGCCGTTTTGGGATGGGTGGGGTTCCGCGCAGGGCGTGGAGCACAATTTATGTCACTTTGGGAATACAAGGTTATCACGAGCGGCAAAGGCGGATTCGCCCGGCCCGACCTGATGGAAAAATTTCTGAACGATCTCGGCCGCGATGAGTGGGAGATCATTCAGTTTCACACCCAGCCGGATAATTTCCTGGTCTTCACCGGCCTGGCGCGGCGCTCGACGCAGCGCGACTGGACGTTGCAGGATGCGGCGGCGGCGGCGGCCAAGGCCGAAGCCGAGAAACTGCGCGTGGAGTTCGAAGCGAAGTTCAAGGCGGCCAATCAGCCTGCGGCGGCTGGTGGCGGCGAAGAGCGCGCGCCGAGCTTCCTCGAGGAGAAAGCCGCGCCGGAGGATGGCTTCCGCAAGCCGGTGGATACCTCGCGCGACGACGAGCCCGAGGCCGCCGAAGAGGATAAGGACGATTGGGACAAGCTGGGTGATGAGGACGACCTCCCGTCCTTCTTCGAGGCGATCAAGCCCCACATGCGCCGCAATCAACGCGGCCCCGGCATGTCGGTGGGCGTCGATTATCTCGCCAAGAAGTGGGACCAGACGGAAGAGGATCTCAAGAGCGCCTTGGTCGAGTGCGGTTTCGTGATGCCCGAGGACGAGGACTCCAAGGTGGAGCACGTCGAATACGACGGCGATCTTTACTGGCTGAACATCAACCGCCGCGGCGAGCTCTGGATCAATACCAAGGAGAAGCCGCGTCCGGTCTTCCGCTCGGTGAAAGCCCAGCGGATCGTGATCGAGGAGGAAGCACCGAAGCCGCAGCGCGAGCGCGAGCACGCGCCGAAGCCCGTGAAGGAAACCCCGGAGGCCGAGCAGGCTCCGGCTAGCACGGACTCTGCCGAGCAGACTGCCTCCGAGGGTGACGAGAAAGCGGAGAAGGCGGAACAAACTCAGCAAGGTGGTCAGCAGGCTCCGGCCCGCGAGAATGGCCAGAAGCAGGGTCAGGCGCTGCCGGAAGGCTCGGCGCTGCTCGGCAAGATCCGTCCGCACATGCGGCGGAATCGTCGCGGGCCGGGTGGCTCGGGCAGCACGACCTTTTTGGCGCGCGCACTGCGGGCCAAGGAAGACGATCTCAAGGCGGCCTTTGTCACGCTCGGTCTGACGATGCCGGCTTCGCACAGCGACAAGCCGGTCTACGCCGAAATCGGCAATGAAGTCTGGTGGCTGAATCTCGATTCGCGCGGCGGGCTGTGGATCAACGGTCGCGAGAAGCGTCAGGGCGAAACCCTCGCGCAGGCGGCGGCGGCCGCAGCCAGCGACGCGCAGGCGTCGGAAGGCTCCGGATCTGCGACAGCGACACCCGAAGGTGGCTCTTCTACCGGTGGAGCCCCGGCGGGCGATGCAGCTCCGGCGACGGATGCGGCTCCCGCTTCGACGACCGAAGCTACGCCTGCGTCCTCCACGGATGCTGCTCCGACGGCGGAGGGAACTCCCTCCTCGACGGATGCGGCCGCGGCGAGGACCGAGGCGGCCACGGCAGAACCTGCCGCACATGCACCGGCTCCCACTCCTGCTGAGGCTCCGAGCCTCTCCGGAACCGAGCGCGAGCGCGAAGCCGCACCCATGCCCGCCGAAGTGTCTGCACCGCCTGCGTCCGCTCCCGCTTCGACGGAGACGGCCGCTGCCGCGACCGAGGGTACATCGGCTCCTGCGGGTGGCAGCACTTCAAGCGGTTCGAGCAGCGGCGTGCTCGCAGAGGTTCGTCCGTTGTTGAAAGAGACAAAGTCTGGCGCTGTCGCGGCCAAGGCCGACCGACTCGCGGAAGAATTGGGCAAGAGCGCCGACGATGTCATCGCGGCGCTCGTGGGCGCGGGCCTCAAGCTGCCGGAGAAAGCACGCGAAAAGCCGGTGTATGCCGACCACGCGGGCGAAAGCTTCTGGTTGAGCAAGAACTCGCGCGGCGAACTGTTTCTCAACGCCAAGGCCGCGAAGGCCGACGAGAAGCCCGAGTCGGAGGAGGACGATGAGTCCGCCGAAGACGCCGGGGCCGAAGGCGAAGAGGCCGGCGATGCCACGACGGAAGGCGGCGACGACGCGGAAAAGAAGCCGCGCCGGACGCGTTCGAAGAATAAGAAGGCGGAGTAAGAAACCGCAGTGAGGAGTCCAAGGGCGTATGGCGCCCTTGGCTGTTAGTTAGAGCGGTGGCACTAGAGCGATAGCTGGCAGATGTAGCACGGAGCTTTGGCCCGCGCTCGGAGCACTTTGGGTATTTGGAGCGCAGGCTAGGGTACGTTTCAAAATTGTTTGTCATTCTGAGCGCAGCGAAGAATCCACGTGAGCGAAGATGGCATGGTGTCCGCTCACGTGGATTCTTCGCTGCGCTCAGAATGACCAAGGTAAGATGGGGCGCTTGATTTCGAATAAAGGCCTTGAGCGGCCCGTGAGGGATACGCGCTCTCTTTTCGCAGCCGTCCCTGCGCTCACGCGCAGGGCTACGCGGAGACGGGTGGGGCTTTTTTCCTGCCCTCGTAGCGCAGAAGGTCCGTATGCGTGGTAGGGCTGCTCGCTGGCGGGCGCTTGTCCGAGTGCGGACGAAGCGCCAGCGAACTGGCGGCCTACGTTGCTGGCGGGGCTCCTGAAGTCCCGCCGCTCACGCGGCGGGCTACGTTCGATCCAGAGAGCCTGAAGGCCGGATTACCGGCTTACGGCTTCTTCTCGCCGAACGTCGCGCGGATGTACGCCAGGACGGCGCGGCGCTGGTTGGTGTTGATGATGGCGCCGAAGGCGGGCATCGCTTTCGCCTCGAGGCCGTCGCCGATTACTTTGAGGAGTTCGGCGTCGGATTTGGCGAGGCGGGATTTGTCGTCGACGAAGTTGGCGGCGCCGC
>JAZKEV010000051.1:3570-6838 GCA_040386765.1 Verrucomicrobiota bacterium | reverse complement strand
TCGGCGTCGGATTTGGCGAGGCGGGATTTGTCGTCGACGAAGTTGGCGGCGCCGCCGGGGACGGGCAGGCCGCGGCCGTCGGGCTGGTGGCAGGCGACGCAGTAGAGACGGTAGATTTTTTCGCCGGCGGCGATCTGGGCAGCGGTCGGCGCGTTGGCGGTCTCGCCGGGAGCTTCTTTGGCGCCGAGGGAGGTCTCGCCGGGAAGCGGGAGGCGGGTGGTGCCACCGACGGTGCGCTCGCCGTTGCGGAGGCGGTTGGCGGTGTAATACGCGAGCGGGTTGGCAAGCGATTCGCCGTCCGTGGTGCGGAGCGTGGGGACGGAGACTTCGTAAATGAAGCCTGGCTTCAGCTCGGCGAGCACGAGCTCGGCGGAGAGGCCATCGGCCGCGGCGTGTATTTCTTTTATCGATACGCGAGCCTCGTCGACCCAAGGCGAGCCGTACTTCGCGTGATAGTAGTAGCGGAAGCGCGTGAGGTCGTAGCTCTCGGGCTTGGCGAGCTGCGCGCGATCGATGGGCTTGGTGAAGGTGAGCGCGAAGCCGCGGTCCGTGAGCTTGATGTCGCGGATATCGGGCGAGAGCTTGCCATCCCACGTGATCCGCTGGAGGCCGTCTTCACCGGCGCCCCAGCCGGCGGTGGCGGAGAGGTAGAGGCTGCCATCGGGGGCGAAGGTGGCGCGCGTGGCGCCGGCCTTGTAGCGATCGCCCGTGACATAGGTGGGCAGCTCGTTGCGGCCGAGGAAGGGGAAACATGCGCCCTGCCACGCGCCGCCAACGCGCTCGAGGGAGGCGCGGATCATGAGGCGGCTGTAGTCGCCGACGAAGACCTGCCCGGCGTACGGGCCGAACTTGCCGCGGCTCTGGTCCCAGACGGGTTCGCCGGGGGAGTTGCCCATCGGGCCGTGCGGGAAGACGATGGCGGGCGTCTTCACGCGCTGCCAGAGCTTCTCAGTGGTGAGGGCGGCGGCATCGTACGCCGGGTCCCATTTCAAGCTGCCGGCGTGGCCGTGGAAATCGCCCTTCTCCACGTGGAGGAGGCCGGTGGAGGGCTTGTAGTCGCCCTGGTTGTCGGTGACGAAGAGGTCGCCGTCGGGGCTGAGCGCGATGCCATTGGTCTGGCGGAAACCGCTGGCGAAGGGCTCGAATTTCCCGTCGGGCCCGATGCGGACCATCCAGCCGCGCCACGGCAGCTCGGACATGTGGCCGGTGGGCTCGAGGACGTGGTCGAGATTGCGGGTGCCGCGGACGGGCAGCGTGGCATACTCCTTCTTGTGGGCGGCGTCGCGCGTGACGGTGGAGTCGAGCGACGGCGAGCCGTAGAAATTGCCCGCGCGGTCGCGTTTCAGGCCGAAGAAGAACTCGTGGTAGTTTTGCGCGAGACCCCATTTGGCGCCGAGCGCCTCGAAGGTATCGGCGCGGCCATCGCCATCGGAGTCGGTGGCGCGGAGCAGCTCGGGGCGATGCGAGATGTAGATGACGCGCTCGGACTCTATGACGATGCCGGTGGGCTCATCGAGACCGCGCGCGAAGCGGCGCCACGCACTGGTCTTCGCATCGCGAATCCAGATCTCGCCCAGGCGGGTGGCGATGACGAGCGAGCCATTCGGCGAGAAGACTACGGAGGAGAGGCCGCCCTTGATCTCGGCGGGGTAGGAGACGTTCTCGATCTTGTAACCGGCGTGGAGCGCGGTGCCGCCGAGGAGGCTAAGCCCGAGGCCGACGGCGAGGGCGGCGAGGCGAGCGCGCAAGCCGCGTCGGAGGCCGCGGGATATGCGGGAGGATTTCGAGGGCGTGATGCGCGAAGTCCCGGCTCTTCCGAGCAGGGCGACGAGGCGGGCGTGACTCATGGCTTGGATTTCGCGAGGGGAAGTTCGAGGAGGAAGGTGCCGCCGGTCTCGCGGCGGAGCTCGGAGGGTGGCTGGCCGTCGATGACGTGCCACCACTTCGCGTCGGTGCCACCGGAGATATGGAAACGGCGGAGAAGCGCGCCGCCATCGGGCCGGACTCGGATCTCTTCGCGGACCGGTGTGCCATCGACGGTGTAGCGGAATTCCACGGAATCTTCGCGGAGCGAATAGCCCGTGAACTCGACCGTGGGCGCGCGCGAGGGATCGCCGCGGCGGAGCGGGGAGGTCCCGGTTTCGCGATAGACGATGGGGCCGAGGAGCTTGGCGGCAGCGATGAACTTGCCGGCGCCGGGGCGCGTGGGCGTGAGATCGAGGAAGCCGCCGGACCACGCGTAGCTGACCGCGCCGCGGACGGGATCGAAGCAGAAATTCACGCCACCGGGCAGCCCGATGGCGAAGCTGCTGGGCGCGGCATCCGCGAGGAAGAGACGCTCGATCTGGACTTCAGCGCGGGCGGGCGTGATGACCGAAAGGGCCAGCGTGGCCAGCAGCGCGGAGGCGATCCCGCCGCTCAGGCGACGGGCCATGGGGAGGCGGCGGGAAGGCAGGATCATTTCCGTTTCGTAATGAAGACGAAGGCCCCGAGTTTGGAGGCGGTGAGGACATCGGGGATCTTGTCGCCGTTCATATCAACGGAGACGACTTGCGTGCCGAGGGCGGAATTGTCGTCGATGAGCTTCGGCGTGAACTTCGCGCCGCCGGGGGCGGACTTGTCGCGGCGGAGGAGGAAGGCGTAGTTGACGGGCGTGCCCATGGGGTCGACGTCGCCCTTGGGGCCGTGAGCCCAGCGGCGCTTGCCGGTGACGACATCGAGGAGGCCGTCGCCGTCGATATCGGCGGTGGTGAGCGCGTGCGGCTGCGAGAACGCGACGCCGAACTCGGCCTGCTCCTCGGGCTTGCCCATCATGCGGTGCTCGGTGAAGGAGATCGCACCGGCAGCATCGCGAACCTGCTTGAACCACGACATGCCCCAGCCGTGGGCGTTCTTGGCGGTGACGATGTCGTTCTTGCCGTCGCCATCGACGTCGTAGACGAGGATCTGCGCGCCGCCGCGGTCGGTGCTGAGGACGAAGGGATGCTTCTTCCAGAGTGTGCCGGCGGGCGAGCCCTTGGCGGGTTGCTGCCACCAGCCCTCGTTGAGCACGAGGTCGGTGAGGCCATCGCCGTCGATATCGCCGAAGCCTTCGCCGTGGTAGTAATGGTTGAACTCGGCCTTCTCGGTCACGGGGACGAAGGTCCAGGGCTTGGTGGGATTGGCCCAGTCGGGTTTGTACCAGCCCCACTGCTTGATCTTCTCCTTATCGCTGATGCCCGAGATCGACAGTATCTCCGGTTTGCCGTCGCCATCGATGTCGCCAAAG
>JAZKEV010000051.1:0-3560 GCA_040386765.1 Verrucomicrobiota bacterium | reverse complement strand
GGGCTTCGCCGAAGACGCGCTGGGAGACGAAGTGCTTTTCCCAGCGGGCGTCGGGCTTGGTGGCCTCGGCCTTGCCGGGGTTCTCGTACCAGTACGCTTCGTGGAAGAGCACGCGGCCGAGGACGAGGATGTCGACCTTGCCATCGCCGTTGAAGTCGTAGGGGAAGGTGAACATCGAGTTCGTCGGCTTCTCCTCGATGGGCTGCGGCACCGGCTCGTAGAAGGAGTGGCGCGTCTTGAAGTCGGGGCCGGCGTACCAGTACGGGCCGGCGATGGCATCCATCTTGCCGTCGCCATCGACATCGGCGGCGTTGATGCCGTCGCAGAAGTATTCGCCGGTGAGGACAATCTTCTGGAAGGACACGTCGCGCGGGGCGCCGGCCGCGACGACGAGCGTCGCAGCGACGAGGGGGAGGGCCAGGGCAAGTGGGGTTTTCATAGAAAAAGGGGAGCGCGGGGTTGCGCGCGGAGGGTCAGACGCAGAAGGGCGAGCAAAGATGCTGAGAGGAGGCGGGCAAGAGAGAAGCGGGGCTGGTTAACGATAGCACCGTGCACGCGACTTGCCTCGTAAAAGGGGCGGGGCAGAGTCGGGGTGCTTTTCTCATGAACACCTCCTTTCCTACCAGAATCGTGTCGCGACGCAAGTTTCTAGGACAGCTGTCCGCGGGAATGTCCGCGCTCGCCGCGGCGCCCTATATCCGGGCCCAGGGCGGCGCGGCGCCGCGGAAGCTCGGCGTGGCGCTGCTCGGGCTGGGCAACTACGCCACGAAGGAGCTCGGGCCGGCGCTCAAGCTCACGAAAGACTGTTATCTCGCGGGCATCGTGACCGGCTCGCCGCAGAAGGTGCCGGAGTGGGTGAAGGGTTACGGTTTTCCCGAGAAGAACGTCTGGAGCTACGAGACGATGGGCCGGATGGCGGAGAACAAGGACATCGACATCGTCTACGTCGTTACGCCGAACGGGCTGCACATGCGCGACGCGATCGCGGTGGCGAAGGCGGGGAAGCACGTGATCATCGAGAAGCCGATGGCCAATACCGCCGCCGAGTGCGACGCGATCCTCGCGGCGTGCAAGGCGGCGAAGGTGAAGTGTGGCATAGGCTACCGCCTGCACTTCGATCCGTATCACAAGGAAATGATGCGGCTCGCGAAGGAGAAGGACTTTGGCGTGCTGAAGAAGATGACGGGCGACCGCGGCTTCCACATCAACAACTGGCGCTGGCGGATCGACAGGAAGCTCGCGGGCGGCGGGCCGATGATGGACATCGGCATCTACATCAACCACGCGGCGAGCATGTGCGCGGAGGGCGCGGCGCCGGCCTTTGTGACCGCGCAGCACAGCCCGATCACGAAGCCGGACTTGTTCAAGGACGTGGAGGAGGGCACGCGCTACAAGCTGGAGTTTGCCAACGGCGCCGTGTGCGACGCCTTCACGAGCTACTCGCATTCGGCGGATACCTTCCGAGCCGAGGGCGACAAGGGCTGGATCCATTTCAAGGAAAAGACCTTCACGTATCGTGGGGTAAAAGTGGATACGAGCCGAGGGCCGCTGGACTTCACGCCGTATGTGAACCAGCAGGCGCTGCAAATGGACGACTTTGCGCGCTGCGTGCGCGAAGGGCGCGAGTCGGTCGTGTCCGGCGAAGTGGGCCGCCGCGACAATGTGGTGATCGACGCGATCTATGAGGCCGCTCGGACGGGGAAGCGGGTTGCGGTGAAGGTGTGAGGCCGCGATGGAGGGCCTGATTTTTGGGACACAGAGGTCACGGAGGCTGCACAGAGTTCACAGGGGAAAGGCGGAGTTGCCCTGCTCTGTGATCTCTGTGCTCCCCTCCGTGATCTCCGTGTCTAAAAAGATACCGCAGGTTATTTTTTCGCGTTAGCGTCGTCGCCGAGGGGCCGCTCATTGGTCACGAGGCTGCTGGCGGGGACGGCGAAGGTATCCGGATTATCAGGACGCGAGGGGTCGAAGGGGCCTACATCGTCCGCGATGAACTGCGCGAGAGGGTGCTGGCGGTCTCGGAGGGCCTGGACGATGCAGCGGGCGACCTCGTAGCTGCCGTAGTTGTTATGATGGGTATTGTCGATCTGGCCGTCGGCGGCGGTGGCGAAGGCGCGGGCGGAGCGTTCGGGGCCGAGGGCGGCGTAGAGGCGCTGGCTTAGCGCGTGGAGGTCGATGAACTCGATTTCGAGTTCGCGGGCGGTGTCGCGCGCGGCGTTGGCGTAGTCGGTGAGCGTGAGCTCGACTTTGCCTTCCGGAGTAAAGCGGCGGCGCTCCATGGGCGAGACGAGGATGGGCGTGCCGCCATGGGCGCGGATGGCGGCGACGTGCTTGCGAATCTCCTCCTTATACGTGGTCCCGGGACCGCCGGTCTTGGCGGCGATCTGTTTCTGGTCGTTGTGGCCAAACTGCATCATCACCCAGTCGCCGGGGCGGAGCGCGCTTACGATCTTATCGAGGCGGCGGCGCGCGAGGGAGTCGCGATACGTCTCGCCGGACTCGCCGTGATTGGCGACGGCGAGCGTCGGCTTGAAGAAGCGCGGGAGCATCTGGCCCCAGCTATTGTAGGGCTCCTTCGACTGATCGCAGACGGTGGAGTCGCCGAGTAGAAAGAGGGTGGGCACCGTCACGGGCTCGATCTCGATGGCGCGGACGGCAGGGCGGGTGTTGCCGAACTCGAGGGTGATCGCGTCGTCCCACGCCCACGCTTCCTGGACGGTTTCGCGTGGGGCCTTGAGCTTGACGGAGCCGGCGGCGAGAGCGGGTGCGGAGGCGCGAGCTTGGATCGCGGCGATGCGGGGCGTGCGCGTATTGACGATGAAGGAGACGCGCTTTGTCTCGCCGGCAGCGGTGGCGATGGCGGCGGCGACGACGAGGCGGCGGAGCTCGGCCTTGATGGTCGTGAGCGACACGGCGGTAGGATCGCCGAGCGTGACGGTTACGCGGTAGTTGCCCTCCTGTGGGACGCGGGCGGTGAAGTAAAAGGGTTTGCCGGGTGCGAAGGGCGCGACCGGCTCGATGCCGTAGCCGCGTGCGGAGGAGTAGATCGTTTCCGCGGAGATGGCGATGGAGTCGGCCGGGGCGGTGGGGGCGCGGTCGGTGCTGAAGTGGAACTTCAGCGGAGTGGTAGCGGCGTGGAGAGTCCCGAGGAGTAGTAAGCCGAAAAGGGAAAGGGTCCGAGGGATCGGGATCGGGCGCGGGGCGGACAGGGGCATGGCGTGGAGGGGAAAGCATCGCGCGGCGGCCGGCAGCGATGGTGTGGGCGGACGGTCAAACGGGCGGTGGCGTGTGGTTCCACTTCCGATTGTCATTCTGAGCGCAGCGAAGAATCCACGCGTGCGTAGGGCAATGGTGTTCGAATGGCGCTCCGCGGGAGGTCGATGGATTGCCGCGTCGCTGCGCTCCTCGCAATGACAGGGGGGTGACAGGGGAGGGCGCGGCGGGAGTGCCGGGGTGGCCGGACCTTTTAATTGCGAACGGCGGGGCAGGGCCGCCCAGCCCTACCTTAGGGCAGCTCGTAGACTTCGACGAGGGCGAGGCCGGTGGTGTTGTTTACGCCG
>JAZKEV010000050.1:2115-2629 GCA_040386765.1 Verrucomicrobiota bacterium | reverse complement strand
GCATCCACGATGAGCGCCTCTTCCCGCTGCACCTCAATGCCGCCGGCCCCGGCATGAATCGCGAACAGAGCATCCGCAACCTCACGCTCAGCGCCGACTGGCAGGTCACGCGCGACCTCGCGATCAACGTCGCGCACAATTATCAGCGCACCACGGCGCTCGTTACCCTCATCTCTGGCTCCGAGCCTTTCCTCCGCGGCGACCCCAATCTCACCCTCGGCGTCGGCGGACCTGCCAATCCCTATGCCGGCCGCCTCTACTACGATGGCACGTGGCGCCGCGATACTCATATCGGCGAGGTGCGCGAGACGCGCGTCGCCGCCTCGTACAATTTCGACACGAAGTCGAAGTGGTTCGGCCGTCACCGCCTCGCCGCGATGGCTTCGATCCAGGATACGTTCGACCAACGCTACAGCTCCATCCTCGCGATGGCCGGCCGTCCCTTCAACGCCGTGCCCAACAATGCCAACAACCTGGTGGCCGTGCGCTACTATCTCACCGAGGGCGACTTTGG
>JAZKEV010000050.1:0-2105 GCA_040386765.1 Verrucomicrobiota bacterium | reverse complement strand
GACTGGCGCCGCGTGCCCAAGACAATCAACTTCGACGGCCGCAGCTACCCGCTGATCTTCGCCAATGCCGTCGCCGGCGCCAACAATAGCGGCGGCGAGCAGGAGAACGTCTCTGGGCTCGCGGTCCTCCAGAGCTATTTCCTCAACGACAAGGTCGTTACGACCCTCGGCTTCCGCCATGATCGCTCCGACCTCTACGATCTCGGCTACTATAGCGATGCCATCCAAGGCGACATCGTCGACCGCGATCGCAGCAAGGCGACGACCAGCTCCGCCACCGCCGATACCGGATCCGCCGGCGTAGTAGTGCACGCGCTGCCGTGGGTCTCGCTCGTGGCCAATTACTCGACCAACAAGGGCCTCCCGTCGTTCTCCCGCACGGTCCTGCCCGACGGCGGCGTGGGCAAGGCTACCGAGGGCGAGGGCTCCGACTACGGCCTCAATTTCGATCTGCTCCAAGGTCGCGTGAGCGCGCGTCTCGTGTACTTCACCGCGACCGAGCTGGGCCGCCTCACCACCATCGGTTTCAGCGGCACGCCGGGGCGTAACACCCGCGTATCGGATGCGCTGGCGAGCGTGCTCGTCGGTGCGGGACGCCCGTACACCGCCGCCGAGTGGGCGCCGATCTACGCCTCGCTCAACCCCCAAGCCTCCAACGCCGCGCACGACCTCGAGTCCGAAGGCTACGAGGCGCGCTTCACGGCCAATCTCACGAAAAACTGGCGCCTCATCGCCAACTACTCGTACACCGATATCAAGCGCACCAATATCGGGCGCGAGGTCGCCGCGTGGTACGGCCTCACCCGCAATGGCCCCTACGTCCAAGGCGTGCGGCAGGAATCCACCGGACGCCTCGTCGTCGATCCCGCCGCGTACTCCTCGGATGGCACCGTCGCTCGCTGGCTCGCACTCGCCGCCCAACGCGCCGAGGCCAACGTGAGCACGCTCACCACCTCGAATGGTCTCACCGTCGCACAGGAGATCTTCGACATCGCCGATTTCCACAACGAGACCAACGAAGAAAACGAGCAGCGCTGGGGGCTGCGCCCGCACAAGATCAGCCTGTTCACCGCCTACGATTTCAAAGAAGGCTGGACGCGCGGCTTCACCGCGGGCGGCGGTTGGCGCTGGCGTAGCGCCCACATCATCGGCCGCACCGCCGGTGGCGGCGAGATGACCGGCCGCTCCCTGGTCGAGACGGATCTCATGCTCGCGTACTCGTACAAGTTCGCCCGCATACCGGGGAAGTTCCGCTTCCAGATCAACGTCACCAATCTCTTCGACAAGGACGGGATCATCCCCGTGCGCCTCGCCTCATCCGAAGCCGCCCCCTACGGCTTCACCGTCCCCGGTGGCCGCGGCCCCGCCTACAGCCGCTACGATCTCGTGACCCCGCGCGAGGTCCGCTTCACCACCACCTGGAACTTCTGATCAACGCCGGCGGTTGAAGAGTTGGAGCCAACTCAACCGCCGGCGATTGCTGTCGCATCCGCGGAGCCAACGGCTGTCTCCGACGTTCTGTTACGGGACGCGCACCGTGTCTGCCATAGCGTCGATCTCCGCGCGGATGGCGTCGAGATCCTCCGGGGTACCTTGCGTGATGAACATCACATAGCTCTCCTTGCCGGCGATGCGGACGTAGTATTCCACCAGCGTCCGTGAGCCTTCGTTGAACATGGCCACGTAGCTAAACCTCGGAAGTCCGGTGGACGTGGTGCCGAAGACCAAACTCGCCGGCAGGTTCTGGTAATCCTTCTTCTCGGACTTTTTGGCCGCTTCCTTCTTGGTGAATGAATCACGGAACCACGCTTTGATGTCCGACGGTCGCGGCGAATCGGCCGAGAACTTCTGATAGAAGAGACTCGTTCCGATCGCCGGCCGCCGCGTTCGTCGGATGCCGAACGTGGTCTGTTCATGGTTGGGGCCCCACCGAAACCCGCGGTTGAGCTCCCATCCTTCCGGGTAGGTCAACGACACACCATACTCCGGATCGAGGAACGCGTTATTCGGTCCCTGCACGCGGCTCAAAGGTACTTCGATCTGTTCGGCCGAGCTCGCGGCCGGCGCAAAAACCACGAACGCAGCGATCGTCACTGACAACATCA
>JAZKEV010000049.1:0-7150 GCA_040386765.1 Verrucomicrobiota bacterium | reverse complement strand
GCGCTCTCGGAGCGCCCGCTGATCTTCATCCAACCGCCGGCGCTCTTCGACGAGGGTCGCGGCCCATTTCTCGGCGGAGGGTGCCGAGGAGCGTGCGAGTTTCAGCGCGGGTGTTTGCGACCGAAAAGAAGCGGGAGTGTTCATGGGAGCTGGGATTGAGTTGCTGGAACGTCCCCATCCTATCGACTTCCCGGTGTACTTACTATGGGGATACAGGGTTTTTACCCCGGCTTTACCCCCTAAACCCGCCCAGCTGCGCGGGTTTCTGAAATTTTTACGTCCGGAAGATCACGCTCTCGCGGTTAAACATCTTCACCGCCAGCCCCAGCGCGATCGCCGCGTAAACACACGTCGAGCCAAAGATCAGCGCCAAGTAGTGCCACTGCCACACGCCCGACACCAGTTCCTTGCTCACGAGGGAGACATTGAGAATCGGCACCAGCGCCAGTCGCGCATTCAGTTCCACCCCAGGCAGCATACCGATCACCGCCGGCAGGATGATGACGATGATCAGCGGCGAGACATAGGTCTGCGCCTCCTTGAAGGTCTTCGCAAACAGCGAGATCGTGAGCAGCGCCGCGGAGAACAGCACCGCGATCGGCAACACCATGCCCACCACAGCCAAGAGGCCCAAAGGATCAAACGAGGGCATGAACGACGCCGTGGCTGCGGCCGAGGTCGCCGCACCTTTGGCGGCCGTGGAACCGGCCGCCATCTTGGCGAAAAAGCTGCCCCCAAACGCCACGGTCAGGCCCATCGATGTCAGCGAGCACGCGACCGTGCCGAGCGACGCCGTGAGCACCGTGAGGAACTTGCCGAAGACCAGATCGATGCGCGCCACCGGGCTGCACAGGATAGTCTCCATCGTGCCGCGCTCCTTCTCTCCCGCCGTGAGGTCCATCGCGGGGTACATCGCGCCCGTGAAACACAACAGGATGAACAGATACGGAATCAATCCACCGATCGTATTGCCGCCAACCTTTTCCGGCGGCGCGACATTCTGCGTGGTGATATCGAAGGGCTTGATGAAGCTCGGCGAAAGCCCGCGGCTTTCCAGACGCGCAACAATCAGCTTTTCGCGATAGCCTTCGAAAAACCTTCGCACTTCACCCACTGCAAGCGATGATCGCATCTCGCCGCTGTAATTGTAGATCTTTAACGTGGCGGGTTCCGCTTCCACCAAGCTCGCATCAAAGCCGGGCGGTATTTCCACCACCGCGCGAATCTTCTTGTCGGAGATCTGCTGTTTCCAGTCGTCCGTCGTCGGCACGATTTTCACCTTGTCGTGCGCGACGAGGGCTCCGCGCGCCTGGGGCGAATCGTCGCCGCCCACGATCATCACGCTCGGCGCGGTGGCGCGGGCCTCTCGTAGCACCTTAATGGATACGAAAACCACAACTCCGATGATCACCGGCATGACCAGCGTGGGGATGATGATCATCGAGAGCAGCGTGCGCCGGTCGCGCAGCATGTCGCGGAGCTCTTTGCCGTAGATGGTGGCGATGTTATTCCAGTTCATGGGCAATTAGTTTTTATCTCCGCCAACGACCTTCACGAAAATCTCCTCCATATCCTGCTCGCCGTAACGCGCGCGCAGCTCGGCCAGCGTGCCCTCCGCGAGCAACCGGCCGCCGTGGATGATCCCGATCACATCGCAGAGCTTCTCGACCTCGCTCATCACATGCGTCGAGTAGATGACCGTCTTTCCCTGGTCGCGGCAGTCGCGCACGAAGCGCACGATCGTCCGGGCCGCCATCACATCGAGCCCGAGCGTCGGCTCGTCGAAGATCATCACCGCCGGGTCGTGCACCAGCGTGCGCGCGATCGAGGTCTTCTGCTTCATGCCGGTGGAGAATTTCTCGCACCGCCGGTCCATGAACTCGTCCATATCCAGCTCGTCCGAGAGCTTCTGTGTCCGCGCCTTGATCTGCGCGCCCGAGAGGCCGTTCAGCCGGCCGAAGTACGCGATCATCTCGCGCGCCGTGAGCCGCCCATACAGGGCGGTGCTCGCCGCAAGGAAGCCCACGTTGGCCCGCACCTTGGCCGGGTCGCGCATCACGTCGAAGCCCGCCACGGTCGCGCTCCCGCGCGTAGGCTGGAGCAGCGTCGCGAGCATCCGCAGCGTCGTGGTCTTGCCCGCGCCATTGGCGCCGAGCAGGCCGTAAATCTGCCCCGGCTGCACGCGAAACGAAACATCCTCCGCCGCGTGGATCTCGCCGCGCTTCTTGTCCTTGAAGGTCTTCGTCAGTCCGTTGGCTTCGATCATGGGAGGTAGAGAAAAGAGTGCCCGCGAATCATGCGAATGAACGCTAATTCGCCGAGACTTGGTTTGTTATTCGCGTTCATTCGCGTGATTCGCGGCCGGATCTTCAGGGGTTTCACTATCTTCAAAGGCTCATCTTATCCCGAAATTCCTGCGCCTGCCGGCGGCTCAGTTCCACCTTCGCCCCACCCTTCAGGTGCACCAGCAAGCCACCGCTGAACCAAGGCTCGATCTTGTCGATCCACGCGAGATTAATGATCTGCCGGCGATTCGCGCGGAAGAAGTACTTCGGGTCGAGCCGCTCCTCCATCGCGTTGAGTGAGCGGAAGAGCTGCGGCTGCGCCGCGTCGAAGTGCACCCGCGTGTAGTTGCCCTCGCTCTCGAGCAGCCGGATCGACTTCACCTCCACAAACCAGCAGCGGTCGCCCTCGCGCACGAAGACCTTGTCCTCGGCAAACAGCCGCTCGCGCGGCGCGGGCTTCGCGGCCGCTTCACCACCGGTACCTGCGACCTTGGCGTGCAACCGCTCCATCGCGCTAGCCAGCCGCGCGGGATCGACCGGCTTGAGCAGGTAATCGAGCGCATTCAGCTCGAAGGCCTTCACCGCAAATTCGTCGTACGCCGTCGTGAAGATCGTGTACGGCACCGGCGGCTCCAGCGACTCGAGCAGCTGCATGCCCGTCTCTCCGGGCATCTGCACATCGAGCAGGATGAGGTCGGGCTTCAGCGCCGCGATCTGCTCGCGCGCCTGCGGCGCATTGGCAGCCTCGCCCGCGATTTCGATCTCCGGAAAGGCCGCCAGCAGCCGGCGCAGCTCCGCCCGCGCGAGGCGTTCGTCGTCGATGAGCAGGGCTTTCATGCGCGTGCCGTTTGCATTGGGATCGAGACTTCCGCGATCACGCGGGATTCGCTCGCGCTGCGCAATTCCAGTCGTGCCCTCTCGCCGAAAAATACCCGCAGCCGCTCCGCGGCGTTCTTCAACCCGAGCCCGGTTGATCCACCGCCTGCAAGGGCTCCGGAGCGATTCGCCGCCGCGGCTTGCACAGACGCCGTCGGCAGCTCGCCGGGATTGGTCACCCGGATCTCGAGCTGCCCGTTTTCGCAACGCGCCGTGATCGAAATTTCCCCGCCCTCGGGCCGCGTGGAAATGCCGTACTTCACCGCGTTCTCCACGAGCGTCTGCAGCAGCAGCGGCGGCACCGCGAGACCCAGCGTTTCCGGATCGATATCGAGCCGCACTCGCAGCCGCTCCTCGTGCCGCACCTGCTCGAGCGCGAGGTAGTCGTTGACCACGCGCAGCTCGTCCTCGAAGGCCACCGTCTCCGCCTGCGCCGACTGTAGGGAGTAGCGCAGCAGGTTCGCCAGCTGCGTGACCGCCTGCCGCGCTCGCGCGGGATTCTCGTCGATGAGGGCGCGCAGCGAGTTGAGCGAGTTGAAGATGAAATGCGGATTGATCTGCGATTTCAGCGCCCGCAGCTCCGACTCCTTCGCCGAGGCCATGAGCCGGGCGCGGTCGAGCTCCAGCCGGTGCGTCCTATCGTAGGCGTTGTAGAAAAAATAAAACGACAGCCACATCAGCATCAGCACGACCCCGTTCACGATGCTGACGATCAAAACCAGCGGCGACGATGTGCCGACCCGATTCGGGTGCTCCATCACCCAGTACGTGATATCGAAGCAGACCGCGGTCCACATCACCGAGAGGCCGCAGGAGAGCGCCAGTACCCGGGGCAGCAGCCCCTTCCAATCCAGCTTCTTCCAGCCGCGGCGCTGAATGATCAGCGTACGTCCCAAGTGCGTCAGGAGGAGCCCCGTGCAGCTGCTCAACAGGGCAAGCTCCCACGGACCCGAGCCCACCTTGGCCACCGCGTTCAACACCGCCATCTGGACGAGGGTGAGCGCACCCCAGCCCACGCTCTGGCAGATGACGTAGAGCCGATCCTTCGCCCGCTGCAGTCGCGCTTCGTCGCCAGCGGGCGACGGCAGAGCGGAGACGACGGAGGACAACATGCCGCCGACTCAATCGATCAACTCGCCTCAGAGCAAAACGCTTCGGGACGAGCGGCGCTGAGCCCGGATGAGCGGCGGTCCGACTGAATCCGCCCCCTGTCGCACCTCCCTCCTTACGTCGTGTTCCCCGACATACTCGTCCTCCCCGCCACTCCCCTCCTTATTTAGTGTTCTTCTCTTTGGGTCGGCCGGTCGGCGTGCTTGCGCCTACACTCGCCGGCTCGACCCGCTGCACATCCTTCGTCACCGGGGCCTGCGGTGTATCGACCTTCTTTTCCGCCACCTCTTTTCCGTCGGCACTCTTGCCGGTCGGCAAGACATTATCCGGCTTCACCGAACCCTCGATCGTGGGATCGAAGGCCCGGATAAACCCATGCCGGAAGAGATTCGCGATGGTCGTGAGCAGCCCGTACTTCGGGTCGCCAAACTGCCCTTGGAAGGGGATGCGCGTTCCCACTTGGTCCCGATGCTTGTTCTTCACGAGCCACGCTACGCCCTGCACCATGTTTTCCCAGAGGCGCGAGAACACGTTCTTCTTCCGGTCCTCGACATTGTTGAAATTCACGTTCTCGAAAAAGGGTTTCACGTAGCCTTGGAAGCCGCCGTCCTTGCCCGCCATCTCCGCCGCCACCCGGAAGGTTCCGCTGCTCACATCCACGTTGGCGTAGGCTCGTAGCGATTCGTTGAGGTCGGGCAGGTTCACCTCATCCAGCTTCGCGCTTAGGTGGAAATGCGGCTGCTCCGCGAGCGGGTCGGCGCTGATCGCGAGCCGCAGTTTGCCGCGGCCCAGGCTGTCGCCCTCGATGAGGATATCGGCGGGAAACTCCTTGCCGTCGTCCTTCGGTCGATTGCGCAGCCCCGTGGCGAGCACGCGCATATTGCGCACGAAGAGGTCGACGTGCGGTTTCGTGCGCGTGTCCTGATAGCGCACGAGGCCGTTGCGCATCTCCAGATGCGTGATGTCGATGGGGAAGATGTCCTCGATCACATCCTGCCAGCGCTTATCCAGGTCCTTCTGGCTCTCCGCCGCGGTGTCACCCGCGACAAACGTGATCTGGCCATCCTCGATGTAGATATCGCTCACGATCTTCCCACGGAACAACTCCCGCCAAGCGACCGAAAAATCGATCTCGTTCGCCAGCACGAAGGGTTCCCGCACCTCGCCCGTCACGCGGTAGATTTCCAGACCTTCGAGCGTATAAGCCCCGCGCAGCAAAGAGATCCCGATATCCTTTACGCTTCCCGCATAACCCGGAATCTGTCCGAGGCGGTCGTTGACCTGCTTCTTCACCACGTAGGGCAGCGCGATCCGCGCGCCGACGAGCACGATCACGAGGATCGCGACACTGATCACGAGCCGACGCGGCCAGCGGCGGATATGGCGAACGATGGGTGATTGAGACGTCTGAGAAGTCGAGGTGTCCATACGCGGTGCTCCCTGCCCGCCATGGACCACCTCCACGTCACCCGGTGCGAGGGCTGCACACCCCATCCCAACCCGTCCCAACGAGGAGCTTCAGGCCGCGTCCCCCGACTGTCTCCCCGGTAGGAGCGGGTTTCCCCGCTCCTCGGTCGGGCTCACGCAGTGGGTGTCAGGTCTTGAGACATACTGCGCTAGCGCACGTTTCGAATCCGTGCCCTTTTTGCGCCTCCTGCGCCTCTTTGCGGCCATCCAATCCGGACTAAGACGGGATTTGAATGCCTCTCCGACTCACACCAGTTCTTCGCCCATCTCCACTACCTCCGCCTCGATCTCGAGCGTGAACATCGAGCCCGCCCCCGGTGCGCTTTCCACGTGGATCCCCCCGCCCAGGAGCTGCGCGAGCCGTTTCGAAATCGAGAGCCCCAGGCCGGAGCCGCCATAGCGCCGCGACACCGAGGCATCGGCCTGCACGAAAGGTTCGAAGAGATGCGACATCCGATCTGGCGCGATGCCGATGCCCGTATCGCTCACGTGGAAACGCAGCCGGCAGCGGCCCGCCGCGGTCGGGGCGGCCCCCGTCGTCACGCGCTCCACCGCCACCTCCACGGAGCCCTTGGCCGTAAACTTGATCGCGTTGCCGATGAGATTCGAGAGCACCTGACGCAGCCTCAGCGCATCGGTGGCGGCACCTCCGGCCGGATCACGTAGCGCAGCGCGATGGCCTTCGATTCCGCCGCCGGCCGGAAAAGCGCCACCAGCTCCCGTAGAAAATCCGTGAGCACCAGCGGCGCGCGCTCGAGATCCACCCGCCCCGAGTCGTAGCGCGCAAAATCCAGCATGTCGTTGACAAGCTTGAGCAGCGTGCGGCCCGCGCCATTGAGAATCTCGAGATTGTCGCGCGCCTCCGGTGAAAGCGGTTCCGCCTTCAGCAGGTCCACCATCCCCAGGATGCCATTGAGCGGAGTGCATACCTCATGGCTCAGCACGCCGAGATAGCGCCCCTTCGCGGCGTCGGAGGCTTCGGCCGCATTTTTCGCCCGACGCAGCTCGTCCTCCATCGCCCGTCGTTCCGTGATATCGTGAAACGCGATCACCAGCCCCGCGCGCCCGCCAAATTCGATCATGCCCGCCGAGACCATCGCCCAGATCGGCCGCCCATCGCTGCCGCGCATCCGGATTTCGAGCCCGCTCACTGTGCCTTTGCCGGCCTCGAGCCCCGCCAGCAGCTTCACGCGATCCTCGGGGTTCTCGTAGAAATTGATCGCCGGCTCGCCGAGCAGCCCTGCGACCGTGGTGCGGAAGATCGCCGCGGTGCGCTGATTCGCAAAGATCACGCAGCTCGTCTCGCGATCGGTGATCGCCACGGGGAAGGGCGCGTTCTCCGCCAGTTCGCGAAACTGCCGCTCGCTCTGCCGCAGCCGGCGATTGAGTCGCAGCACCGGCAGCAGCCAGCT
>JAZKEV010000048.1:0-6631 GCA_040386765.1 Verrucomicrobiota bacterium | reverse complement strand
CGAGGATCTTGCCGACCGCGATACGGCCGACGTAGTCGCTCCAATCGATGTTGGACACGAGCATGTGGAAGGGCTCGTCGGGCTTGGCGAACGGCGGCGGAATGTGGTCGAGGATCGTCTGGAAGAGGGGGGACATGTCCTTCTTCTCCTCGCCGAGGTGGTACATCATGTAGCCATCGCGGCCCGAGCCGTACACGACGGGAGCGTCGAACTGCTCTTCGGTCGCATTGAGCTCCATCAGGAGCTCGAGGACCTTGTCGTACATCTTGGCGGGCTCGGCGTTGTCGCGGTCGATCTTGTTGATCACGATCACGACCTTCAGGCCGTGGGCGAGCGCCTTGCGGAGCACGAAGCGGGTCTGGGCCTGGGGGCCGTCGTACGCATCGATGACGAGGAGCACGCCGTCGACCATGCGGAGGGCGCGCTCGACCTCGCCGCCGAAGTCGGCGTGGCCGGGGGTGTCGACGATGTTGACGATCTTGTCCTTCCAGTGGACGGACGTGTTCTTCGCCTTGATCGTGATACCCTTCTCCTTTTCGAGGTCCATGGAGTCCATGGCACGCTCCTGGACTTGTTGATTGGCGCGATACACGCCACCTTCCTTGAGAAGCTTATCGACGAGGGTGGTTTTCCCATGGTCGACGTGGGCGATGATCGCAATATTACGGATGCTCTGGTTCATGAGACGGGACACGGACTTGGTTAAAAAAAGAGGCTTAACGTGCGCGGCGGGCGAGACGTTGGCAAGGCGGGATTCGGCTCGCGGCGATTTGGCACAAATAAAAAAGCGCGACGACGCGGAATCGCATCGTCGCGCTGGAAAGAAACAGCCGCCAATTAAGCGGTTACGATCGAGACCGAGCGATGGGCCTTGTCGTACTTGACGGTGCCGTCCTTCAACGCGAAGAGCGTGAAGTCGCGGCCGAGGCCGACGTTCTTGCCCGGATGCAGCTTGGTGCCGCGCTGACGAACGAGGATGTTACCCGCGAGGACGGTCTGACCGCCAAAGCGTTTGACCCCGAGCCGCTTCGACTGGCTGTCGCGGCCGTTCATGGATGTGCCCTGACCCTTCTTGTGCGCCATGGTAGTAAGTCTCCTTAAGCGTTAATCGTATTGATCTTGATGACCGAAAGCTCCTGGCGATGGCCGCGTTTGCGCTCCATGCCCTTGCGCTTCTTCTTCTTGAAAACGATGACCTTATCGCCGCGCTTGTTCTCGAGGATCGTCGCGGAGACGGAAGCGCCCGTAAGGAGGGGCTTGCCGATCTTGAAGCTCTCGCCCTCGCCGGCGGCCAGCACGTCCTTGATTTCGACGGTGGAGCCTTTTTCGGTGCCGGGATAGCGGTTAACGGTCAAAATATCTCCCTCGGACACAGTGAACTGCTGGCCTTGGGTCTTGATGGTCGCTTTCATAAATAAAAGTTAAGAAATAAGCAGTTCGCGAAAGGTGAACGCAAGAACTTAAATTGGGAAAACTCCGGCGGGTGTAGTCGGAGCTATTTCAGGAGGGTAGACAAAGCAAAAACGGGCGCCTGGGTGCCCAAGCCAGGCCCCTGCTGGGAGCCCTCCCGGTTCGTGTAAGTTATAAGGGCAAGCGGAAATCGGCCACGCCCGGGTGTGCGGCGTTGGCCGCGGCGTAGGGGATCGCGAAAGCCACAGCGTCACGGAGCGGGACGTGTTTCGCGAGCCGAGCGTGGGCGATGCAGGCGAGCAGCACGTCGCCGGAGCCGGTCGGGGAGACTTCTACGATCGCGGGCGGCTGGAGCGTATCGAGGCGCCCGGTCTCATCGCGCACGCGGATGGCGCCGGGACCGTCGGTAACGACCCAGGCGCGCGGCGCGGAGGGAAACTCGTTTTCGGCGGCACCCAGCGTGCGCAACTCGTCGGCGTTGATCTTGATGAGCGTGACGGGCTGGCTCGCTGCCCACAACAAGGGCGGTCCGTAGGTATCGACGAGCAGCAGCCCGCGCTGGAGCCAGCGCAGCAGCGCCGCGCGCAACGGCTCGCAGGCCGGTTCCGCCCAGCCGGGAAAACTCCCGCAAAACGCGAGCACCTGGCCGGCGGGCAGCGTATCCAAAAAATCAGCACACTCGAGCAGCGCCGTCGCATCGACCGGGGAGTCGGCGCCGAGAAACGTCGTCTCGCGGTGCGCCGCGCTGCGATCACGCACGACCGTGCCGGCTCTTGTGGGCGTGGCGGTGGCGAAGCAGCGCGAGGCAAAGGCTTGCCGGTGGAGCCATGCCTCGCACTCGGCGCCCGTCGCGCCGCCAGTGAAGCACAGCGCGGTCGGCGGCGTGCCGAGCCGGTGCAGCATCTTCGCGACGTTGATGCCCTTGCCGCCAACTTGAAACGATTCGGCGGCGGCGCGCTGCGTGCGGCCTGGCGACCACGCGGCAAACTCGAGCGTGCGCTCCGCGAGCAGATTACCCGTAAGCGTGTAGACGTGGGGAGCAGCCGTCATTTCGAACGAGGTTTCTGCTCGCGGTAGAAGACATAGTTCACGAGGAATTCGAGACCGAGCACGCCGCTGAGCGTCCGGATATTGCGCATGGCACCGAAGACCATCGTGACGGGACTTGCATGCGGCTCGTGGACCCGCAGCAGGAGGAGGCAGCCGGCGATGGCTAGGACCGGCTGGAGGATGAAGCACGTGTGGTAAACGGCGATGGGATCCTTCCAGTGAGCCAGCGCGCGATTGAGCACATACCCGCCGATGATCGGTGCAAACGCGGCGGCGAGCGAGGTGACGGCGAGATTGAGCCCGATGGCGAGGCTCTTGGCCTCGAGCGGAATCAGTCGCAGGAGAATCGTGAACTGGCCGAGGACGAAGCCGGAACTGGCGATGGCGCCCATGCTGGTCATGCCGCCGAGCGCCCAGATGATATAGACGATCGTGTGATTCGTCGGCGTGAGGAAACACCAGAGGAAATTGACGAGCTGCCAGACGAGCAGGGAGAAGACCATCACCGGGCGATTGCCAAAGCGGTCGAGCAAGCGGCCCCAACCTGGCAACGCGATGGCGCCACCGAGCGCGGCCACGGTGGAAAGGATGCCCACATCCCATGCGGAGAGCTCGAGCTGCTCAAACATGAACACGTGGTAGAATGGGCCAAAGCAATTGGCCGCAAACGACCACACCGCGCCGAAGGCGATGAACCACAGAAACGACTTCGCCCGAAGGATGGCCTCGACCTGCTCGCCAAGCGTCAGCGGCGGGAGCAGCAGCGGCCGATGCTCGCGGGTCCGCATCTTGATCTGCGCGTAGATCGAGAAGACCCGCAGGATCACCGCGCCGACGATGATCGCCTGGAAGACACGCACGCCGTAGTCCCACCGCGCGAGCGCCCAGCCGGTCACCAGCATGAAGGTGAGGACGACGATCTGGAGCATCCGGTTGCGATGGCCGAAATATTTTCCGCGCAGCCGGACGGGCACCCATTCCTGCACCCACGCATTCCACGTCACGCCCGCGATCGCGCTGAAGATGCTGGAGGCGAAAAACCAGCCGATGAGCCACGGCGCCGCAACCTCCGGCCGCTGACGCGGCAGGAATTCCAGGATCGGCACCAGCGCCGCCCACAGCACCATGTTGGCGGTGGCGGCGGCGAGGCTGGCATTCTTGGGCGAGCGCCACCGGGCGATGAGGGGCGTCGCGAAGACCTGGACGAAATTGGCGAAGAACGGCATCGCCGAGAGCAGGCCGATCTCGGTCTTGTTGATGACCCAGCCCTTGGTGACGAGCGCGGTGAGGAAGATGTTCACCGGCAGCGCCATCGTGCAGATGGGCATGGCGAAGAGCCCGTCACGCGTGCAGAGCGCGAGATTGCGCGCGAGATCGGCTTTGCGTTGCGCGGGCGTCAGCGGCGCGGTCGTTGTGTTCACCATGCGTTCGGGATCGAATGAAAGCAGGATGCGGCCGCTTGTAGAAGTCGAAGTTTGGCGCACTTTTTCCCAGGAAAATTTTAGACTGACCAAGGCGTGGGTGGTGCCAAAGCTGGCAGGATGAGCTTTCGCATCCCGCCGATCTCTTTCATCGCGCTGCTGGTCGCATGGGGCTTCTCCATCGCGGGGGCTGCGCCGCGGGATGAATACGAAACGCTGAAGAAGCTGCACGAAACGCATCAGCCGCCGACGGGCGAGACGAGTAGCAAGGCGAAGACCGACTGGCTTGAGCACCAGTCGCGCACGTTGCGGGAGCGCGGGCTGGAATTCATCTCCACGTATTCGGATAACCCGTTGCGCTGGGATGTGCTCGTGCTCATGCGCCGCGGATACAATCCCTCCACCGCGGAGCAGCTCGCACGCTGGAACCAGAAATATTATCCGATGCTCGAAGACCTGCTTGAGGCCAGGGACGCCAGCCGGGCGGCGCGGCACGAAGCGTTGGCGCAGTTGATCGACTATTACTGCGAAGCCGTGCGCCACGACGTGATCGATAATCCGAAAAAGGGCGTCGTCCCTGCTCTGTTGGAGTGGGTGGATGAACTCGGGGCCATGGATCGGGGCTCGGGCAAACTGGCCTTTATCTACCTTCGCGTTGCCCGGATGCTTAACGCGCTCGATCCGGCGCGCTGCCGGGCGTTCGTGGAAGAAAAGTACGCGTTATATCCGGTCAAGACGCGCAGTCATTCCGATTCTTTCATGCGCCAACGTCTGGAGAAATTCCAACGGCTCCTGCGAAATCAGGACCAACCGGCGACAGAGCTCTGGAGCTATCTGGCGAAAATCGATCCGGCGGTCGCCGATCCGTCGCGCTATCGAGACAAGGTGGTACTCGTCGTCTACGTGTCGGTCGATGCGTATAGGGCGAGGCAACTAGCGGAGATACATCGGAAATATCATGATGCCGGCCTTGAGATCATCCAGATCGCTTATCTTAACCGGAGCACCACCGCCTCGCTGGCGCAGCGCGACAAATCTGCCATGGAGCGTTACGTCGCCGAGAAAAAGTGGACTTGGCCGGTGTTGTGGGAGGTGGCGAAGTCGCGTGAGGAATTCTATGCCGAGTGGGGCGGGGATACCATTCCGTGCGTGTTGATCGTTGGGCGGGATGGCCGCATCGCGCGCGAAATACCTGGCGAGGTGGATTGGGATGTGATGGTCAGGCGCGAGCTTTTGCGCACTGCCACGATCCGTTGAAAGGACCGAGCACGCTTTCGGCTAATCTGATAACTTGCATGGAAAAGTCTCACCTCGACGTGCGCGGCCTACAGCAGAAAAAGACCGTCGCACTCGCGCGGTGGCTGCTCGGCAAGCACCTCGTGCGGCGCTGGCCGGACGGTCGCGAGGAGGCGCGGATGATCGTCGAGACCGAGGCCTACAACGGCGAACACGACCAGGCCTGCCACGCACGCGTCGGCCGCACGAAGCGCACCGAGGTGATGTATGGAGCGGGCGGGGTGTGGTACGTCTATCTTTGCTACGGCATTCACGAGATGCTGAATCTCGTGGTGGGTCCGGAAGGCTGGCCGGCGGCGATTCTGATCCGCGGCGTCGAGGGCGCAGTCGGTCCGGGACGCGTAACAAAGGCCCTCGGGATCGATCGCACGCTCAATGCTACCAGCGCCGTGACAGAGCGCGTCGGTGGGCTGTGGCTCGAGAATCGCGGCGTGCGCGTGCCGGGCAAAATCGTCGAAGCCACCCCGCGCATCGGTGTCGACTACGCCGGGCCGATTTGGACGAAGAAGCACTGGCGCTTCACCTTCGATCCGGCGGATTTGAAGACTATATATACAAAGCCGTAGTTTCGGGCGCGGTGCTCGCGCTTTGATCTTGCCTCGACCGGAGCCCTGATTGGTTCTGCGGGCTTACCCTGGCTTATGTCTATTCGCGCCCTGCCCCTGCTCGCTTTCCTGGTTCTCGGTGCGACCGCGCTGCAGTCCCAGCCGATGACCTTGTTGAACGACACTTTTGCCGACGGCGACCGGACCACGCAGGCCCCGCCGGCCTCGCTGGCGTGGTATGTTCCGGGCGGCTCGGTCGGGAGCGCGAGCATCCGCGAAGGTGCGCTCACGCTCGTGGCCAACGACAACGATCGCCTGTTGTGGGGCTATCTTCCCTCGGCACTTACGCTCGAAATCGGCGATTCGTTGGTGTTGACGGTGGATTTCAGCTTCGATCGCGCGCCTGCGGCTTCGGTCGGGGCCTTCAAGATCGCGCTCTGTTCGAGTAATGGCCTCGCGCTCAGGCGCTCGGATGGCGGACCGCCCGCCGGCGCTTACCAAGGCTACGCAAGCTTCACGAATGCGGGCGACGCCACGGCGGGCACGCGCCTCCGCAAACGCAATGGCGCCGCCGCCGCCAACCCGACCGCGACGCTCCTCGAGCTGAGCGATGGCGACACCGAGGTCGTGTGGAATACGTTTGGCGCAAATCGCACCGGCCTGGCCGGCGCGCTGCAGGGGAATGTGCGCTACACCAAAACGCTGCGGATCACCCGCACGGGTGTCGACGGCATGCGAGTGACGACAAGCATCAGCGGCGGCACGCTCGCTCTCGGCGCGCTGACGGTAATGGTTGGTGCCGGCATTTTCATGCGCTGGGCGATCGCTCATGGGTTGCTCGGTCCAACGGTTCGCATTGCGCTCGGTGCGCTTGGCGCGGTGGTGCTGGCGCTGACCGGCATGCGCCTG
>JAZKEV010000047.1:14751-20161 GCA_040386765.1 Verrucomicrobiota bacterium | reverse complement strand
GGAGGGTTGAAAGGTAGGGCGCGTTTTCCGCAACGCGCCGCTCAGGAGGTACGTGAGCCGAGAGCGCGGCGGCTTAAGGATAAGCCGCCCTACCTTTGGGCTAACTCACTTCCACGTGTCGGTCCGGAAAGGCGTCGCGGGCAAACCCGCACCGTTATACAGATTGCAAACCGGGAAATTTTCCCAGCCGTAGCGCGCAGCGACGGGCTTGGCGACCTCGGGGCTCGAGATCACGACGGTGTCGCCGACGATGCGCGCCTGCGCGGACTTCCACTGCTTGTCTTCGCCCGCGACGAGGAAGCTCTTCAGCTCGCCATCCTTGGCGACGAGCCCGCCATTCGCGTGCTTGAAGCGGACGACGATCTCCTTGCCGCGCACATCGTGGCCGGCGGGCAGCGGGCCGGAGGTGGCGGGGACTTTCTGGCCGTAGACGGTGCCGAGTGCCCAGAGCGAGAGGCGGCGGCCGACCTCCTGCTTGTTCTTCGGGTGGATGTCCTTCTCCTCGCCGATATCGATGTTGATGCCCATGCCGGTCTTGGGGAGAGCGAGCGTCTTCAGCATCGCTTCCCGGACAGTGGGCCAGTCACGGCCAGCCCCGGAGAAGTTAGGCAACTGCGCCCACGCAAACGGAAACTCGTAGCCCCAGCGCGCGCGCCAGTCCTGCACGAGGAGTTTCAATTGATGCTCGTAATACGGCGCCTTGGCGGGAGTGGTGTTGGCCTCGCCCTGATACCAGAGCGCGCCGCGGATCGCGTACGGGATGAGCGGGGCGATCTTGCCGTTGAACAGGTCGCCGGGGCCGCCCTTGCGGGTGGCTTCGGCCTCGGCCTTTTTGGTGGAAACCTTCTTCGACGGCGGAGTTTCGGATTTGGCGGGACCGAACGAAGCCTTCAGCTCAGGCGCGGCGCGCTGCGTGGCCTCGTCGATCCACGATTCGATCGGCGTGCCGCCAACAGAAGAATTGACGAGGCCCACGGGCACGCCGAGCGCGCGATGGATCTCCCGGCCGAAGTAGTAGAGCGTGGCCGACGAGCTGCCGACCGTCTCCGGCGAGCAGAGCACCCACTTGCCCTTGCCGATCCGCTGCGGGGTATCGGCGGCGAAGGATTCTTCCTTGAAGAGCCGGATGAACGGGAACTTGGCGGCGGCCTGTTCGGCCTCGGCGTCTTTGGAGCGCACAACGGTCATCGCCATGTTGGACTGGCCCGAGCCGAGCCACACCTCGCCGATGAGCACGTCTTCGATGGTGATGCTATTCTTGCCACGGACGGTGAGCGTCGTGGGCGCAGCGGAGCGGAGATTGGAGAACTTCACCATCCACTTGCCGTCGGCGCCGGCGGTGGTCTTCTGCGACTGGCCAGCCACGGTGACGCTCACCTCTTCGCCGACATCGGCCCAGCCCCACACGGGCACGGAGGCCTCACGCTGCAGCACGAGATGATCGGAAAAAATCGCAGGCAGCGTGACATCGGCGCGCGCGGCGACGGCGGCCAACGCCAGCGAGGCAATGAAAGGACGGACGAACGCGAGTTTCATGGGTTTTTCTTGGACGAAGCTTTCTTAATTTGAGGAGGGGTGAGGGAGGCGGCGACCAGTTTTTTGCCCGCACGAAGGCGCCAGGCGTCGGCGAGGGTGTCGCGGAGCAGGTCGGACGAGATGGCGAAAAGATTCAGGACCACCCAGTCGTATTTCACATAGTGGTCCGTGTAGAAAAAGACGTCCGGGTGGCGGTCGATGAGCTCGTCGCGCTCGGTCTTGGGATAGGTGACGGCGAGCGTCTCGCCATCCTCGCGCAGGCAGGCGAAGATTTTCTTCTGCACGTAGAAGCCGGGCCGGCCGTAGCAAGGGGCTTCGCGGGTTTCGGGTAAGGAGAGCGCGATGCGGCGGACGTCGGCGAGGGTGGCGGGCATGGGGATTCCGAATGAGCGAAAGGCGGGTTAACTCCCGCCTTTTTTCGTTTCAACCGGCACTTCGGGGAGATGCAACAGCCGGCGTGCACCGCCGATCACGCGGTTCCAGTCGAAGGCCGGGCCGGGGTCGGTTTTGTTGGTCTGCACGTGAAAGTGGCCGAGCACGCCGTGGTAGGCCTTGAGCTCGTCGTCGGGTAATTTCTTCGCAATGAGTTTACCAGCGGCGTCGCGCGGGTAGTCGCAGGTGATCTTCGGGAAGACCTTGCAGAGCGCGGCGGTGAGTTTGACGAGGGCGTCGTATTGCTGGGGCGTGAGATCGTACTGCACGAGCTCAGTGCCCTGCACGGTGCCGCGTACTCGCTCGGCGCGAGCCGGCCGGCCGACGAAATCCTTGGTGTAGAACATCGGGTCGCCGAGGCGCTCGGGCACCTTCAGGTAGGGCATGCCCTTCTCATCGAGCGGATACCACTCGTCGAGCACGCGGGCGAGGGCGGGCGGATACGCGCCGACATTCGCGATCTCGATGCCGATCGAGCGGGTGTTGGACGATGTCGCGTGCCAGGTGCGCTCCTTCAGGTCGACCGTTTGATAAATGGTCCCATCGACATCGAGCATGAAGTGCACGCTCAGGCCCCGCATATCGTGCAGCACCTTGAAGCACTGCTTGCTGGTGCCCGCGACATCGTAGTGCATCACGAATTGATCGACGACGCCCTGCAGCGTGAGCAGATCCCAGCCGCCGCCGCGCAGGCGCTCGACCTCGGCGTCCGACAGGCCGTCGCGGCGGAGCCCATAGCGATTGGGGCTGGGGATGTCTTTGACCTGCGCCTTGGTCTTGTCCCAGCCGCTATCCTCAAAGGTGCTGAAGCGCCGCTCGACCCGATAGCCATCGTAGCCGCGCGGATCCATCCACGTGACGACCCGCGTGCCGGTATGGAAAAACTGCCCTGCCACCACGATCTCGTCGCCCTTGCGCGGCAGAAAAGTCCGCGGTCGCGCGAGGTGGCAGCTCGTCGTCGCGAGCAGGAGCGTGAGGTTGAGGGCGAGGATCCCGAAGGTGGCGGCTCTCATGGGCTGGAGGGGATCAAGCACAGCGGAGGACGGGCCGCAGTACGAGCAATGTTGCAGGGGATTCTGAGGGTAGGGCGAGGCGTCCCCCGCCGAGCCGTCGCGCTTTGCGTATACGCCGGCCTCAAGGTTTTCGCATGTCCGCCGCGCGACACCCGTGCCTGAATGTCGACGTAGCCTTGGCGAAGGCGCACATGTAATTTTTTCCCAGCCGATCCCGGATTACCCCGCATAACCCCGGAATATCCCGGAAATCCCCGGAATACCCCGGAAATAGAGGGAGGATTTGGCGCCGCCGCCACTCCCGGCCGCATGGCCAGAGCCCGGCGGAGAGTGTTGAGAAATCCGTTCCTCATTCATGAGTCATTCCTGTTTTCTTTAAAATTCCCACGTCAGTCCCGTCCAACCCTCTACTCTACCACGGGCGGGTTCCTCGTGTCATCCCGTCCATTCCGCCCATTCCGTCCATTCCCGAAAAATTTATGGCCAGCCTACTTGGGTCGGCGCTGCGCCGCGGTAATCCATCCAAGGCGTAGTTCGAAACCGCACTCCACACCCCGCTCCCCGGCCTGAGCTTGGGAGATTCAGGGTATTCGAACGCAGGCTTCGGCTCCGTGCTGCGCGCTCCGCGCTACTCCACCGGCGTCACCGCCGGCTTCTTGCGCCACACCCAGAGAAAATTCGAGAGCAGGCTGACGCCGGCGGAACACATGGCGCCGAGGACGGGCGCGACGAGATAGTGCACGCCGCCGCGCTGCAGGAGGTTGGTCGCGATATACCACACCGCGAAGCCTCCGGCATTGGCGACATGGTACTGCCAGCAGCGCCGCCAGGTAGGGCGCTTGTGGCCGAAGACCCAGCGATCATTCACCAGGAAGCGCAGGATCGTGGTGATCTCGGCCTGCAACGCGGTCGCCAGCCAGTAGGGCCAGTGCAGCACACCGGAAAACAGCTCGATCAACGCCAGCGTGAGTAGCGCGAACACACCGCCCACCATCGACCACCGGACAACCGGGTGGCGGGCGATGCGGGCGTGGTCGATGGGCATAGGGCTTTTGCAACGGAAGCGGGACCGCGTAGCCAGCCGAAACGCGAATCACCCCGACGCGGAAAATACGGAAATCCCGTCGAGTTTTGCGGCCGGCGGCCATTACCCTGTATATAAGATGACCGATGACGCGCAGTTGCTTGGTCAGTATGTCGAGAGCCGTTCCGAGCCGGCGTTTGCCGAACTCGTGCAGCGCCACCTCGCGCTCGTCTACCACGCGGCCGCGCGACAGCTGGGTGCGGAGGCGCATCTGGCGGGAGACGTGGCGCAAGGCGTCTTTCTACTGCTGGCGGACCGGGCTCGGACGCTCACGGGCCACCCCAGCCTGGCGGGCTGGTTGCACGCCACGACGCGCTTCAAGGTCGCGGAGATCCTGCGCACGGAGCGGCGGCGCCGCGCCCGCGAAACTGCCGCACACCTCATGCACGATGTAACGAACGCCTCGGCTGGCGCGTCGAACCCGGCCGAGTGGGAACGGCTGCGGCCGGTGATCGACGAGGTCCTGCTCGAACTGAATGCGAGCGATCGCGAGGCGGTGCTCTTACGCTTCTTCGAGCAACGGCCCTTCGCGGAGATCGCGACGCGCTTGCGGCTTACGGAAGCGACGGCGCACAAGCGCGTGGAACGCGCGCTGGAGAAACTGCACGAGCGCCTGGGCCGGCGAGGCGTGACTTCGACTGCGGTTGCCTTGGCTACGCTGCTGGGGAGCCACTCCGCCGCAGCCGCGCCCGCCGGCCTCGCTGCCGCGGTGACGGGCGCGGTCGTATCTTCGGGCCTCCCCGTGGTCGCGACGATGGGCGCACTTTCGTTTATGAGCATGAAAACAACAGCGGCGGTGGCGACGATCGCAGTCGCGCTGGTGAGCGGCATCGCCACCCAGCAGGCGAGCGCCCGGCGCGACGCGGCCGCGGACCTTGCGGCCATGGAGTCACAGAATCAGCAGCTCACCGCGAAGATTCGCGACGAAACGGAGCGGCAAAAACGACTGCGCGAGGTGGCGGCCACGCCGGCGCGTGCGCCCGCCGCAGTGGCGGCAACCCAACGTGCGCCGATGGCGAAGGGTGGTCTGGCAAGCGTGGAGGAGAGCCAGGCCTTTCTCCGGGATAATCCGGAATTGCGAGGCGCGCTGGTGGCCTATTGGCGCGCGACCTTGGCCGAAGAGTATGCCGAATTGATAGCCGAATTGGGTCTCAGCGGGGAGAAGAAGGAAAGGTTCCTCGAGATCCAGGCGAAGGGCATCCGGCGGATCGTGGGCGAGCATCAACTGAGCCTCGGCGGCCCCGAGGTCACAGGTGCGCAGATTGGCGCGGAGTTGCGCGAGGTGCTGGGTGAGGAGGGCTACCAACGCTATCGCCAGCAAAGGAAGCGTGGCGCACAGGACGCG
>JAZKEV010000047.1:13194-14741 GCA_040386765.1 Verrucomicrobiota bacterium | reverse complement strand
AGCTTCCCGGCCGCGGAGTTCGACCAGGTGAAGCGCGAGATGACGACCGCGCTCTACTTTACGCCGACGCCACTGACTCCGGCACAGGCGGCCGACCTGAAACAGATCGTCACGCGCGTCATCGAGGATCCCACGGGCGCCACAAAATATACCGGCAACACGTGGTCCTATGTATCGATGGCGGCGTGGGAGCGGATCGTTGCAGAAGCGCAGGGGAGAATGTCCGAGGCGCAGGTGGCCGCGTTGCGCGACCTGCAGCAGCAATCGAAATTCTGGCACGCTCAGTTGGAGGCCTCGAAAGCGTACCGCGCCAAACAGGCGGAGAAACAACCGGCCAAATAAATCATGCACGCGAAAAAGATCATTCTCGGGCTCTCCGGAATCGTCATCATCGGCGGCGCTGTGCTGGCTTGGCTGAGCGCACGCGAGCGGAAGATGACAGAGCGGGAACTCGCCCACGCAGTCGAGCGGCAGGCAGAGCTCAGGGCGGAGTTGCGACGGCTGACCCAAATGGCGTCCGCCGCGCCTGCGAAGCCAGCGGCTGCAGCGGAAGCCGGAGGCGCGAGTGGAAAAGGAGAGAAAACAGCGGAAAAGGAGGAAACGTTTCCGCCCCGCATCCGGGCTCCGGGGTTGATGGATTTTGCACGGGAGAATCCGCAGTTGTTGAATGACTTTATCCACTCGAAGCAGGCGGAGTTCGGGCGATCGTACCTCCCGCTTTGTCTGTGGCTGAACCTTTCCCCAGACCAGCAGGCGCGAATGAATGCCATCCTCGCCGCGAGCGTCGCGCGCGGCATGGATATCGGTGCGGCCGCGGACGCGCAGGGGCTGGCGTACGAAGATCCCGTGATCAAGGTGCTGCGCGAGGAGTCGATTGTGCGTCGCAAGGCCGAGCTGATGGAACTGCTCGGGGAGGCGGGCTTTCGTGAATTCGATCTCTTCGAACGGGCGCTGCCCGTGCGTGGCTTTCTCGATGGGCTGGCAGTGCAGGTGGCCACGCGGTCGCCGCTTTCCGGGCAGCAGGCCGATCGCATGGAGCGAGTCCTGGCTAACGCGAGCCCGAGCTATCTCAAAGGCAACAATGCCGATCCCAAGGAGCTCGATTGGGAGATCGTAGATCGGCAGGCGAGGGAAATCTTAACGCCCGAGCAGTTTGCGCTCTGGCAGCAGGGTGGAACGCATAATAAATATGGTGGATCGCGCCGCAGCCACGAACTCGAGCGGGCTTACCAACGTGCGGTGAAACGGGCGCGAGGCGAGAGCGGCAGTTGAGACGGCGAAGGCCGGGGACTCGTGCGCACACCTCGCGGGGAAAATTGCGCGAAAGTGCTGCTGTCGGATGAATCGTGTGTGTGCGATGCTGGGTAAACCACGATGGCAATCCCCTCATCCACATCTTCATCCTCCTCCCCGGTTTCACTCGATGCGCCCGCCGTGATGGCTGTCACAGCTGGAAACCTTGCGGCCCAGCTCGCAATGCTCAAGTCTCGCGGCGTGGCGCTGGCGATCATCGACTGCCCGCCGTATATCACCGCTGAATCTTCGCT
>JAZKEV010000047.1:0-13184 GCA_040386765.1 Verrucomicrobiota bacterium | reverse complement strand
CTCGACGACCTTCTCCTTGCCCCAGAGATACATCCCGCCGTGGTCGTGCAGCGCCAACTCGACGCCTATAACGCTCGCGATGTCGAAGCCATCGTTGCCACGTATGCCGACGACGCGCAGCAATTCGAGCACCCGGCGACGTTGATTGCGACCGGCGCGGCCGAGCTACGGCAGCGGTTTACGGCGCGCTTTGCCGAGCCGAATCTCCATGCGACCCTGCTGCATCGCGCAGTGATGGGCGATGTAGTGATCGACCACGAACGCGTGCAGCGGACCTTTCCCGAGGGCGCGGGCACTATCGAGCTCGTGGCGATCTACGAAGTGAAATCGGGACGAATCGCGCGGGCATGGTTCATCGCCGGCGCGAAGACGCTGGAGCGGTAGTGTCTGGAGTGCGCACCCCTAAACTGGATCGGATCTGGTGGCCCGCCGTGTGAGCGGCGGGAGGGTGCGAGTACGCATCTCCTCGGCGATCCCTGTTCACGCGTAGGGTTACCGTGAGGGAACAGCAAGTGGCCCTTCGCATGTCAGCGGTCGCCATGTTCAACGGTGCGGCCGCGGCTATCGTCCGATGCCGGGCTGCGCCTTAGCGGCCCGGCGGGACCTTGGTGCGCAGCGAGAAGGTCTCCGCCTTTTTCGTGTAGCCGGCCTGAATGTCGACTTCGACGTCGGCCCCGGCGGGAAGTTCGGCGCCGAGAATCGAGACGACGAGGACGACGCTGCCTTCGGGGACGAACTGAGTGGGATTGGCCAGCGCGGGGACTTTGGTGAAAAATTGGCGGGCGTCATTCACTTCCGTGCGCGGCTCGAAGGTCTTGCCGAGCGCGGCGCGCGTTTTCTCCTGGTAGCTCTCGCCGCCGATGCGGAAGTCGCGCGTTTCCTTCAGCGCAGGCTCAGCCGCGCTGCCGGTTGGCATCACGAGGACGGCAAAGGTCAGGCCATCGACCGGGCCGTTGACGTCCTTCTTGGGTGTGATGCGGCGGACGCCGAGGAGCTTGGCGGTGGCGATCTTGCCGGAGAGCTGGCTCTGTTTCTCGAGGAAGGTCTCGGCTTGCTTCAGCGTTTCCCAGACGAAGGGCTCCTTGTTGAAGAAGGAGTGTGTCTGCTCGGGAAAGCCGACGACGTCGCACTGCCCGCCGAGCTCTTTCACCTTGGCGGCATACTCGCGGACGGAGGCGATGGGGACGGTGGTATCATTTTCACCGTGGAAGATGATCGTGGGCGGGTGGCCCGCCTTGAGGTGGGAGAACGGGTCGACGGCGTTGACGGTGGCGGCATCGCGACCGGGGGTGTTGTCCTCGGCGCGGAGCCCCCGGAGTTTCACGGCGGGATTGAAGAGGACGAGCGAAGCAGGACGGGTGGCGATTTTCAGGTCGTCGGTCGATTCGTTGATATCGTCGAGGGTGGCGAGCGCCGCGGCGAGATGGCCGCCCGCCGAGCCGCCGCCGGCGGAGATTTTCTTCGCGTCGATGCCGAGCTCGGCGGCGTGCGCGATGACCCAGCGGAAGGCGGACTTGGCGTCTTTCACGCACTCGGCGATCGTGATACCGCTCGGCGTGAGCCGATACTGCACGGAAAAGGCGACCATGCCGCGCTCCGCGAGCTTGGCCGACTGGCGGGAGAAGGCGTTAGGGTTGCCACCACGCCAGCCACCGCCGTGGTAGAAGACGATCGCGCTGCGGCTATCGGTGGCTTTCCAATCGGCGGGCTTGTAGATCCAGATCTCGAGCTTGGTGTCACCGATTTCCTTGTAGATGCGCTTCTCGGTGGGCTGGGGCAAAGCGGCCTTGGCCGCCTTGTCGGCTGCGTGAGACAGGGGAGCCAGCAGGAAAGCGAGGGCGGCGCAGAGACGGAAGAGAACGTTCATGAGGGGGAGGGGCTGAACCTGTTTTGACCGTCTACACCCGGGGCGGCGAACCGAAAAGCACCGGCAAAAATCCGTATTCGTTCAACGGCTCGCGCCACCGCACGCGGCGACTCTCAGCGGCCTTCCTGTAGCGGCGGTCTACGACCGCCGACGAACGGGATAGTGCCTGCGTACGTAATCGACCGTCGTCCCGACCGCTACGGCACGCCGCCGCGGACTGCGGTTCCCAGACAGGGCGGCCGGGAACGACCGCCGCACCCTATTTTGCGAGCCGATTATGCGCCTTGAGTATCTCCTTCACGCTCCCATGCGGGATGCCCTCGATGCGGCGGTCGTCGCGCCCCGTCATTGTCTCGCCGGCGATGAGGGCATTGACGATGGCTTCCTCGGTGGCCTCGACGGTGGATTCGAAAAGAGGGTTCATCGCGTCGTTCGTGAGGGCTTTTACCTCCGACGGCGCAAACTCCTGCGCGCCGTCGCCGGCATTTCCTTCGCGGGTCGCGGCTGGCGCGTTGGCGGTGGAGAAAGCGAGGAAGAGATCGCCGGAGCCGTTGCCCGAAACGGCGCCGGTGCGCGCGAGGCCGAGTGAGGCGCGGCGGGCGAGACGCTTGAGCTGGTGCGGAAGCAGCGGCGCATCGGTTGCGATGATGATGAGGATCGAGCCGGTTTCGCCCACGCTGAGGCCCGCGAGGTTGTGCGGGTCGCTGCCGGCGAAACGCCGCTGGCCGCCGCCGATCTCCTTGCCCACGGGCGCGCCGGCGATGGTGAGCTGGCGGCGCACGCCATGGTTGGCCTGCACGAGCACGCCGAGCGTGTAGCCGCCGAGATCGGCGGGCAGCTTGCGTGACGCGGTGCCGATGCCGCCCTTGAATTCGTAGGCAATCATGCCGGTGCCGCCGCCCACGCCGCCCTCGGCGACGGGGCCGGAGGCAGCGCTCTCGAGCGCGCGGGCCACGTGCTCGGGCTTCACATGAAAGCCGTTGATGTCGCTGAGCCAGCCATCCCACGTCTCGGCGACGACGGGGAGCGACCAGAAGACATTGGGCAAATTGGGGCCAAGCTGTTTCACCTTCCACGCGATCACCGCGTCACGCACGACTCCGACGCTGTGCGTGTTGGTGAGCATGATCGGACCTTCAAGAAAGCCGGACTCCTCGATCCACGCGGTGCCGGTCATCTCGCCATTGCCATTGAGCGAGAAAATCCCGGCAAAGACGGGCGCAACCTCGCCGCTCTTACCGCGCGGCAGGATCGCGGTGACGCCGGTGCGCACGGGGCCGCGGCCGACGTCGAGTTTGCCCGCACCGGAGATGAGCGTCACGTGGCCGACCTCGACGCCCGCGACATCCGTGATGGCGTTGAGCGGGCCCGGGGTGCCGTCGAAGGGAATGCCCAGATCGCGCGCCCGGGGTCGCGCGGAGACATTCAGCGCAAGAGCGACCGAGAGAAAAAGCGCCGAAGTGTGGAGGAGGCCGGACGGGGAGCGGGAGCGCATGGAAAGAGCTACGATGCGAAGATGAGCCCGAATGCCAAGGCAGGCTGCGAGGTTGCACCGCAGGCACTAGCCGCCATGCTGGGCGCGATGAAATTCCTCCAACTTAATTTTCTACCGGGCAGCGCCGATGCCGGCCTGCTGATCGCGCGTCTGTGGTTTGGCGGTTCGATGGTGCTGCTCCATGGTTGGGGAAAGCTGACGAATTTCTCCGCCTATTCGGGAAAGTTCGCCGATCCCTTCGGCATGGGCCAGACGGCAAGCCTCGGGCTCACGACGTTTGCCGAGGTGGTGTGCGCGACGTTCATCGTGCTGGGGCTTTTCACCCGGCTCTCGGCGCTGATCCTGGCCTTTAACATGGCGGTAGCCTTCAAGGTCGGCCACGGCGCGAAGCTCGCGGGCGAGGGCAACGGCGAGGTGGCTTTCCTCTTCCTCGGCGCCTTCCTGGTGCTGCTCTTTGCGGGTGCGGGCAAATTCTCCGTCGACGCCAAGATGGGCGCTAAAGTCTGAGAAATAGTTTGGTTTCGGAGGTTTAGGCTGGAGACGCGGGCGGATTTCGCCCGCGTCCCGGGTGGGGCGTATTTTGAAAACGTTGCTTTGTCCGGCCGTCGGATAGCACCACACCATGCCTCAAACCAGCCCAGGAGGCCGTCCCGCGGAACGCGCGGAGACGACGGTCGTGCCTGCGGATAATGAGCAGAATCGCGGGATGGAACTGCTGTTGGCCAATCTCCCGGGCATGGCCTACCGCTGCGGCGCGGATGCTCGCTGCACCGTGCAGTTTGTCAGTGAGGGATGTCGCGAGCTGCTGGGCCTGGCGCCGGAAGACTTAACGGGGATCAACGCACGCGACTACGAGCAGCTGGTGCATCCGGACGATCGCGCTGCGGTGCGCGGGCGGATCGATGCGCGGCTGGCGCAGGGCCTCGGCTTTGAGTTGCGCTACCGGGTGCGAACGGCCACCGGCGGTGAAAAGTGGGTCTCGGATCGCGGTCGGGGCATCCACGCGGCCGATGGCAGCCTGACGGCGGTCGTGGGATTTCTCTCGGATATCACCGAGCTCAAGCAGACGGAGGCCAAGCTCCGCGAGCACGACGACATGCTGACGCTGGCCTTCAGCAATGCCCGCGACATGATGCTCCTCGCGCGCGTCGAGCCGGGACCGATCTTTCGCGTGCAGTCTGTAAACCGCCGCTACATCGACATCGTGCGGGCCGCGGGATTCAAGGTGACGAGCGAGGATCTGGTGGGGCTGACTTTTTCGGAGTTGCGCGCGATCTTCGGATTTCCCGATTCGACGTGGGAACCCACCATGAAGCGTTATCGGACGGTTGCGGAGACCCGCCGCCCGCAGCACTACGACGAGATCACGGAGGCGCCAAACGGGACGTTCCACGGCGTCAGCACGATCTCGCCGATGTGCGATGCGGCGGGCATCTGCCGATTCGTCCTCTACACGTCTTCGGACATCACGGAGCGGAAGCGCGCCGAGGCGGCCCTCGTGGCTTCGGAGGAACGCTTTGCCAAGGCCTTCCGGGCGGTGCCGGGCGCGGTCTTCGTCACGGAGTTTGCGACGGGCCGTGTGGTGGCGGTGAACGGCGGCTGCGAGCGCATCTACGGCTATGCGCCCGCGGAGTGCATCGGCCGCACCTCGATGGAGCTCGGATTGTGGGAGGATCCTGCGGATCGGCTGCGCTTGGTGGACGCGATCCGCCGCAATGGTGGCACTGTGCGCGATATGGAGATCCCCGGCCGGACGCGCGACGGGCGTCGGGTGGAAGTCCTGGTGAGCTGCGAGACGGTGGAGCTGAACGGCCAGCCTCACCTCGTGACGATCGCGCACGACATCACCGAGCAGAAGCGCGCAGAGCAGGCACTGCGCGAATCGGAGGCGAAATTCTCGCTGGCCTTCCGGGCCAGCCCCGGCGCGATGAGTATCAGCGATGTGGATACAAGGAGGTTCGTGGAAGTGAACGACGGGTTCTGCCAGCTCCTGGGCTTTGCCCGCGAAGAGATGATCGGCAAGACAGGCATGGAGCTGAACGTGTGGACGGATGAAAACGATCGGCGGCGCCTCTTCGAGCGACTGCTTACGGATGGCAGCGCGCGGGACCTCGAGGTGACGGCCCGGCATCGCGATGGCCACGGCATTACCTGCCTCCTCAATGCGCGGGTGGTGCCGCTGGGCGGAAAACAGCACCTGATCACGGCGCTGCACGATATCACCGAGCGTAAGCGCGAGGAAGAGGAACGGGTGGCGCTGGAGGGTCAGTTGCAGCAGGCGCAGAAGCTCGAGGCGCTCGGGCAGCTCGCGGGCGGAATCGCGCACGATTTCAACAACATCCTCACCGGCATCATCGCCTACGCCGAGCTCACGACGATGGATGCGGACCGGCCCGACGAGGTGCGGAAGCACCTGACGATCGTGCGCCGCGCCGCGGATCGCGCGGCTGACTTGGTGCGGCAGATTCTCACCTTCAGCCGCAAGCACACGCGCGAGCGGGTGCCCGTGCTGCTCGGTCCGGTGCTCCGCGAAGCGATCAAGCTGCTGCGCTCCAGCCTGTCGAAGGCCATCGTCATCGAGGAGCGGATCGCGGCGGATGTCCCGACCGTGCTGGCCGATGCCACGCAGGTCCACCAGATCGCGATGAACCTTTGCACCAATGCCGCGCATGCGATGCGCCGCGCGCCGGGCCGGCTCGCGGTGAAACTCGAGCGGGTGCAATACGACGCGGGCGCGGCCGCTCTCCCGCGCGGCCTCGAGGCGGGCGTCTATGCCCGGCTGAGTGTGACCGACACGGGGGAGGGCATGGACGAGGCAACCCTCGCGCGCATCTTCGAGCCGTTTTTCACCACGAAGGGGCCCGGGGAAGGCACAGGGCTGGGGCTCTCGGTCGTCCACGGCATCGTCGAGGATCACGACGGCATGATCGCGGTGCGGAGCCGGCGAGGCGAAGGAACGACGTTCGAGATTTATCTACCGGAGCATGTCGCCGGCGCTCCGCTGGAGAAACACGAGACGATGGCGAACGGCTTCGGTTCGGGGCAGCGGATCTTATTTATCGACGACGAAGCGGTGATCGGAGGCGCGGTTAATCTGCTGCTGCAGCGCTTCGGCTTTCGGGTGACCACGCATACGGATCCGCGCGTGGCGCTCGCGAGCTTCGAGGCGGAACCGGCAGCCTTCGACCTCGTGGTGACCGACCTGACGATGCCGCAGCTGGATGGCATCGAAGTGGCGAAACGAATACTCGCCCGGCGACCGGAGATCCCCGTGCTGCTCGCCACCGGTCACACCGGCGCCTGGACGCCGGAGGCGCTGCGGGCCCTCGGGGTCCGCGGCGTGCTGACCAAGCCCCTGACCTCGGCAAAATTGACGCGGGCCATCAGCGAGGCATTGAACACGAGCAAAAGATGAGCGCCTCTCCGAAAGCCGATACGACGCTGACCGGCGGGACGTCGCGGGGCGTGCTGCTGATCGCCGACGATGAAGAGATCGTGCGCAGCGGGCTGGAGGCTTTGTTGCGACGCGAGGGCTTCACCTGTGTCGCAGTGGCATCAGGCGCGGAGGCGCTGGCGGCGCTGCAGAAGCAGGAGTTCGACGCGATGATCTCGGATATCCACATGCCGGGAAATGCGCAGCTCGAGACGGTCGCCACGATCCGCCGTATCGCTCCCGCGCTGCCCATTGTTCTGCTCACGGGCCAGCCTTCGGTGGAAACCGCGGCGCGCTCCGTGCGGTTGCCGGTGACGGCTTATCTGACCAAACCGCCCGACATGGGTGAGTTGGTGCGGATCCTCGACGAAGCGATCGCCGACTTCCGGACCTATCGGGCTTTGCAGGCGGGCCGGACGCGGCTGCACACCTGGACGGAAGAGCTGGAGGAGATCGAGCACGGCTTGCGCGCGGCCCCGGCGGGTGGCGCGGCGCAGAGCGTGACGATGGGTGCCTTTCTGCGTGCGAACCTGCGGCAGGTGATCCTGATGCTCTCCGACCTCGAGCGGGCGACCGGCGTGCTGGAGCACGGCGCGAGCACCCCGGCCGCGGAGCACGAGGCGGCCTTGCGCCACACGGTGGAAGTGCTCGAGCGCACGAAGCAGAGCTTCAAGAGCAAGGAGCTCGCCGAATTGCGGCGGGGGCTGGAAGAGTTGCTGGCGCGAACGGGAAAAGAGCGGTGAATTTTCGCTTAAGTCGCGCACCTCACGTGACGAACTAGGGGCTGCCAGGTCCGACAATTTTTTGTTGCGGACGGCTTTCTCGGGCAGGACATCGGGCCTGTCAGTCGAAGGCGCAATCCAGCGAATTCCTTTTTTCAAGGCGTCGCAGGATTGCGCCTTTTGCTTTCATCCGATTTCCCCGCCCGGGCAAGTCACTGGCGAAAACACGACCCAACCTTGCTCATGAAATTCGGTTTATTTCGAGGCCTCAGCGGCCGGATGGTTTTGACGATCGGAGCGACCGTGCTCGGCGGTCTCGCTCTGCTCACGACCATCGTAACCTACCAAACGACGCGCGCCGCGCGCCACGATGCGCTCACGATCGCCCGTCAGGAGGCGGCGAATGCGGGCCACATCGCTTCGAAGGCGCTCGAGCGCGGCATGGAAGCGGCCGAGACGATCGCGCAGGCTTTCGAGGGTCTCGTCGAGATGGAGGGCAAGCCAAGTCGCGAGATGGCGGATGCGATGCTGAAGCGCATCGTCGAGGAGAACCCGGATTTTCTCGGCATCTGGTGCGTGTGGGAGCCGAATGCCTTCGACCGCAGCGATGCGGCCTACGCCGGCAAGCCCGGCCACGATGCGACCGGCCGCTTTGTGCCGTACTGGCATCGCAGCACCGGCACGCTTACGCGCGAGGCGGTGCGCGACTACGCGACGCCCGGCGCGGGCGATTTCTACCTGCTGCCCAAGGCGAATAATCGCGATTGGGTGATAGAACCCTACCTCTATACTGCCGGCGGCCGCTCGGTGCTGATGACCAGCCTCGTGGTGCCCATTCATACCACGGGCAACGATACGTTTGTTGGCGCCGTGGGCGTGGATATCGATCTGGCGATGCTGGCCAAAACGGTGGCAACGTTGAAGGTGGGCCACTCGGGCTACGTCGCGCTGGTCTCGAACGGCGGCAAGTATGTTGCCCACCCGAAGCCCGAGCGAAACGGCAAGCCGCTCGTGGAGTCGGATCCGTGGGCCCAGCCGCATCTCGATGAGATCAAGCGTGGCGAGGCGTTCATGTCCGAGAGTTACTCGGCGACGCTCAACGATGTGTCGTATCGTATCGCGGTGCCGGTCCAGTTGGGCGAGTCGACGATGCCGTGGGCGGCGATCGCGACGGCGATTCGCGGCGAGGTGCTGGCGACGGCCACCTATACGCGGAACCTCGTGATCGCGATTGGCGGCGCGGTGCTGCTCGGCGTGCTCGTGGTCGTGTGGTGGCTGGCCCGGGTGCTGGCGCGCCCGATCCAGCGCGTGGCGGCCACGCTCGGCGACGGCTCGGAGCAGGTGGCCTCGGCGGCGATGCAGGTGGCGTCGGCCAGCCAGGCGATGGCCTCGGGCGCGAGCGAACAGGCCTCTTCGCTCGAAGAGACGAGTGCGGCGTGCGAGGAACTCTCGAGCATGACCAAGCGCAATGCCGACCACGCGGTGGTGGCGCGCGCGCTGGCCTCCGAGACCCGGGCAGCGGCCGAGGGCGGCACGAAGGACATGCGTGAGCTGACCGTCGCGATGACGGACCTGAAGGAATCGAGCGCCAATGTGGCGAAGATCGTGAAGACGATCGACGAGATCGCCTTCCAGACCAACCTGCTGGCGCTGAACGCCGCAGTCGAAGCGGCACGCGCTGGCGACGCGGGCGCGGGCTTCGCCGTGGTCGCGGAAGAAGTGCGGCGGCTCGCGCAGCGCAGCGCCCAGGCCGCGAAGGAAACCGCCTCCACCATCGAGACCACCATCGCGACCAGTGAGCGGGGCTACGAGATCAGCGGTCGCGTCGCGGCCTCCCTCGAGGGCATCGTCGCCAAGGCGCGCGGGGTGGATGACGTGGTCGGCCAGATTGCCACCGCTTCCGGCGAGCAGACCCAGGGAATCGGCGAGATCAACGGTGCGCTTGGGCAGATGGACAAGACCACGCAACAGGCCGCCGCGCAGGCGGAGGAGACGGCGAGCGCGTCGGAAGAGCTGAGCGCGCAGGCCAGCACCATGGAGGAGGCGGTGCGGGAGTTGCTCGCGGTGGTGACGGGCAAGGCGCAGCCTTCGAGTATTCGAGAGTCGGATACGCGGCGTCCTGCGGCGCCTATGATGTCCACTAACCCGGTCCGACAGGGATATGCCCAGCAACCGCATGTGCTGCGGCGGAGTGCCCAGCCGTTGAACATGGAGGCGGGGGCATGACGGCGGCGATGAGCCACTCAGGCCCGACGCCGTCGGAAGCGCGCGGCGATAAGGGGATCATCCTGCTGGTCGACGACGAGAGCGTGTTTCGCGAGCTCCTGCAGAGCTTCCTGCAATCGCGCGGCTACACGGTGCACACCGAGAAAAATGGCCGCACGGCGGCGCGTTGGATCGCCGCCCATGAGGTGGATCTCGTGCTGACCGACCTGTGCATGCCGGACTCGGATGGGTTGGAACTGATGATGGAGCTCCGCCAACAGGGTGCCGGAGTGCCGGTCATCGTGATGTCGGGTGGCGTCCACGGCGACGTGGCGGTGGTCCTCCGGGCAGCGAAGCTGCTGGGCGCGCGGCGGACGCTCGCCAAGCCGTTTGCCTTGGAGGAACTCGCGGTGGCCGTGGAGCAGGTGCTGCAGGAGGCGCGGACCTAGGCGACGAGCGCTAGCGCGGATCGGCGATCCGGCCGAAGAAGAGGCACAGCCCGGTCTTGGTATCCTGGATGGCGAAGAGAAAGGGGCGGTCGACGCGGACTTCGACTGGTTTGGGTTGCTGCGCCATTCCACCGGCCGCCATCGCGATAGCAGTCGCTGCGGCCGCTTCCGTCCCTTTTTCATCCACCGCGATGAATGTCTTGTGCAGCACCTCCGAGATGAAGAGATAATCGTTGGCCTTGCGCGGTGCGATTCGGTCGAAGTTGGCATTGCCGCGCGGAAGGTCGAAAGCTCGCCGGATCCCCATCGCCTTCAGAGAGTCCGTGAGGGAGATACTTGCATCGTCGACGCGAAACTTGGGGAGAGAAAGGTTGATATAGGCCTCTGGCAATTTTCTCCAACCGGCGAGACGCTCTGCGGAGAGCTGCGCGGCCGCTTCGCTGAGAGGCACGCCGGTGTCCGGCAGGATGACGAGGAATTGCAGGCCGGAGCCGGTATAACCGATACTGACAAGGGTGAGTCTGCCCTCCTGGGCGTATCCCAGATGCCCCATTTGGTTCATGGTTGGAATCTCTCGCGTGGAGGCATCCGCTAGGTGGAATGGCCGCGGGCGGGTGCTCCTTTCCGAGAAAGGCGCGGCCCACGCGGCCTTGATATAGAGTGCGTTGATCAAGACCAGACGGCTATCGCGGGAGAGCGTTTGGGGTGGGATTAGGTCCTTGATCCGGTCGCGCGTTTGGGTGGATACCCAGCGATTGATGTCGGTGCGCACCGTCTCGGGGTCGGTGAGGAAATCCGCCGGCTCGAAAGGCGCGAGAAACCGATCCCGCAGCAGCGCGAGATACGAATCGCGGAAGGCATAGCCGGCCTGTCCGTAGAGGCGCGAGGCGACGTATAGCGCCAGCGGCTCGGCATGACCTCCGTAGCGGCGCATCGACTCCGATTCCTTCTGCGACTGCTGAACAACCTCGTCGAGCGATTCACGCAAGAGGTTGAAGCCGGTGGCGAGAGCGTCGTCTTCCGCTGGGAGACGAAGGGCACGGGCCATTTCCGTGCGAGTCTCCCTGGCCGTGCCGGCATAGGCGAGCGCGAGAGCACTCTCGATCGAATAGGGCGAGAGGACGAGGTTGCCTCCGGGATTGGCGTCAGAGAGCTGGCGGTAGAGATCGAGCCCAACGGCGTTGGTGGCTTGCGCGGCGTCAAAGGCGGACATGAGGCAAGGCTGGGCCAGGATTGCTCCGGCAACAAGGAAGGTGGAAAGGGAAAGGGACTTCATTTTTTCCGGCGGGGAAACCTGCGTTCCAGATTCGCATTTTGGCGAAGCTGTTCCATATCAATCGGAGAAATGTCACCCCTGCGTTTTCTCGGTCGCGCGTTCGCCGCGCTCTTTTTTCCCCTGCTGGCGATCGCGGCGGCGCCGACGCCGCCCAACGTCGTGCTGATCTTCGTCGACGACATGGGGTATGCGGACCTCGGTTGCTATGGCGCGAAAAGTATCCGCACGCCCCACCTCGACAAATTCGCGAGCGAGGGGACGCGCTTTACCAGCTTCTACGTCGCGCAGGCGGTCTGCACGGCGTCGCGCGCAGCGCTGCTGACGGGCGTCTATCCCAACCGGGTCGGCATGGGCGGGGCGCTCAATCACACGAGCCCCACGGGCATCAACCCGAAGGAGAAACTGCTCAGCGACCTCTTCAAGGCGCAGGGCTACGCGACGGCGATCTACGGCAAGTGGCACCTCGGCCACCACCGGCCCTTTCTCCCCACGAACCGCGGTTTCGACGAGTGGCTGGGCATCCCGTACTCCAACGACCTCGGCCCGCTGCATCCGGTCACGCCCGGGCTCCCTTCGCTGCCGTTCTACAAAAACGACGAGATCATTGAGGCCGATCCCGACGAGGCGTTGTTCACGCAGCGCTTCACGGCGGGCGCGATCTCGTTCATCGAGCGCAATCGCGACAAACCGTTCTTCGTCTACCTCCCGCATGTGATGCCGCACGTGCCGATCTTTGCCTCGGATAAATTTCGCGGTAAAAGCGCGGCGGGGCTCTACGGCGATGTCATCGAGGAGCTCGATGCCTCCGTGGGCGACCTCATGGCCGCGCTGCGCCGGCTCGGCATCGACGAGCGCACGCTCGTGATCTTCGCCTCGGATAATGGTCCCTGGCACTCCTACGGCGATCACGCGGGATCCCCGGGGCCATTCCGCGAGGGCAAGCTCACGACCTTCGAGGGCGGGCATCGCACGCCCTTCATCGCCCGCTGGCCCGGGCGCGTGCTAGCAGGGCGGACGAGCGACGAGATGCTGACCGCAATGGATGTCCATGCGACGATCGCTTCGCTGATCGGCGCCAAGCTGCCCGCAAAAGACTACGATGGCGTCGACCTGCGGCCGCTCCTCCTCGGTGAAGCCGGAGCGAAGGGCCGCGACACTTTCTGGTATTACTCGACCGAGGAGTTGCAGGCCGTCCGCCAGGGCGACTGGAAGCTGCACCTGCCGCACGAGTACCTCACGCTCGCAGCCGCGCCCGGCAAGGGCGGCAAGCCCTCCAACTTCGGCAACATCCAGCCCGGTGCCACCGGCACGATCACCAACTCCGGCCTCAGCGGCATCGCCAGCCGGCACGGCTACAAGTTCGGCAGGATCGGCACCGTGCTCTACAACCTGAAGGACGACCCCGGCGAGACGCGCGACCTCGCTGCCGCGCACCCCGAGATCGTGGCGCGCCTGCAAACCGTTGCCGCTACCGCCCGCGCCGACCTCGGCGATGCCCTCACGCAAGTAAAGCCCACGCACGCGCGACCCGTGGGCGATGCCCGCCCCGCGCTGCCGGCGGGAGTGAAACGCGTCTCGAACCTCACCTATACGCGCACCGCGAATGGCTCGCTCGATCTCGACCTCTATCTGCCGGAGAAGGCTCCCGCCGGTCCACTGCCCGTACTCGTGTGGGTGCACGGCGGCGGCTGGAAAAATGGCAGCCGACTCAACTGCCCGTTCACGTGGCTCGCGGCC
>JAZKEV010000046.1:0-6249 GCA_040386765.1 Verrucomicrobiota bacterium | reverse complement strand
CTCCGCAAGTACGAGCCCGACCACCCCCTGCTCGTCGAAGCCTACGCCGAGGCCACACTGCGCTTCCTCGATCTCCCGCGCGCCCTCGGTTTCCTCGATACGGTCGCCACGCTGCCATGGGATTTTCGCGCCACGGAACGCGTTAGTCCCTTCTCTTTCGGCATGTACGTCAGCCGCATCCGCGAAACCATGACGCTCGAGGACCCCGAGACCACCATCGAACGCCTTTACCATGAAATGTATGGGCAAGCGGTCACCTGAAAACGGGTAACTGCGGGCCCCGTCCCCCAGCTCCCCTGTTTCAGCGTTTGTAAAAAAGTCTAACTTCCGTTTGAAACTATCGTCAGCCGCCCGCACGTTCGCCGCGCCACATGCGACTCCCGCAAAACCCGCCATCGCCCGTTTCCGCCCGTGCGGAGATCCAACCGGGCATCTGGCTGGACTCGCGCCTCGCCCTCTGGCTCCCCGACGAACGCCTGCTGGTCGTCGCCGACCTTCACTGGGGCTACGCTGCCAGCCATCGCTCGCGCGGCAATCTCCTGCCGCTTTGGGGCGATGATGAGATCGAGGCCCGCCTCCGCGCCCTGATCGCCGACTACACACCCGCCGCCCTGCTCTGGCTCGGCGATATCGTCCACGCCGCCGAAGGCAGCGCCCGCGCCGAGCGCTGGCTCCGCGAGTCGCCCGTTCCCACCACGCTCCTCGCGGGCAATCACGACCGCCGCTGGCGCACTGCCTCCACGCGTTCGCTCGAGCGGGGTCGCTTTTTCTTTCACCACGGCGACCAGCCGCTCTCCGCCTCGATGATCGAAGTCGTCGGCCATCACCACCCGGCGGTCGGCTGTGGCGATCAAGCGGGCACTCGCGTCAAGCTCCCTGCCCTCGTCGCCAGCGCCAACCGTTTGATCCTGCCCGCGTTTTCACCGTGGGCCGCCGGAACTCCGTGGAACGACCGCCTCACTCCCATGGACACACTGTGGGTGATCGCTCCCAGCCGTATCTTTGCCCTGCCTCGCAGCCTGCGCTCCTGCGCGACCCACGCCGCATGAACCTCCTGCGCACCCTGCCGCTCCTGCTCCTGACCGCACTCGCCCCCTCTCTGCGTGCTTCCGAGCTCCCCCTTCGTGCCGGCGAGCAGCTCATCTACCGCGTCTCGTGGGCCGTTTTCTCCGGCGCCGGCGAGATCAAGATCGATGCCACGCCCGCCGCCAATCCCGGCCAACTCTCCATCGTCACCACCACCGTCACGCGCGGCGTCGCCAAGGCGTTCATGTACTTCAAAGCCGACGCCGAGTCGCTCTTCGACCTGAAAACCGGCAAACTGCTCTCGATGCACGAGAACTCGACCACGCGGTCCAAGGTCGCCGTGCACTCCACCACCTTCGACTACGACAAGCGCGAGGCCACTTACAAAAAGACCACGCCAGCCGAGCAGCCGCGCGTGTTGCCGATTCCGGCCGGCGATCCCGTCGATCTCATCATCGCGCTCCTCCAGACGCGGTCGTGGAATCTGAAGCCCGGCGAGAAACAGGATGCGCTAGTGCTCTTCGACGACGATTTTTACGAGCTCACGATCCACGCCGCCCGCTACGAACAGATCACGTCGAAGCTCGGCACCTTCAACACGCTCGTCCTCGAGCCTCGCATGGACAAGACGCCGCCCAAGGGGATGTTCAAGCGCGGCAGCACCGTCCGCGTCTGGATCGCGCAAGATGAGCGCCGACTGCCCGTGCAATTTCAAGTGGAGTTCAAGATCGGCACCGGCACCGCTCGCCTCGAGTCGTATCGCCCCCCGGCCGCCGCGGCGCCCGATGCGAAAAATCCTCGTCCTTAGAGGCGGCGCCCTCGGCGATTTCATCGTCACCCTGCCCACGCTCGCCGCGCTGCGCGCCCGCTGGCCCGACGCCCGCATCGAGCTCGCCGGCAATGCCACGGCGGCCCCTCTCGCCCGCGCCCGCGGTCTCCTCGATGCCGTCCACTCGCAGCACGAAACACGCTGGAGCGCGCTTTACGGCGCGGGGCCGTTGCCACTGGAGTTCGCCGCTTGGCTCGCGTCGTTCGATCTCGTGGTCAACTATTGGCCCGACCCGGATCGGGAGCTGGCGCAACGTTTTCCACTGCACCTAGGCCAGACTTATATTTCGGCGGCTGCGATGCCTGAGCGCGCTCCGGCCGCGGCGCACTACCTCGCGGCGCTTCGGCCGCTCGGTATCGAGGGCAAAGGCGAGAGTGAGATCGGAAGCGAAAGCGAGAGCACTGAACCATTTTTCCGGCTCCGGGAGGGAGGAACAACGTCGAACCCACCACCGACGCAGCAGCGTCATCGGATCGCGATCCACCCCGGCAGCGGCTCCCCACGCAAAAACTGGCCTTCGACCAACTGGCGCGCGCTGGTCCCTCAGCTTCCCGGCCCCCTCATGGTGATTCTCGGCGAGGCCGAGCGCGCGCAGGGAACCGCGCCATTTACCGAAGCCGCGCCCCATCTCCTCGTGCTCGAATCGCCACCGCTGGAGGACTTGGTCGTACACCTCTCGCAGTGCCGGCTCTTCCTCGGCCACGACTCCGGCATCAGCCACCTCGCCGCAGCCTGCGGCGTCCCCTGCCTCCTTCTCTTCGGTCCAACCGATCCTACAATATGGGCGCCACCCGCGCCGCATGTGCACGTCCTCCGCGCCGACCTGGCTACACTCTCAGTGGACGAAGTTCTCTCCCGCGCCCTCGCCCTACTGGGTGGCGCAATATTGTAGGAGCGGGTTTACCCCGCGACCTCAGGACGTCGAAAGACTTTGACCGCGGATTACGCGGATGGCGCGGATAACTCAAATGCCGGGCGTGCCGCGGTTCGCCGCACGCTCACCACCCGCGCTGCGCCGATCAGGCGAAGCCCCTAGGCCGCCGACATCACTCATCGCTCCGAAAAAGATCAGCGCAGATTAGCGTTCCCCATCCCCCCGCCCATCACCCCGCCACCACTTCCCCGGCCTTCGACGGCATCGGCACGCCCTCGCTGCGCGTCGGCATCGGCGCGAATTCCGGTCGCGGCAACCCGGGGAGCAAATCGCCCACCATTACACGCCCGCCTGTTTCCAGGCTCCGGTTCGCCGCCACTCCCACCAGGATTGAGCAGGCGCCCGCGCGCTCATCGGCGGCGCGCAGATACTTATCGGCACCCGGCTCCGGCAGGAAAATATCCTCCAACATCAGACGGTCCCCGCCGCCGTGATCGCCGTCAGCCGTCCAAGGCTCGATCTCGTACGCCGTGCCGCGCAGCGGCACCACCCGTGTTTTCACGGCATCCTTCACCACCGGACCGAGCAGCGTGTCCGTGCCATCCTGATACGTCGACTCCACGATGCTGTGCTCGAGCCGTCCCTTCGTGCCGTTGAAAGAAACGGTGTAGCCTTCCCACGCATTGAAAGCATTGAGCGAGTAGCTCAGCGTCGCACCCGTGTCGTAGCTCACGAGCGCGTTCAACGTATCCTCGATGTCGATCTCCGGCCGGAAAACGCAGCGGTCGCGCCAGTAGCCATCGTGGCTCTCGTTTTCCAGGTAGAAGGTCCGCAGCATCGGGCTCGCGGCGAGGTCGAGGTAGAAGCCGCAGCGGTCCTTCTCCGGACACGTCCGGCAGCGCTCGTGCGGGCCGCTCAAGCCCATCCGCCGCGCCATCTCCGGCGTATAGAATTCGCGCTTCCCCGTCGCCACCACCGAGACCGGCATCGCGCCGAGCCACCAGTTCACGAGGTCGAAGTGGTGCGTCGACTTGTGCACGAAGAGCCCGCCCGAATTCCGCTTCTGCGCGTGCCAGCGGCGGAAGTAGTCCGCGCCGTGATGCGTGTTGAGCAGCCAGTGAAAATCCACCGAGAGCACCTCGCCAATCTCGCCGCTCATCAAGAGTTCCTTCACCTGCGAGCGTGGCGGCGAGTAGCGATAGTTGAAGGTCACCCGGCACCGCCGTCCGGTCCGCCGCCGCGTATCCAGGATCTGGCGACACGCCTCCGTCGTCGTCGTCATCGGCTTTTCCGTGATCACGTCGCAGCCGGCCTCCATCGCGCGCACGAGATACTGGTGATGCGTCGCATCCGTCGTCGTCACGATCACGACATCCGGCCGGCGTTCGCGCAGCATCGTCTCGAAGTCGCTCGCGAGATAGCCGGGCGGCACCGGCGCGCCATTTCGCGCCGCGTGTTTCCGCGCCAGCTCGATCCGGCCGGGATTCGAATCGCACACCGCGACGAGCTCCGCCCAGCGCGCGTGCGTGGTTTCGATTCCGTCCTGATACACCTCATGCCGTGCGCCAAGACCGACGATCGCGTAGCGTCGGCGCACAGGGGTTGCGGGATGCGACGAAGAAGTGGACACCTGTGCGCACGCTGCCGCCGCGCCCCGCTCCGCCGCAACGGCACGACGTGCCGGACAGTCGGGAGTCCCTGCGGTATCTGTGCCGTTAGTACGCACGTGAAAATCCCCGCTCCGCGCCGCCCGGATGTCCAGCCCGCAACGGCAAAACCGGCGCCATCCCGGGTGGTTTGACGCGGGCCTGCGCTTCGCCATTGCCAAAACGCCCCGTCCGCGCGACACGAGTCGCAGCCCCTTTTAACGCATGCGCCTCCCCTCCGCCCGTTGTTTCCGCCTCGCGCTCCTCTGCCTCGCCGCCGCCTGGATCGGCGCGACTGCCCACGCCGCGACCAAAAAGATCCTCCTCATCGCTGGCCTGCCCAGCCACGGCGAGGGCGCGCACGAGCACAATGCCGGCGTGCTCCTCCTCCAGAAATGCCTGGCCGGCACCCCAGGCATCGAGGTCCAGGTCGCGCTCAATGGCTGGCCCAAATCCCCCACCGCCTTCAAGGATGTCGATGCCGTCGTCTTCTACTGCGACGGCGGCGCCAAGCATCTCGCGATCCAGAGCGGCAATCTCGCCGCGCTGCACACCGCCCTCGGCCGCGGCGCGGGGCTCGGCCTGCTGCACTACGCCGTCGAGCCGACGATCGAGAATGGCCAGCGCGAGTTTCAACAGTGGGTCGGCGGCGCCTTCGAGATCAACTGGTCCGTGAATCCCCACTGGACCGCCGATTTCAAGACGCTCCCGCAGCACCCGATCACCCGCGGCGTCACGCCCTTCAAGATGCTCGACGAATGGTATTTCAACATGCGGTTCGTCGAGGGCATGAAAGGCGTCACGCCCATCCTCGTCGCGACGCCCGACGCCAATGACCCCAATGTCACCAAGCGCAAGGATGGCCCCCACGCCGGCAATCCCACCATGCGCGCCGCCGTCGCGCGCGGCGATGCCCAGACGGTCGCGTGGGCCTACGAGCGCACCGATGGCAGCAAGGGTCGCGGGTTCGGTTTCACCGGCGGCCATTTCCATAAAAACTGGGGCAACGAGAATATGCGCCGGATCGCGCTCAACGCCATCCTCTGGCTCGCCAAGGCCGACGTCCCCGCCAACGGCGTCCAGTCCACCCTCACCGAGCAGGATCTCGCCGCCAATCTCGACCCCCTCAACCCCGACACCGGCCGCAAGATCATGCCGGTCGACGCCGCGAAGAAGTAAGCGGCAACGAGCGCCAACGAGTCGACGTCGCGCCTCGACTTGTCAGTGCCCCGCTGGCCGCACTTAACTCAATCCGCTCTTAGGCGCCGCCCACCTGCCGTGAAACCTCCACCGTCAGCCGGTCGAGATTCTGTTCGTTGGCCGGGACGACGATGTGGCTGACGCGGCTGGCCACCTCCGCACTCTCGAAGACCTGCGACCACGAGACCAGCGTGCCCGACACCGTCGGCGCCAGTTCAACCGTAAGGCAAAATTTCGGCTCGGACACGTGTTGAATGACGACCTTCCCCGGCGACGCTATTTCAGCAAAGAGACTCTCGTTGGGATAGTTCCCGCCGTTGGGCCCGTGCATGACGAAAGACCAGCGCCCACCCGGTTTGAATTCGCACACGTTGAACGTATTGGTGAAGCCCGCCGGCCCCCACCACCGCGCCAGCCGCTCGGGCTCGCTGATCGCGGCAAAAACGTCTTCCACAGTTGCGGGGATTTCACGTGAGGTACTGAAGGTGGACATCGGGTTCTTCTTTTTCCGACGGTTTAAACAGGCATGGAGGCCTTCATCAGCTTCAAAATTGAAGTCACCGCGGGCCAAGGCCTCTCAAAATGGAGTGACTCTTTTTACCTCTGTCATTCTGAGCGCAGCGAAGAATCCACGCGCGCGAAGGCGGCAGGGTGCTCGTTCCCGTGGATTCTTC
>JAZKEV010000045.1:2136-2664 GCA_040386765.1 Verrucomicrobiota bacterium | reverse complement strand
CGAGACGCTCGCGCCCGCACAGCCCACCGCCGAGCTCCCCGTGATCACGGCGGAGCAGTTGCTCGCCTTTCGCATCTCAGGCCGGGGCGAGCAACGCGTGCGCATCGAGGGCGTCGTAACGGCGGCCTTTCCGCGCAATGAGATCTTTCTTCGCCAGGGCGACCTCGGCTTCGGTGTGCGGCTCGTGCAATCCGCGGAGGTATCCGTGGGCGACCACGTGGCTGTCGTTGGCTTTCCCGAAATGGAACGCTTCAGCGCCCTGGTCGTCGACGCCGAGGTCGTGCAGCGCACCGCTGGCGAGCCGCTGGCGCCGCTCGATGTCGCCGATCCCGACACGCTCGAGATCCGTCGCGGTGTGCCGCTCGATGGCATGCTCGTCTCGCTCATGGGCACACTGCGGGATGTGTTCCGCGCCGATGGCGGGATCACGCTCCTCGTCGCGGGCTCCAAGCGGACACTCTATGTCCGCGTACCGGAGGGCACGCCGATCCCGCTCGTGATCCTCTCCAACCGGCTGCCGGTGCAGGA
>JAZKEV010000045.1:0-2126 GCA_040386765.1 Verrucomicrobiota bacterium | reverse complement strand
CCGCTCAAGGCTCCAGCGGCTTCACCAGCCGCCCGATGATCGTGAGTCTCCGCGCGCGGACCGCCGCCGATCTCACCGTGCTCAAGCAGCCCTCGTGGTGGACGCCCCAGCGCCTGGTCTCCGTGCTCGCCGCCCTCGCCGCCGTGGTCCTTCTCGCCGGCTTGTGGATCGCCATCCTGCGCCGGCAGGTCACCCGGCAGACCAGTGCACTTCGCCGCAGCATCGAAGTCGAAGCCGCGCTCGAGGAGCGCCAGCGGATCGCCCGCGAGTTTCACGACACCCTCGAGCAGGAGCTCATCGGCATCACCCTCCGGCTCGATGCGCTCGCCACCCGCGTCGACGACGACAAGGCCCGCACGCTCGTCACCGCCTCGCGCAATCTCGTCTCTCGCATCCAGGTCGAGACACGCGACCTCATCTCCGATCTCCGCGACTCCACCGAAAACTCCGGCGACCTCGCCGCCGCGCTCGAGATCCTCGTCGCCCGGCAGTCCACCGAAAGCTGCGCGATCCGACTCGAAGCTCCGCCAGCTCTTGCCCCCCTCCCCGCCTCCATCGTCCACGATCTGCGGATGATCGCACGCGAAGCGGTGACCAACGGCCTCAAGCACGCCCGCCCTTCCACCGTCGTCATTCAGGTAAACCTCAAGGACGCTCACCTCGTGCTCCGCATCGTCGACAACGGCGCCGGCTTCGACCCCGCCACCGCCACCCAGGGCAAGCGCGGCCACTTCGGCTGCGCCGGGATTCGCGAGCGCGCGCGCAAGCTCGGCGCCACCGTCACGTGGCAGACCGAGCTTCAACGCGGCACCACCGTGGAGGTTTCGCTCCCGCTACAAGGCATCGCCAAAGACTCCGCTCTCGCGCCTCGCCTCGCCCCCGCCTCCGCCTCCGCGCCCTCCACCGATCTTCCCTCCGCTCCCGCGCCTCGCTCCTCGTGAGTCACACGTCCATCACGCTCCTCATCGTCGACGATCATTTCGTGGTCCGCAGCGGCCTCGCCGCTTCGCTTGAGCTCGAGGATACGATCAAGGTCGTCGCCGAAGCCGACCGCGGCGAAGACGTCGTCGCCGCCTACCAACAGCATCGCCCGAGCGTGGTGCTGATGGATCTCCAACTCCCCGGCATTGGAGGCATCGCCGCAACCGCCGCGCTCCGGGCGCACGATCCCGCGGCACGTGTCCTCGTCTTCTCCACCTTCGCACGCGACGACGAGATTCAGGCCGCCCTCGATGCCGGCGCTCTCGGCTATCTCCAGAAATCCGCCTCCCGCGAGGAGCTTCTCGCCGCGTTGCGTGCCGTCGCGCAGAATCGCCGCACCCTCGCGCCCGACCTCGCCCGCCGCCTCACCGCGCTGCGTCTCGGGCCCGCCATCACGCCACGCGAGCGGGAGATTCTCGCCTTCATCGCCGCCGGTCGCGCCAACAAGGAAATCGCGGCCGCCCTCGATATCTCCGAGGACACTGTGAAGCGCCACGTGAGCCACATCCTCGAAAAGCTCAACGTCAACGATCGCGCCCAAGCCACCGCCGAAGCGATCCGCCGCGGTCTCCTGCACCTCGAGCGCTAGTACAGTGTCGGCAAGTGCGACGAGTAGAGTTCAACGCTCATGTCCAAGGCCGATCTCAATCAGGTTGTCCGTTGTATCGAAAACAGGGACCCTGCAAACGGTTTTGCTTGGGAGGACGCGATGGACACGAACAAATTATGGAGCCCCCTGGACCGGGGGCGATTACCCGAACTGGTTCAGCTTCTTGAGCGACCGTCAATATGGGTCAAGGCATACGCTCTGAGATCCATCTGGCGAATCGGCGGTGATCTCGATGCATACCTTGGGGTGATTTGCGATTGCCTACAACCAAGGAACACTCTCGGCGCGTTTGCCATCAACGGCGAAATCGTCGCTATCGTCCGCGCATCGATTTTAACTGGCTCGGTCGCGGCGCGCAGATATGGCGCGCAGTTGACGAGGGAGAAGGCTGTCGATTGGTTTGATCGCTTTATAATCTGGTGGACGTTGCGAAATCAGAAGAGGCCTTAATCGCTCGCCCGAACCCATCCGCGCGGAAATCACAAATCGCTCACTGCGCCCTGCGCAACGCCGCGGCAAACTGCTTCGAAGTCGC
>JAZKEV010000044.1:0-3491 GCA_040386765.1 Verrucomicrobiota bacterium | reverse complement strand
GAACGCCTGCTCGAACTGGGTGCGCGCAGCTTCCGGGTGGAATTCGTGAACGAGCCCGCCGACGAAGTCCGCCGCACGCTCGAGCGCTACGGGCAGCTGCTGCGCGGCGAGCTCTCCGGTCCCGATCTCTGGCGCGAGCTGAAGCTCATCAACCAGCTCGGCGTGACGCGCGGCCAGATGTCCGCCACGCCGCAGGTGATTAATCGGAAATCGTAAGCGCATCCGCCTCTCTGGGTTCGCGCAACTGCCCCAAGAGCCCTAACGCAAATTGTAGGAGCGGCTTTACGCCGCGACCGGAATGATGCTGCGCCCCCGCCCACCAGGTAGGCAGCCAGCTCGCTGGCGCTTGTCCGCACTCGGACGCGTCTTCGCCAACGAGCTTCGGATCTGGAGGTGAGGACACCTCGCCTTCATCAAAATCAATCCAGAATGCGTGTTCGTAGTTCCGCCTTCAGGCGGAATCCGAAACGTTTTCCCTTCCACGTCGTACGCGACACCCAAACGTCCGCCTTATCCTCAACGCCCCGCCGCGTGCGCCTCAGCCGCCTCGCGTTGCTGCTCGCGCACTTCCTGATATCCCTTCCACGCCTGGATCGCCATGGGCATAAGAGATATGATCGTCCCCATGGTGCCAGCCGCACCGCCCAGGGCACTTTTGCCACCGGCACGCGATTTCGATTTCAGCTGCCGCATCACCAGCATGCCGAGTGGCACGCCGAGAGCCTTCACCCATGGGGAAATATTCGTCCACTTGTCGTGCATCCGGTCGACGAAGGCCATGGGCTGCGCGAGTTGGACGCCGTTCAGCTGGCACTCCAGCCGGTGGAGCGCGATTTTCGCCTCCAGCAGCCGCTTACGCTCTTTGAGTTCATCTAACTTTCTTCGCGTAGACATGCTCGGTCCTCCCTGAGTTCACGCAGCGTCGCATCGAAGGGACGCGGCTGCCGTGTTAGAAAAATTCTGAAGCCGACCACGGCAGCGATAAACGCCGCCAGGTACGTCAGCGTGATAGTGATGATGACGCTCACGCGCGCCGTGTCCCAAAAAAGGAAAACCAGCGCCACGCTCGCGAAGATAAGTGCCAGCAAGCCAAGGACGACCACTGCGCTCGCCCAGACAAACGTCTGGATGAAACGCATCTTTTCCTCCTGCAGCTCAAGTGAAAACAGCTCGACTCGATCATGGACCGAGCCGAGCAGGCCGTCAGCGAGGCCGCGCACAGATCCCAGCAAGCCGGAAGGGCCGGGTGACTGCTGCGTGTCCATGGGAGATTACATGTTGCTGCGCCGGCCGACGAGCACGCCGATCAAAACGCCTACGCCCAGAGCGATGCCGAGAGACTGATACGGATGCTCGCGGATCTGGCCGTCGGTGTACTTCGCACCAGCGACGACATTCTTGCGCGCGCTGTTGTAAACTTCGCCCACCTTCTCGCGGGCGGAGTCGAGACGGTCCTTGATATCCGCGAGGCGGCTCTGCGCGCCCTCCGCAATGGGACCTGTGATCATCGCCTCGGCCTCGGCCATGAGACGGCTGATGTGTTCGATGAGCTGTTCGGGAGTTTCGGTGCTGGAATCGTGACGGTTTTTCATAGGGGATGTGGTTAAATGAAGTGAACAACCGGGCACCCAACCCGGCGAAGTGCCGGGCGAAGCTCGGTTCAACAGGCATGGACACCGCAACGCGCAACTCGTGCGGTACTTTAGGAAGAAAAAAGCGCCGCAGGCCTCACTTTAGTTGCAGAATGCCCGACAACGCCTTCACCGCGGCAGCATGAAGTAAAACTCGCTCCCCTCGCCTTCCGTGCTCGTGCACGCGATCGAGCCGCCGTGCGCCACCACGATCTCGCGCGCGATCGCCAGGCCCAGGCCGGCGCCGGGGCGCCGCTCCTGATTTGGCGCGCGGTAGAAGCGGTCGAATACCCGGCCGACGCTTTCCGCGGGGATTCCGGGGCCGCGATCCCGGACGCTGAACCGGATGAAGCCCCCGGCCTCTGCCGTGGCGCTCAGCGTGATGAAGCCGCCATGTGGCGTATATTTGGAAGCGTTGGTGAGCAGATTCATGAACACGTGGCGGATGCGCGTCTCGTCGACATTGCAGGTCGCCCCGTTCAGCTCTGGCGCGATCACCACCACGAGCCGCTGCCCCGCCGCGTCGACAAACGGATGGGCCTCGGCTGCGATCCGTCGCATCAGCACCGCCACGGCCACCTCGCTGCGCTCGAGCGATGAGGCGCCGCTTTCGAGCCGGTTCAGGTCGAGGAGCGAATCGAGGATGCGCAGCAGGCGATCTGCGTCGTCGCGCGCATCCTCCAGCAGCTCGCGTTGCTGCTTCGAGAGCGCGGAAAGATTTTGCTCCAGCAGGAGATACAGCGCCATGCGCAGGCTCGTGAGGGGCGTCTTCAACTCGTGGCTCACCGTGCCCACGAGATTGGTCTTCGCATCGTCCAGCAGGCGGAACTTCGTCACGTCCTGCAGGATGATCGCCGCCCCGGTAAACTCGGTGAGCTTGTCGCCGATCGCCAGGATGCGCGGGAGATAGTGCCGGTCCTCCCGCTCCACCCGAAACGTCACCGCACGCGCGTAATCCGTCGGCACGTAGTGCTCGCCGGTCCGCAGCACCTCCTTCACCAAGCCGGCCAGCGAGTCGGAAAACCCGTTGGCAAACTCGGGATTGCTCGCAAGCAGCTCGGCCGCGGGATTCCGTACCTCCTGGGTGCCGTCGCGCCCCACCACAAAGACCGGATCGGGCGCCGAGGTGAGCGTGGCCTCCATTGTGCGCTGCGCGCGCAGCACGCGGGCGAGCGTGGCATCGCGGTAGGAGCGCAGTTTGGCTGCCATCGTATTGAAGGCGCGCGCGAGCTGCCCCAGTTCGTCGCGCGAGAGCTCCGGCACTTCCCGCTCGAGATCGCCATCGCCCAGCGCCACCGCCTGCGCGGTAAACATCCGGATGGGCTCCAGCAGCGACGCCGCGAGCCGCCACATCAGGAAAAGGGAGAGCACGAAGCCGCCCGCGATCGTGAGGAGCATCACGCGCTCCGTCTCGGCGGCGAGCGACTCGATGCGAGTGGCAGTCTGCTGCGCCGAGGCGACATCGTGCTGCGTGAGGCGGTCGAGCGCACTATGGACAGAGGTCATCACACTGCTGTTTTCCACGATGTCCTGGATCGCGCCGGACCCGCCGGAAAGCAGCTGCTGCTGGCCGCGCTGGACGAGCTTCCGAAACTCGACGTCGATATCGTTGACGAAGCGCGCGCGGCCCGAGCCGCGCGAGAGGAGATTCTGCGTGGTGAGGTCGCGCATGAAGGCGGCGCGATTATCCTCAAACATTTTCCGCTCCCGCTCGCGGAGCGGCGCGCCGCTGATCGCCGAGTTCATCAGGGTCACCGCCGTACGCATCTTCTGGCTAGCCACCACCGAGCGGTAGTTGTTGAGCAGGTCGCGCGACAGCGAGCCGGAGAGATCGCGCACGCGATGGATCGCAAAACCGCC
>JAZKEV010000043.1:0-9301 GCA_040386765.1 Verrucomicrobiota bacterium | reverse complement strand
CCTTGGCGGCGAGGGCGTCGACGTTGGGCGTGCGGGCGAGGGTGTCGCCGTAGCAGCCCATCTCGATGCCGTGGTCCTCGCTAGTGAGCCAGAGGATGTTGGGCTTGTCAGCGGTGGCGGCAAAGGCGGACGCGACGAGGGAAAAGAAGGCAAGCAGGGTAAGACGTAGGGGCATGTCGGGGAGAAAGACGTACGGCGCAGTGTTCGGTTTTGCACGGGGGATTCGATGCAAATTTTGCGAGAGTGCCGGGTAAGTGGGCAACGCGGCGCAAATGCGTTCAACGGCTTGAGTCGCGGCTGCATTGACGCTGGCGGCGGCGGGAGCGTTGGTGTGGGATACTTCCGAACCCATGAAAATCCCCGCGTTCGCTTCCCTGATGCTCTTTCTCTGCTCGTGCGTCGCCGGTTTTGGCGCGGCGGCGGCGAAGCCCAATGTGATCTTCATCCTCGCTGACGACCTCGGCTACGGGGATCTCGGCGCCTTCGGTCAAAAAATCCTCCAGACGCCCAATATCGACAAGATCGCCGCGGAGGGCATGCGCTTCACGCAGGCGTATGCGGGCGCGACCGTGTGCGCGCCGAGCCGATGCACCCTGATGACCGGGCTGCACAACGGGCACGCGCCGATCCGGGGCAACCGCGAGCTCGAGGGCGAAGGCCAGCTGCCGATGCCAGCGGATACGTTTACGGTGGCGAAGCTCATGAAGCAGGCCGGCTACACGACCGGCATCGTGGGCAAGTGGGGCCTCGGCTTCCCCGGCTCGCACAGCACGCCGCCGAAGATGGGCTTCGATTATTTCTACGGCTACAACTGCCAGCGGCAGGCGCACGAGTACTATCCGCCGCACCTCTGGCGCAACGAGGAGAAGGTGATGCTCGACGGCAAATTCTACTCGCACGACCTGATGGCCGAAGAGGCGCTCGGCTTCGTGAAGAAGAATGCGAGCAAACCCTTCTACCTCTACCTCGCCTTCACGATCCCGCACACGAAGATCCAGGTGCCGGACATCGCACCCTACGAGAACGCCAACTTGCCGGAGAATCTCAAGAAGCTCGCCGCAATGTACACGCGACTGGACCGTGACGTGGGCCGGATCATGGCGCTGCTCAAGGAGCTCAAGATCGACGACAACACCATGGTCTTCTTTGCGAGCGACAACGGCGCGGCGCACCGCAACCCGGAGTTCGCGCACTCCGGGCCGCTGCGGGGCTTCAAGCGCGATATGTATGAAGGCGGTCTCCGCTCGCCGAGCATCGTGCGCTGGCCGGGCAAGATCAAAGCCGGTGTCGTGAGCGATCAAGTGTGGGGCTTTGTCGACTTCCTGCCGACGATGGCGGAGCTGAGTGGCGCGAAGCCGCCCGCGGGCCTGAAGCTCGACGGCATCTCGGTGCTGCAGGCTTTCACGCAGGGGAAGAAGATCGAGCACCCCCCGATATACTTCGAGTTCCACGAGCGCGGCTTCACGCAGGCTGCCCGCATGGGCGATTGGAAGGCCGTGCGCATGGGCACGAAGCTGCCAGTCGAGCTCTATGATATGAAGACGGACTTCAAGGAGGCCAACAACGTCGCCGCGGCGCACCCCGAGGTCGTGAAGAAATTCGAACAGTACCTGAATACGGAGCGCACCGAGACGGAGCTCTGGCCGATCGTCGAGAACGCGCAAAAGAAGGGCAGCGGCGGGGCCGGCAAAAAGAAGAGCACTGGCGACGAGTGAGGGAGTGGGGCGGGTCTCGGACCCGCCCTTTTTGTTTTTCTGTTTCTCAACCCTTAATTTCATCCGGGGCGGGTCACAAACCCAGTCTCCTTCGATCACCATGAGCTTGAATCTCTCCCTCACGCGCCGCGAGGCGTTGAAGACTTTGGCTGTGGCCGGTGTCGTGGCCGCGGTGCCGCGCGCTTTGGCCCAGACGGGCGCTGGCGTATCCACGCGAGCAATACTCGACTACCTCCAGACGCTGCGCAAGGAAGACGGCGGCTACGGCTGGGAAGACCAGGTGCTGTCGCATCTCACGCCGACCTTCGGCGTGATCGGCTGCCACCGCCTGCTCAAGACTCCGCCGCCCGAACGCACACAGCTCGCCGCGTGGGTGCGCACGCATCATCCGCGCGAGCTGAAGAAGCTGGAGCAGGAGCGGAGGGTTTTCGAATTCCAGCAGGTGCAGGCGCTCTCCTGGCTGGGCGAGGATGTGGCGTCGTTTCGCGAGACGTTCGCGTCGCCGAAGTGGATGACGCCGCTCGCGTACATGAAGGCGTACGAGCAGCACGGCTATCCGGTTTTCCAATCGGAGTTGGGCGCGATCCTCGCGCGGCCGCTGCTGGGACTCCCGGTCGAGGGCTTGGGTGACTTCGTCACCTACATCGACGCGCGTCGGCGGGCGAACGGCAGCTTCAACAACACGCCGACCGCCGACGGCGGCGACGGCCACGTGATGAACACGTATTGGGGCGTGCAGGCGCTGAAGATCTTCGGGCGTGGCGGCGAGAAGAAGGCCGAGACCATCGCGTGGCTGCGCGCGTGCCAGCTGCCGAACGGCGGCTTCACGCACGCGCCCAAGGCGGAGATCGGCGGCGTTGATGACATCGCTTACACGCGCGCCGCGACGCGCTGCCTCGCCCTGCTCGGCGGCACGGTCGCTAACCGCGAGGCGTGCATCGCCTATGTGCATTCGCTGGCCAATGCCGACGGCGGCTTCAGCGACCGGCCGGGCTGGTACAGCAACCCGCTCGCGACCTTCTACGCGCTCGACACGCTCGATGCGCTCGGCGCCATCGATACACTCGGCAAGGCCAAGCTGCGCGCGCGGCGCACGCCCGCGAAGATCCCGGACAATCTGAAGGCCTACACGATCCAGATCGAATCGCATGGGCAGGGCAGCCCTCAGGATACGGTGGAGCTGGCGCGTTCGCTGAAGATCGATTTCTGGGGCGCGAAGAATGCAAAGCCGGAGTGGATCGCGCGCGTGCGCGAGCTCGCGAAGCAGCGCAACGTGCCGGTCACGTTTTTCACCGCCAATGAGGAATATGGCACGTGGGTCGATGTGCCGGGCCTCGGCACCTACAGCCACACCGCCGACCTGATCGCGCCCTACGGCGCGGATATCGGCCCGGCGCTCGGCAGCCGGGGAGGCCCGCGCTCCTCACCTGCTGTCTCCTGGCCGGATTTCCAAAAACGCCGGCTGGTGCCGCTCGAGAAAGCGGGCGGAAGGCTCATCTGGCAGTTCGGCGAAAACGAGGAACTGGTGCGGATGTTTCTCGACGACTCGATCGAGCGCGGCGGTTTCGCGGCGATCAGCACGTATCATTTCGGCAATCCCGACTTCACGAACAGCGAACCCTTCCTGCACCGCTGGCGCGGTAAGATCCCGTACATCGCGATCCAGGATGCGCACGGCGTCGAGCCGTGGTTCTTCTCCGATCAGACCTCGGGTTTCCGCACTGTTTTCCTCGCGGCGGAGCCGACGTGGGACGGCTGGCTGAATGCCTTGAAACAAAACTGGGTCGTGCCCGTGCGCCGCGACGTGTGGACCAAGGGCAAGACCTGGACGCACAGCGGTTCGCGCGAAGTGCGCGACGCCGTGCTGGCGCGCGAGAGCCAGTGGCGCTGGTGGGACAATCCCGCGATCTCGCGGCCGATGGTGTCGCTCGTCGCAGTCACGCCCGCCGACGAACTCGAGGCCGGCAAACCGGAGCGCGGCGTGACGCTGCGCGCGCGTTGCGCGTGGACCAATACGCCGCAGGGCGTCGCGAAAGAGCCGATCAGCGAATTCGTGCGGCTCACGCTCGATGGCAAGGAAGCGAAGCCCACGCTCGTCGAGAAGAAGAACCAGAACGGTTATCTGGACCACGCGTACCATCTCGCAGTCCCCGATATCGCGCCCGGCAAGCACACCGCGACAGCGGTCGTGCGCGTGGTCGCGACGAAGGCGGAAGTGACGCAGCGCATCGAGTTCACGGTGTAGTGGGGTGGGGCCGGGCGGCTCGCCCGGCCGTTCGCAATCCAAGGTTTCGTCAACTCCGCACTCTCACCGCGCCCTTCTCTGACAAATCATTTTTAAAACACGGTTGGCGCAGTTTGACGAAAATTGGGACCACCATCGCCGTCTCTAATTTTCAAACGACTGAATTTGAACAGAAGAAAACGAAGGTAACGAAGCACATATTTGCGAAGGCGGCGGCGCTCTTCGTTCTCTTTGTTGCCTTCTGTTCAAATCTTCAGCGGTTCGGAAGTCGGCTGCGGTTTCAAATGAAATGCTGTGGCGTCCCAAGTGTCCGAACTGTACTTTGGGCGTCGGTAGTTTCGGGCCGATTGCTTGCAATAGGTTTCGATAGCGAGGCCCTTTTCTTGTCCGGGTTACGAACGGAAGGCGTGAGGTGTCGAAGCGGTTACAATCGTGCAATTCGCCACGTAATTGCCCTCTGATTCAACGATTCGAACAGTCGCGCCCCGATGGGCGTTGCATGGCCCTTTGGCGATCCTAGTTTCCCGAGTGTCGCGCTCTGACGGCGCGGCAAACCTGCAAACCCGTATGAACCCTGTTTATTCGAACGCTTCTGTTGTTCGCTCGCGCCGCTTCGCGCGGGCGGCGCTGATCGCGACGCTGCCCGCTCTGTTGGGCTCGTTCGCTCTCGCCCAAACCGCGCCGGCGACACCGGTAACCGCACCCGCGGCCAACGAAGAGACCCTGAAGCTCTCGCCCTTCGAAGTGCGCCCCGATGAGGACTCCGGCTATCAGGCGACGAACACGACCTCGGGCTCGCGCCTCGCGACGAACCTGAAAGACACCGCGGCGTCGATCTCGCCGTTCACGCCGGAATTCTTGTCGGACATCGGCGCGACCAACGTCGCCGAGATGCTCGCCTACGCGACCAACGCCGAGCTCAACGCGGGCGACGCCGAGGGCGCGGGCTTCAATAACCCCCGCGATTTCAGTTCCGCCGGTGGCGAGCCGTACCGCATTCGCGGTATCCCCGCCAACACCTCGACCGACTACGTCGAGAATTCCGCGCCGACCGATCTCTACAATATCGAGCGCGCGGAAGTGGCGAGCGGCGCCAACTCCATCCTCTTCGGCTCCGGCGACGCGGGCGGCCTCGTCTCGCTCCAGACCAAGAAGGCGAATCTGAACCGCAGCCGTTACAGCGGCACCGTGGTGGTCGGCAACTGGGCCCACGAGCGCTTCTCGACCGATCTGAATCAGGTCCTCATCGCCAAGAAACTGGCGCTCCGCCTCAACGCGCTTTATCAAAATACCGGCAGCTGGCGCGAGTACCAGTGGGGCGAGGACCAGAATCGCTACACGGCCAGCGTGGCCTTCCGCCCCTTCTCCCGCACGACGATCAATGCCGCGTACGAAAACGGTGTTTCCAAGAAGAGCGTCGGCCTCGGTTGGAATGCCAGCGACCAGTTCACGGTGTGGAACTCCACCGGTCGCACGCTCGCCGAGACGGCTCCCGCTAATGCGGCGGCGCTCGGCCTGCTGAGCCTCGGCGCCAATCAACGCTTCACCTATTTCCCGCAGGACGGCGTGGTCTACAACATGCGCAACGAACTGCGCACCACGAGCGCCCCGACCGTCACGGCGCAGACGCTGCTGCCGCCCTCGATCTTCCCCTACGATGTGAATTGGGCCGGCCCCGACGTGCAGCTCCATCGCACATTCAACAACGGCCAGGTCTCGATCGAGCAGCGCATCACCGATACGCTCACGATTCAGGGCGCCTGGTTCCACAACGAGACGGATTCGCGCGCGCGCTCCTTCATCTATCAGGGCAACGTCATGGATCTCCTCGGCGATCCGAATCCCACGCTGCCGGCCCCCAATGGCACGGGCACGGTGGTGAATCCGCACGCCCAGCAGGTCTACCTCGAAGCCGGCCAGAACTACGACACCACCTTCACCGAAAACGAAGTGAAGCGCATCACGGTCGCCTATCAGTTCAAGGGCCCCCGCTGGCTCGGTGAGCATGGCCTCGTCGGCCTCTGGGAAAACGCAGTGCAGGATCGCGCCACCCGCGCCCGGCGCGAAATCCTCGTCAACCAGAACAGCGCGCCCGTGCAGAATGTCGGCGCCCCCGAGAACGCGCAGAACCTCGTGCTTCGCCGCTCGTACCTGACCGAGGGCGACTATTCGACGTATGCGCTGCGCGGTCTCTACGACCCGATCCAGCCCTTCGACTACCTCGGCAATACGCTTACTCCGCGCAACATCACGACGGGCGAGCTCATCTCGCGCAAGGATGTGGACTCGCTCCTTTTCGCCGCGCAAAGCACGTGGTTCAACCGCCCGGAAGCCAAATTCATCCGCCGCTTCACGACCACGCTCGGCTACCGCCAGGACAAGATCAAGTACTACGATACCACCTCCGGCCGCGTGCAGGCCGGCGACCCGCGCATCGCGAGCGGCGAACGCATCCTGAACGAAGTCGCGGCGCTGCCCGGCTTCAATCGGAACGACATCACGGCCAAGACCAAGACCTTTGGCGGCGTGCTGCAGCTCACGAAGCGCTTCTCGGTCCTCTACAACCAGTCGAGCAACATCGGCGCGCCGCGCTTCGACCGCCGGATCCTGCCCGATGGCCGCATCCCGCCCACGCCCGAGGGCGAGAACCAGGAATACGGCGCGATGATCGACGTGCTCGGCGACGACCGTTTCTTCATTCGTATCAATTACTTCGATACGGCGCAGGTCGGCGACGCTGCGGTCTCGCCCAGCGGCGCGGTGACGAATAACACCTCGGCGCTCGGTCGCCCGCAGACCCTCGCCGTGCTCGATGCCTTCGTGGCCGCCGGCCGCCTGACCCAGGCGCAGTCCGACCTGCAGCGCTTCAATTGGAACGCCGCGCTGATCGATACCGCGACCACGGGCTACGAAGTCGAGTTCGTGGCCAATCCCACGCGCAACTGGACCGTCCGCGCCGGCTACTCGCACTCGGAGCGCTCGCGCGAAAACTTCTTCGAGGAGGGCCGCGCCTTCTTCGATATCAAGTTTGCCGAGTGGCGGACCATGGCCGGCACCGACGCCGCGCTGCGCCAGGTCGTCGAGACCAACATCGCCGACATCGAGCTGACGGAATTCGCGTCGCGCGATGCCGACACCGAGCAGGGCTTCGGCTCGATCCCGCACAAGGCGAACCTCACGACCAAGTACACGTTTAACGAAGGCACGTTCCGAGGCTTTTCGTTGGGTGGTTCAGTGCGCTACCAGAGCAAAATCTTCGCCCAGACCCTGGTGAGCACGGGTCGCAGCTTCTGGTCCAACGAGGCGGTCGCCGTCGATGCCTTCACGACCTACAAGTTCAAGGCGCCCTGGCTGAAGGGCCGGATGTCCGTTCAGCTCAACGTGAAGAATCTGACCAACTCGTACCTCTCCTCGGTCGCCCGCCTGAATGGCGACTTCAGCGGCCCCCGCCGTCTGTACCTGAAGGATCCGCGCTCGTATCGGTTGACGGCCAACGTGGAGTTCTGATCACCCGTAGCATTCCGTCCCGGCGCGCGCGACAGGGACGGAATCGCTCAAGCTACTCACAGCCTGCCTCTTCCGGGGCAGGCTGTTTCGTTTTAGCAGCGCGGTCAGGAGATTGTAACGCGGTTTGACGTTGTTTCAGGGAGCGGTTTGCCCTGTGTTTCGTCACGCTGCTACTGCCCGCCCATGGCTGCTGCAAACCCCGCCACGTCCGCGCCGACCTCCGGCACCCGGCCCATGATACTCATGGGGCTGATGATGGCGGGCGCCTCCTCGGTCGATACGCTCACCGCGACACTGCTACCGATCACGGCGCGGCACTTCACCGACAATATCGCCTTCATCGGCTGGCTGGTGGCGATGAACCGGATCTGCGGTTTCCTGGTGCAGCCCTACGCAGCGTGGAAAAGCGATAGCTACAATGGCGCGGGCGGGCGGCGCCGGCCGTTTCTCATGGGTGGCTGGCCCGCCGTGTTTCTCGGGGTGGCGCTGGTGGGCGCGCTGCCCTACGTAACTTCGACGGATCATCGCCACACCCTGCCGATCCTCGCGGTGCTCTTCGCGGCCAACCTGCTGATGCAGGCGGCGGTCGACCTGTGCTACGGGTGCGGCGATACGCTGTACGGCGATACGTTTGCGGCCGATGAATTGGGGCGCGCGAATGGCGTGCGCATGATCGTGACGACCATTTGCAGCGTCGCGATGACCTCGCTCTTCGTCCCGCTCGCCGAGGTGAACGAATTCTGGCCCTATGCGGGCGCACTGCTGTTTGTGGCGGTGGCGTTTCTCATCGCGCGGTTTGGCCTGCGCGAACGGGTGCCGCTGCGGCTGCCGCCATCGGCGCCCTATCATCCTTTCAAGCCGCTGCTGGAGTTGCGCGATCCCCACACGCGCAAGGTGGCGCTCTGCGGGGCGTCCATCCTGGTGGTGCATGCGCTCACGGAGATGCTCCACGCCCTCTTTGTCACGGAGACGCTCGGCCTCTCGCTCACGGCGCTTGGCGGCAGCACGGCCGCGGCGCTGGTGATGAGCTTTGCGATGCCGTATCCGGTGGGCTGGCTCGTGGATCGCGTGGGGCCGCGGGTGGTGATGATCGCGGGCTTCGTGCTGGTGGCGTTGGTCGAGTTCGCCTTCGTCTTTTGGGTCAACAATCTCGCGTCACTGACGATCGCCCTCGTGATCTTCAAGGTGGCGTGGGTGGTGGTCCACCTCCCGATGATGCCGCTGCTCTTTCACGATACACCGGTGGAGCGGCGCGGCGCGATCTTCGCCGCCGTGCAGACGACTCGCGCCGGTGCGGCGAGCGTGGCGATCGTGGTGGCCGGGGAACTGGCGGCGTTTACGGGATCGTATCGCATCTGCTACCTGCTCGCCGGCATCGTATGCGTGGTGGGCCTCGTCGGGGCGCTGCGGTTAACCGCGCCGAAGCGTACGGCGGCTGTGCCGGCGATGGCCTGAGGGTGGGGAGAAATAGCTGAGAGCTGAGAGACAGGAGCAGGCGGTGTCGCGGGCTTGGCTGTAGGAGCGGGTTTATCCCGCGACCGGAACACGGGCGGACCTTCGACCGCGGGGCAGGCAGGCTGCCTGCCCCGCAGATGGTTCATTTCCCCAACAGCGCTGGGCGGCACGAGCGCAAAAGAGGCAAAAGGCGTGAAAAGGTGGACGGAGGTGTCCAATTTTCGTGAGGACCGTCATTTAACCTATGCGATGACCCCTCGAATTTTACCCCGGTCTCTTTTCGTCTGCCTGTTCGCGCTGGGTGCGAGCGGTTTTGTTGGGAGCATGCCGGCGGCGGAGAAGGCGGGGGTGCGGCTGGCAATCCATCCGGACGATCCGC
>JAZKEV010000042.1:0-2812 GCA_040386765.1 Verrucomicrobiota bacterium | reverse complement strand
TGATGCCGGCGATGTTGGGGTGGGCCGCGAGCCGCGCCACCGTGGGGACCGCAAAGGGCGTCGGCATCCGCAGGTGGTGGTAGACCACCACCGGCAGCGGACTCCCCTCGGCCACGGTCTCGCAGTAGGCCGCGAGTTGCTCCTGATCGAAGGCCATGAAGTGCGGGCTCATCAGCACCGCGATATCGGCGCCAGCGCGCGCCGCTTCGTGTGCGTTCCTGATGGAGGCACGGTAGCCGGAGCCGCTTATCCCGGCGAAGACGAGCCCCTGCGGCGCCGCGGCGACTCGCCGGTCGAGCTCACTACGAAATATTCGTCGATCCCGCCCTGCCGGAGTTCCGCAACCAATCGTGTCAGGCTCGCGCGATCGATCTCGTGCGCGGCGGTAAACGGCGTGACGAGTGCGGCGATGAGATGAGGGCCGGGAAGGGGAGGAGTGAGCAGAGGCATTGGCGAAGGAGTGCTGGGCGAGCGCGACGGTGTACGATGGGATGAAATCAACAGATGGTATACCAAAGCAAGCGTTTCCTTTGAGCCTAAATTTCATCGCCTGGGACAAATCGTGTTTCACACTTACGAATCCCCAAGCGGAGACGGCATCATGAGTGCTAGCGCCGCCGGGAGATGGGGTGTATTCTGCTTGACCTATGGTATACCATAGTTCCATTCACGCGCTTTCCCCGTGAAAACATTTCTCGCCCTCCGGTTTTGCGCGCCCCTTGCGCTCGGTTTGATCGCGGCTCCGATTGCCCAGTCAGGGGCGGCGGAGTCGGCTGTCGTGCGTCAGGTGGAACCGCGCGCGCGGCATAGTGTCCTGCGCGCGGCGGACCAGCCGGCGCAGTTTCGCTACCTGGCATTTCCTGCGGTCGTCCAACTCGGGCCCGACGAGGTGCTGCTCTCCGCCAAGGCCGGGGCACGTCATGCCGCCGATGCCGGCGCGGCGCTCGAAATCGTCAGCCATCGGCTCTCCACTGCGGCGACGCAACGGGTTCAGCGGCTCGTGGCGCCGGGGCCGAAGCTCTACCAGATGGGCGAGTTTGCCCGGCTGCCCGGCGGAGCGGTGGGCCTCTATATTGACGTGCAGGAGGTGGGCCACGACAGCCGCCACTACCGCGTCGGGGTGGAATTTTTCCGTTGGGATGGGGCGAGCAGATCCTTCGCTGGTCCCGAGGCCTTCCCCGTCGTCGCCGGCATCACCTACGGCTATCCCTTCGATTTCATCACCGAGGGCAAAACGACGTGGCAATTGTCGATGACATTCGGTTACCAGCCCGGCCGCCGCTGGAGCGTGGATGCGCTGCGCTCCGACGATGCCGGGCGCACGTGGAATTTTGTCCGCAACCTTTCGGCCGAGTTCGGCGAATTGAAACTCAACGAGAGCGCGTTCGTCCGGCACGGCGATGGATTTATCGTCACCACGCGGGGCTACGACAGCAAGGAACGCCTGCACCGCACCGACCTCGAGTTCCGCCAGAAGCAATCGGCGACGCTCACGGGGACCTATCCATTTATCAACAGCTACATCGGTCGCCCGCGTATCTGGATACGCGAGGGCCACGGCTATATCCTCGGTCGTAATCGCACCGTGTCCGGCGGCCCGATGCAACTCGCGCTGCTGCGCTTCGATCCGGCGACGCTCGCCATCACCGGCTGTGTGATCCTGGATAATGCCGCCAACGAGAAGGTGACGGATGGCTACTACGCGGTGCCGATCTACGGCGAGCGTGATGGGCGCACGGTGTTGCATGTTTTCACCTACAAGGGTCTGAACGAGGCGCCGTGCGATCTTCTGCGCCTCGATTACTTCTGGGACGAGGTGAAGTGAGCGTGCGTTGCCCGCGTCAACGGTTTGCCGGGGTGGCACTCGGGGTGGCTCTTTTGCTGCCGGAGGCCTCCCGGCGCCGAGCGTCCAACGCCTGGCGGGTGGCCACGAGTTCCCGGTGGTGGAGCGCGCCGTCGCACTCGTGCTCGCCGACGCGGCGAACTTCTTTCAGAACCCATCGCGTGCGGGATTCCTTCCGCACGAAACCCCGCCCCGACCCTGAGCAGTTCGAATTTCAAGTGATCACGCGCGCATGAGTATCCTCACGGAACATCGTTTGAGTTGCGACCTGCTCGTCGCCGGCGGCGGCATGTCGGGCGTATGCTGCGCGCTCGCCGCTGCGCGCCTCGGGACGAACGTCATCCTCGTACAGGATCGTGCCATCCTCGGCGGGAATGCTTCCAGCGAGATTCGCATGCACATCGTGGGTGCGACGGGCCTGCACGCCGGGCTGCCGCTCCTGCTCGAACCGCGCGAGGGCGGTCTGATCGAGGAGATCCGGCTCGAACTCACGGTGCGCAATCCCCAGCGCTCGCCTGCGATCTGCGATCTCATCCTTTACGAACTCTGCCGCGCGGAGCCCACGCTCACGCTGCTGCTCAACACTACGGTGGTTGCCGCCCATGTCGCGGAGGGATGCATCACGGAGGTCGTCGCCGAGCGTCCTTCGACAGAGGACCGGTTCACGATTGCGGCGACGATGTTCGCGGACTGTACGGGCGACGGGCGGCTCGGCGCGGAGGCGGGCGTGCTCTGCATGCGTGGACGCGAAGGGCAGGGGGCCTTTGCTGAAAAACTCGCGCCGCCGCAGGGCGACGCCAAAACACTCGGTTCGACCATTCTGTTTCAGGCGAAAAAACACGACCGGGCGATGCCATATGTCGCGCCGCCGTGGGTTAGGAAATTTACCGCGGCGGATTTCGCGCTGCGCCCCTTCGGGAAAAGCGGTTCCGATCTCGGCCTCGAATACGGCTACTGGTGGATCGAGTG
>JAZKEV010000041.1:13752-20985 GCA_040386765.1 Verrucomicrobiota bacterium | reverse complement strand
GCAGCGCCGCGCGCACCACCGCCGCCGCGATCCGCGGCGTCTCGATGCGCGCGATGATCCCGTCGCCCTTCCATCGCTCCAGCCAGGCCGGCGGATCGTCGCCCCGCCCCTGCTCCATCAGGTAAAACGACCACGGCTCGTGCTCCCGGATATAGTGCACCACGCCCTGCAGGAGCCCGCGCGCGTACGCGTTCGAGGTCTCGATCAACAGCGCCACCTGCCTGCGCCGCGCACGCGGCGCCACTGAAGACCGGGCGCGGGGGTTTGCTGCCATGATCCCTCACCCTCGACAGCCCCACGCAAAAAATCAACGCCACACCGCTGCTTACTCCGCTCCTCGATTGCCACACCGTACCGTCACCTGCCATCGCTTACTCTCACCTCCGCCCCACTGTCCGGCGACGCCTCCCTTTCGTCGCGACCGTGAAATTTCTCATTCTTTTTTCGCCAACTCTCATGGGCGGCGCTCCGCTGCCTCTGTTACCCTCACCTCAACCCCCGTGCCCTCGATGCCCTCGTTCCCGCGCCTGCTCTCCGCCGTCCTCGCCTCGGCTCTCGCGCTCGCCGCCGCCGCCCGCGCCAACCCCCTGCGCATCCTCTACCTCGGCACCCCCGACCGCGAAGCGCGCATGACCGCCCATGTTCTCATGCGGGATCTCGGTCGCGACGCCGTCTGGTTCGACTACGTCTCCAATCCCGCCGATCTCACTCCCGCGCTCCTCGCCAAATTCGACGCCGTCATCCTCGACGCCCCCGCCGGGCGCTTCGACCGCCTCCTCGCCGATCTCCCCCCCGCAAAGCGCCTCAACGCCCGCGACCTCGGCAGCGACCCCGCCTCCGATTCCTTCGCCGCCAGCGCCAAGCCCAAGCTCCTCGCCGCCGCTGGCCCCACCCGCGTCGCCGCCTGGGAAAAGTTTCTCGCCGCCCGCGAGCCCGAGCAGCGCGAAGCCCGCCCCACCGTCGCCAACTACGAGAAACGCGCGCAGCCCCTCACCTTCCAGCAGCCGCTCAACGTCAAGGGCAGCGCCGAGCGCACCCAGGTCCCCGCCGATCTCAAGCTGCAGCTCTTCGCCGCCGAGCCCGATATCGCCAAGCCCATCTTCATGGCTTGGGATGCGCGCGGACGTCTCTGGATCGCCGAGACGCGCGACTACCCGCACAACGTCCAGCCCACCGGCGAGGGCAACGACAGTATCAAGATCTGCGAGGATACCGATGGCGATGGCCGCGCCGACAAATTCACCGTCTTCGCCGACAAGCTGAATATCCCCACCGGCTTCGTTTTCACCCAGGGCGGCATCATCGTCTCCCAGTCCCCCCGTTTTCTTTTTCTCCGCGATACCGACGGCGACGACCGCGCCGACGAACGCCGCGAGATCATGACCGGCTGGGGCATCAACGACACTCACGCCCAGGCCAACAACCTTCACTACGGCCTCGACAACTGGCTCTACGGCGCCGTCGGCTACTCCGGCTTCCGCGGCACCATCGGCGGTCGAGAGTTGCAGTTCGCCCAGGGCACTTACCGCTTCAAGCCCGACGGCTCCGCGCTCGAGTTCCTCCACCAGTTCACCAACAACACGTGGGGCCAGAGCACCAATCCGTTTGGCGACCAGTTCGGCGGCACCGCCAACAACGCCCCCATCTTCTTCGGCGGCATCCCCGCCACCGTCATCCCGCGCGGCACCCGCGCCACGACCGCCAAGCGCATCAACACCGAGGACAAGACCCACACCATCACGCCCAATTTCCGCCAGGTCGATGTCATGGGCGGCTACACCGCGGCCGCTGGCAGCGCCTTCATCTACTCCGACCAGCTCCCGCCGCGCCTGCAGGGCAAGGCCATGATCTGCGAGCCCACGATGAAAAACATCGCGCTCTTCGACGTCGTCCGCGACGGCGCCGGTTACGCCGCCAACGACGCCTTCAACCTCGTCGCCTCCTCCGATGAGTGGCTGTCCCCGGTCTTCGCTGAGGTCGGCCCCGATGGCGCCGTCTGGTTCTCCGACTGGCAAAACTACATTATCCAGCACAACCCCACGCCGAGCGTGGAGCGCGGCGGGTACGCCGCGAAGACCGGCGTCGGCGGCGCTCACGAAAATCCCCTCCGCGATAATCAGCGCGGCCGCATCTACCGCGTCACGTGGGATGGCGCCAAGCCCGTCACCACTAAATCGCTGCACAACGCCTCCACCGCTCAGCTCGTTGCCGCCCTCCGCGACGCCAATCCGTTCTGGCGCCTCACCGCGCAGCGCCTGCTCGTCGAAGGCAAACGCACCGACGCCGCCCCCGCCCTCAAGCAGCTCCTCGCCGGCTCTTCCCCCCTCGCCGCGATTCACGCTCTCTGGTCACTCCACGGCCTCGGCCAGCTCAACGAGCCCGCGCACCGCGCCGCGCTGCTCCACGCTGACGCCGCCGTGCGCCGCAATGCCACGCGCGCGCTCGGCAACGACGCCTCCTCCGTCACGCTCCTCTTCTCCTCCGCCGTCATCAGCGACGCCGATCTTCTCACCCGCCTCGCCGCGTTCGTAAAACTCGCCGAGTTCCCCACCTCGCCGCAGATCAAGACCGTCGTCACCGCCCTCGTCCGCAATCCCGCCAACCAGGGCGACGAGTGGCTCCGCGAAGCCATCCGCATCCTCGGCCGCGTCCACGGAGCCTCGCTCTTCCGCGACGGTCCAAACCTCCTCCCCAACCCTGGCTTCGAAACCGTGGCCGCCAACAATCTCCCCGAGGGTTGGACCCGGCGCGACAATGGCAACCGCCCCGGCAACGCCACCGCCCAGTGGTCCACCATCTCCACCAACCCGCAGCCCTACGCCGGCAAAACCGCCCTCCGCATCGCCTCCGAAGCCGATGCCGACACGACCCTCTACGCCGACGCCCCCGTCAAACCCAACACGATGTACCGGCTCTCCGGCTGGCTCAAAACCAACGCCCTCAATGGCCGCATCAACCTCAGCGTCAGCCCCGCCGGCGAGTGGCTCCGTGTCGCCCGCAACGCCAACAACAACCGCGTCGAGACCGATGGGATCCGCCGCAACACCGACTGGACCGTCGTCGAAGTCGAGTTCAACTCCGGCGAGCGCACGACCGCCAGCATCAACGTTTACTTTGGCGCGCGCGGCGAAGCCTTCTTCGACGACCTCCGCCTCGTCGAGCTACTCCCCGCCGATCCGGACGCCACCGTCACTGCCGGCGACGCCAAGCGGGGCGAGGCTCTCTTTCATCAGCACCCCGCCGCCTGCGTCCTCTGCCACCAGCTCAACGGCAAAGGCAGCACCGTGGGCCCGGCCCTCGACAAAGTCGCCGCGCGCCATCCCCCGGCGTATCTCCGCGAAAGCCTGCTTGAGCCGAGCAAGGTCATCGCAAAAGGCTACGAGCAGTACACCGTATCCCCGATGCCGCCTCAGGCCGACATCTTCAAATCCCAGGAGCTGGCCGACCTCGAAGCCTTCCTCCTCACTCTGAAGTAAGCGCCGGCGCTCGGCCTTCCGCTCCACGCCTCTTTCAACCTTCGTTTCTCAACTGCCCCTCAAAAATGCCCGACAAAAAAATAAACATCGCGATCATCGGCCTCGGTTTCGGCGCTGAGTTCATTCCCATCTTCCAGGCGCACCCCAACGCCAATCTCATCGCCGTCTGCCAGCGCGACCCGAAGAAGCTCAAGTCCATCCAGGATGCCTTCGGCATTCCCAAGGGCTACACCGACTACGATGAGCTCCTCCGCGATCCCGAGATCGACGCCGTGCACATCAACACGCCGATCCCCGATCACGCCGCGCAATCCATCAAGGCGCTCAAGGCGGGCAAGCACGTCGCCTGCACCGTGCCGATGGCCACCTCCATCGAGGATTGCAAAAAGATCGTCGAGCTCACCAAGAAGACCGGCCTCAAGTACATGATGATGGAGACGGTCGTCTACGCCCGCGAATACCTCTACATCAAGGAGCTCTACGACAAGGGCGAGCTGGGCAAAATCCAGTTCCTCCAGGCGAGCCACCAGCAGGATATGGACGGCTGGCCAAACTACTGGCCCGGCCTCCCCCCGATGTGGTACGCCACGCACTGCGTCGGCCCGATGCTCGCGCTCACCAATGCCACCGCCGAATACGTCTCGTGCTTCGGGTCCGGCACCATTCGCCCCGAGCTCGTGAAGCACTACGGCTCCTCTTTCGCCGTCGAGACCGCGCACATCAAGTTCAAGGATTCCGACCTCACCGCGCGCATCATCCGCTCGCTCTTCGACGTCGCCCGCCAGTACCGCGAGAGCATCGATGTCTATGGCTCGAAGAAATCCTTCGAGTGGACGCTCATCGAGCACGAGCAGCACGTCCTCCACACCGCCAAGCTCGCCGAGCCGAAGATTCCGAAGAAGATCACCGTGCCGGACTACGCCAAGCGCTTGCCCAAGGGTATCCAAAAGTTCACTACGAAGGGTGTCTACGACCTCGGCAAGAAGACACACCTCAGCTTCACCCAGGGTGCCGGCCACGGCGGCTCGCATCCGCACCTCGCCCACGAGTTCCTCACCGCGCTCGTCGAGAACCGCGACCCGATGCCCAACGCCATCCAATCCGCCAACTGGACCTGCGTCGGCCTCTGCGCCCACGAATCCGCGCTGAACGGCGGCAAGATCGTGAAGCTCCCAGCCTTCACGCAGGGCTGAGGACAGCGAAACGAATTCACGTCTCTCCAAAGGCGGGCCGAACAGGCCCGCCTTTTTTGTGCGGTTCGTACTTCGGAGAAAGCTCCCGCACCTCCGGCGGTAGAAGGTGTTGTAGCCCGCCGCGTGAGCGGCGGGATCAGGACCTCGCCAGCGTGGTAGGCAGCCAGCTCGCTGGCGCCTTGTTATGACTCGGACGAGCGCCCGCAAGCGGGCGGTCTACCACGCAGGCCGGACCTTCCCCCTCGTTTTGAACGTTTGGTGGACCTGCGCGTGAGCGCAGGGACCGCCCGCGCGCCACTCATATTTACATCCGCCTACCTGCCTCCCGCCGCTCACGCGACGGGCCACCAGTCACCGGCGATTCCAATCATCCTACTCTCCGCCTACTTCTTCTTCCCCTTCTTCGCCGCCTGCGGCGCTCCGCCTTTCAGCAAGCGCTCCGCCTTCGCCTTCACGTCGGCATCCTTCTCTTCCTTCGCGATCCGCTCCAGAATCGCTTTCACACTCGCGGCCTGCGCGCCGCCCAGTAGCGCGGGCGCGATCTGCACCACCGCGAGCGCTGCCTCGGTCTTCACCGCCGGTATATCGAGATACGGCTGCAACATTCGCAACGCCTCGACTTTCCTCACATTGCCCAATCCCGAGACGATCTTCATCCGATCGCCATCGGTCTTCACCGCCGCGTTGGCCTGCGTGAAAGCCGCGACCACATCGAGCGACGTCTTGTCAGTCCCCGCTGCAACATTCGCCGCCAGCCGCACGACGCCATCGAGCGTCGTCGCCCGCTGGGCCTCCGGCGGGTTGGTCTTCAGAAATTCCAGCAACGCCGGCACCGCGCTCGCATCCGGCCAGTCGGCCAGCACCTTCACCGCCGCCTCCCGCACCGCGCCATCGCTCTCGCGCAACGCTGCCGTCACCGCGACGCGAGCCGCCTCGCTCCCACCCATCGCCCGCACGATCGCGCCCAGCGGGCGCAGCAACGCGGCCTTTTCCGCGGGACTCTTCGCACCGCGATACGCCACCACCAGCGGCTCCGCGCGCCGCTCCGGCTCGAGGATCTTCATCGCGGCGCCATGGATCGCCCGATCCGCGAGAGTCCGCGCCTCATCGTCCACGCCCTTCAGCGAAAGCTGAATCAGCGCCGGGATATCGGCCGGCTTCGCCAGCAGCGCCAGCGACCGCAAGGCCCCACCGCGGATCGTACGATCCGGATCGCTCGCCAGCCGCAGCACCTCAGGCGTCGCCTGCTCCGCGCCCCGCTCACCGAGAATCATCATCAACTTCACCTGCACAGCCGGTGCGCTCGTAGCCAGTGCGGCCAGCATCGCCTTGTCCGCCTCGGGCGCGGAAATCTCCGCGAGGCTTCGCTGCACCGCCTCGAGTTCCGCTGGTGTTGCTCCACTCGAGAGCGCCTTCACGAGCAGCGGGACGCTCGAAGCCCCGCCGATTTTCCCGAGCGCCTGCCACGCCACGAGACGCACCGAGGCATCGGGCGAGACCGTCAGTTCTTCAATGGGCAGGCGGATGCCTTCCTCGCCGCGACCGACCAACGCCGGAATCGTCAGTGCCTGCACCGATGCAGGCAGTCGGCCCAGCTCCGCCAGGATGGCCGCCTGGACGCCTAGCCCTTTCAATTCGCGGACCGCCCGCAGACCTACGCCGCGCACTTCCTCGTCGCTCGAGCGGATCGACTCCAGCACCAGCGGCACGCCCGCTTCGCCTCGCGTCAGGATAGCCCCGCGCAACGCGGACAGCTTCACCTGCTCTGGCAAAGTCGCCGCATTGCGAATCTCATCGTAAGCCCGCGCGGCCATGCTCGCCCGCTTCGGCACGAGTTGCTCCGCCACCACCAGGTACGCTTCCGCCGCCTTCGCACGCAGCGCGGGCGGACCTTCGAGGAACACCTTCCGCACCGTGTCCGCCGCCGCATCCGTGCCGGCTCGCGCCAGCGCCAGCAGCGCGGCGCCCGCGGCCGGGGACGCCGGATCGATGGCCAGTTTCTGCAGCGCCGGCACCGCGACCATGTCGCGGCGAAATCCAAGTGAGTTCACGACCCCGATCAAGTGATCGCCCTGCACCCGCCCCAGCGCCTCGCGCAGCGCCGCATCCGCCGCCGGGCTCGCCATCGCCTCCAGCGCCTCGCGCGCATAGTGCCCCAGCTTCGCATCGCCCAACAGCGCCGCCAGCACCGGGACCGCCTCCGGCGTGCCGATGATCGCGAGCTGCTGGCAGGCCCGCGCCCGCTCATACTCGGACGCGCCCGAGCCCAGCACCGCCACCAACTCGCGCGTCTTCGCCCGATCGTCGGTCGTCGTCGCGCCAAACACCCACAGCGGACACGCCAACGCCAGCATTCCGAGGACTACGGTACGATTCATCGTCATGACTTCTTGGAGGGGGTAAATTCCAGCGATACGCCAGAACGCCCCCGGACTATGCAAAGCCCGAAACCCTGCGCGAGCGAAAGCAGAACGAAAATGTCGCCCTGCCTAAGTGGAGGCGGGGTGCCCTCACCCCGCGGGTTATCAGGTGCGAACGCCATCCTCCACTGTAGCGGGGGGGGG
>JAZKEV010000041.1:7385-13675 GCA_040386765.1 Verrucomicrobiota bacterium | reverse complement strand
CCGCCGCTACACCCCATTCGCAACGGCTCGGCGTGGACGCCTCGCTCCACCTCAAACACACACGCGCGCGACTCCATCACTCCTCCGCACCTCCCCTCAAAACTCAAACGTCGTCGAAAAGATAAACTGCCGCGGGTCCTGCTGCCGATAGCGGTCGGTCACCTGCACGAGCGGATTGGTCGCGATGCCCTTCTCACGGTAGGTGCCGTAGCCGTTGCCGTCCTGGCTCAGGAACACGTAGTCGTCCTCGTCGAGGAGGTTGCGCACGTTGAGCTGGAAGCGGCCGGTGAGCGTGCGGCTGAACTTGTAGCGGTAGCTGATGTGCGCGCTGACGAGGTAATACGCCGGTGAGTAGAGGAACCGGTAGGGATTATCGAAAGCCACATCGATCTTGTTCTTCCCGCGGAAATTCACGCCGCCACCGACCTCGAAGCTTTTCAGCCAGCCTTCGCCGAAGCTGTAGGTCGCGTAGATGTTCGACTGATATTTGTAGGTGTCGTTGACCGGCGTGCCGGGCGTCAGGCCGTTCAGCGTGGTGGCGATGGTATTCAGGCTCGTCTGGATGCGGGCGCGCTGCGGGTTGTTCGGGTCATTGGCGCCGGCCTGCCACTCCGCGCGGTTCTGCTCATAGTAGGCGCGGAGGCCGGGGCGCAGGTTGATGATCGTGCTCTCGGGCAGCGCGAGATTCCAGGTGAGCCGGAGCTGGCGCAGCGGATTGCCGGTAAACTCAAGCTCCCAGCCGCGCCCTTCCTTGTCCTGCGTGTCGCGGTAGTCGACCTCCGGCACATCGAAGCGGCCGATGTCATCCCAGAGATTGTTGATCTCGGTGTTGTTCGCCGCGCCGAGCAGATTGCCGAGCTGTTTGTTTTTGTAATAGCTTACGGTGCCCGCGAAGCGGCCGTCGAAGAGCGAAAGCTTGAAGCCGAAATCCATGCCCTCGTTGCGCGTGATGCCGGGGATCGTGCCGTCGAGCTTCGCGGCGCCCGCCGTATTGGAGGCGATCGACTCCGCGTAGTTGGCCACGAGCCCGAGCCACGGCAGCACCCAGGCGACGGTGCCCGCATTCTTGCTGGCGGCTTTGCGGTCGGTGTAAATTTTAGCGCCGACGACGGGGCGCGGCACGATCGGGCTCTCCGGCGTAAGGATCACCGCGCCGAGCTGCGGCAGCCCACGCGCATCGACCGGAATGTTGGCCGTCTGGTGCTGCGAATCGATCACGTGGTCGATCCGGTAGCCGAGCATTAGCGCGAGGCGGTTGCTGAAGAACCGGCTGACCGACGCGATCTGCGCAAAGTCGACCGCCTTCCGCTGGTGCTGCTCGGTCTGCGGCACGTACTCGAGCGTGACACCGGGGATGTCCGGCACCGGCGAACCCGTGACGGGCTGGCCCGCCTGATCCCAGTAACGGCGCACGAGGACGATATTCGCCGCGTTGTTGAGCAATTGATTCGTGCCCGCGGGCGGGTTGGTGCGCGTGAGCCTCGTCTGGATGTTGTCGAAGCGATCGAGCCGCGTGCCGACGAGCCCGATGAAGTTTTGCGTGACCCAACTCGGCGCGAAGCGGCTGTTCACGAGCGCGTGGAGCTGCGTGACGTTGTTGCTCGGCGTGTGCTCGTTGACCTCGCGGTCCTGATAGGCCTTGCCGAAATTCGGGTTGGCCGCGCCACCGGGCAGCACCGTGTTCACATCGATCCGGTACTCCATGTAGCGCTGGCCGGAGACCGTGGGGCCGCTGAGGCGCGAGGCGTCGTGGCGCGCGTAGGCGAGCTCCGTCGAGAGATTGTCGCTGAAGCGGTGCGCCCACGCGAAGCTGTAGAAATACTGGTGCAGCCGCGACAGCGAGTCGGAGGGGTTGAGCACAAACTCCCGGCTCGGCAGCACGGGGAAATTCGGGATCTCCGGGCGCGCCGTGGGATAGAGCGTGCGGCCGGTCCCGTTGGTGCGGAAATACGAGCCCATCTGGTTGAGCCCGCCGTTGGCCGCGCCCGGGATGTAAACGAACGACGCCGGATTGGCTACGACGCCGGTCGCCGCCGCGGTGGAGGGGGCGGTCACGCCATTGTAGACCGTCGTTCCATCCCAGTAGGAGGCGAAGTCGGAATTGGTCGTCGAGTAGAACGGATACACGTAGTAGCCAAACTCGCCATCGATCCGCAGCTCGTCGCGCGGCGTGAGCTTCACCGTCGCCGCGAGCGCGACGCCATCGAAGCGCTTATCCGGCACATCGAGCCAGTGCGCGCTCTCGCTGTGCACGGCATTGACGCGCAGGGCAAGGCGGTCGCTCAGCGCCCGGTTGAAATCGACCGAGCCGCGCAGGCTGCCGTAGCTATCGACCGTCGCCTTGAGCACGCTGCGATTCCGCCCGAAGGTCGCGCGCTTGGTCCACGTGGTGGGCACGCCGCCGACATTCGAGTCGCCGTAGACCGTGCCATTCGGGCCGCGCGCGAATTCATACCTCTCCGTATTGAAGTCGTCGCTCTGGCCGTACCAGAGCACGTAGTTCCGGGTCGCGCTGCTCGCGCCAAGATTGCGGATGTTGTACGTGTACGTGCTGAAGCTTGAGGTGTTCTGCACGTAGTTGGGCGCCACGTTGACTGCCCACTCGGCCACATCGGCCGGCGTGGTCGCCGCGATATCGTCTAGAAACTGGCGCGTGATCACCGACACGGAGGCGGGCGTGAACTTGAGCGGGGTGTTGATGCGCCCGCCCATCAGCGATTCGGAGGCGGTGTAGCCGGTGTCGCCATCTGAGTTCACCACGAAGGGCGAAAGCTCGACAACCTTCTCCGGCGCGGCAGGCACAGCCGGAGCGGCACTTTGAGCGAAGGCAGAGGCGAGACCGGAAAACAACAGCACCGCACAGGTGAATGGAAGAGGGGGCAGGACGGGTTTCATGGAAAGGGTTGCAGCAGGAGGCTCGAGAAACAGCGCGGGGGACCGGCGCCGACCTTCACCTCTTGGAATCGTGTATTCTCGGAGCGGCACCGCGCAGCAAACCGGGTTTTATTCTTGCTAAAGAATAAACGTTGCGGCGAACCCTAGCCAGCATGAACGAGTCTCGCGTCACGATGCAGGAGGTCGCCCGCGCCGCGGGTGTGCATCAGACGACGGTCTCTCTCGCGCTGCGCAACGACCCGCGCCTGCCCGAGGCGACCCGGATCCGCCTGAACGCCCTCGCAACCAAGCTCGGCTACCGCCCCGACCCGCTGCTCTCCGCCCTCAACAACTATCGTCATGGCCGGCGCGCCACGTTTGCCCCGCTCACCATGGCGTTTCTCCTCAACTTCCGCGACCGGCAGGAACTCACGCCTTGGCGTCCGCATCAGCTCTTCCTCGACGGCGCTCGCCAGCAGGCCGAGCAACTCGGCTACCGCCTCGAGGTGCTCTACGTCCGCCCCGATCACCGCGACGAAGGCCCGCGCCTCCAGCGCATCCTGCAGGCGCGCGGCATCGTGGGTGTGATCATCGCGGCATTTCCCGACGACTCGATCCGCTTCCGGATGGAGTGGAGCCAGTTCAGCCTCGTGCTCATCGAGTCGCAACAGCTCGGCCTCTCGACGCATATGATCTCGAACGACCAGATGATGATCACGCGTCACGCGGTCTCCCGTCTGCACGAGCTCGGTTACCGGCGCATCGGTCTGGCGGTCGGGAAGCGGGGCGAGGTCAACCAGCGCAATGGCTTCACCTCCGGCTATCACGCAGAAGTGGCCCTGCGTCGCGACCTCGCACCGCTCCCGCCCCTGCTCCTGAGTGGCGCCACCGCCGAGGACATCGCACCGGCATTGTCGGCGTGGGTCGACGCGCATCGCCCCGAGGTCATCGCGAGCAACTGGCCCATTGTGCCCGAGGCCCTGCGCCTCGCCGCCCGCAAGCGGTCGCGCAAGATCGTCGTGGCCTCGCTCGATCTCAATCCCGACAGCGGCTCCAACGCGGGCATGCGCCAGAACCACCGCGTCGTCGGCGAGCGCGCCGTCGAACAACTCGCGATCCTCATGAAGCTCAACCAGCGCGGGCTGATCGAGCCGCGCAATAGAACCGTCGTCGACGGCGAGTGGATCGACGGCAGCGATGTGCCGCCGCGCAGAACCCTCGGTTGAATCTCACCGACGATGGAGGCGGGGTGCCCTCATACCATCCACGGCTCGCGCGCCGGGCGGTTCCTCATCCGGTTCGCCGCCTCGTCGCTGACAAACGCTTCCGCCTTGGGATCGAACGTTACTTTCCTCCCAAGCTGCCAGGAGATAGCGGCGGCATGACACGCCACATGCGTGGAGCGCATCACGCGCGGATTGGAGGCCGTCGGTGCCCGCGTCTTTACGCTGTCGAGAAATTCGCGCGTATGCCGCGCCGGATCGGTTCCGCGCATCACGAAGGATTTCCACTCGCTGCGCAGCGAAGCCGGGTGCAACTCGACGGTGCCGTTGTCACCCGTCTCGACCCAGCCTTCGTCGCCCTCGAAGCGCACCGGACAGGTGCCGGTCGAGCCCACTGCGAAATTACCTGCGGCATTCAACTGGTTCGGCTGGCCGATCCAGCCCGTGGGGCGCATCACCAGCTTTACGCCGTTGGCATAGCGCGCGTGGATCGTGCCGCCCTCGGGCGTGTACTCGACGGGCGTGGTGCCGTCGGTGTTGTTGGCCCACTGGCAGAGGTCGACCGTGTGCGCGCCCCAGTCGTGGAGCTTCGCGCCGGAATCGAAATCATAATAGCCCCGCCACTTGCGATCGACGACGTACGAGGCGTTGTAGGGGCGCCACGGAGAGGGCCCGAGCCACATGTTCCAATCGATCACGTCGGGCGCCGGCTCCGGCTCGGCGGGCAGCCAGTCGTATTTCACTTCGAGCCGGTAGATCGATGCGTGCAGAGTGTGCAGCCGGCCGAGCTTTCCGCTACGCGCGAGGTGCACGGCAAACTGGAAGTTCGGCACGTTGCGCCGCTGCATGCCGGCCTGAAATACGCGCCCGGTCGATGTCATCGTATCCGCGAGCGACTGACACTGGCCGATCGTGATGCCGCAGGGCTTCTCGCAATACACGTCCTTCCCCTCCTTGGCGGCGTAGATCGAGGCCGTGGTATGCCACCGGTCGCCCGTCGCGATGAGCACGGCGTCGATATCCGGCCGTGCGAGCAGTTCGCGAAAATCGCGGTAGGTCACGAGGTCCTTTGAGCCGTAATGCTCGTCGATCATCTCCTTCATCGAGGCGCGCATCCGCGCCTGGATGTCGGCGGTCGCGATGAAGCGCACGTCCTTCTCCGGGAGCATCGATTGCAGCACCATCTTGCCGCGCGGGCCGATGCCGATGCCGCCAAGTGCGATCCGGTTGCTCGGCGCCACGCCGCCATCTCGGCCCAACACCCGGCCGGGCACGATCAGCGGCACCGAGAAAGCGGCGCTGGCCGCCAGCGAGCGCTGCAAAAATCCGCGCCGCGTCATCTGCCGTTCCGGGGAGTGCGTCGTCTTCATGAGGGGCCTTCCTGTGGGGTTCTGCCTTACCCTGCCACGCCCGCGCGCCCGACCTCAAACCTCTTCTTCCCGCTTTCTTTCGTGTCGTTCGTGTGTTTCGTGGTTAACTCCAGCCTAATGATCGAAGTCACGAATCTCACGCGCGTCTTCCGCACCTACAAAAAGCACCCCGGCTTCTGGGGCGGTGTGAAGGGGCTCTTTACTCGCGAGTTCGAGGAGACCGCCGCCGCCAAGGATATCTCGTTCACCATTGGCGAGGGCGAGTTCGTCGGCTTCCTCGGGCCCAATGGCGCTGGCAAGACCACGACGCTCAAGATGCTTTCGGGCCTCATTTACCCGACGAGCGGCACCGCCCGGGTGGCGGGCTTCGATCCCTCGAAACGCGAAAACGCCTACCGCCGGCTCTTCGCCCTCGTGCTCGGCCAGAAAAATCAGCTCTGGTGGGACCTCCCCGCGATCGAGTCCTTCAACCTCCTCCGCGCCATCTACGCCATCCCGGAGGATCAGTACAAGACCACGCTCGACGAGCTCGTGGCGCTGCTCGACGTCGGCAAAAAGCTCAACGTGATGGTCCGCGAGCTCTCCCTCGGCGAGCGCATGAAGATGGAGCTGATCGCCGCGCTGCTCCACCGCCCGCGCGTCCTGTTTCTCGACGAGCCCACCATTGGCCTCGACGTCGTCTCGCAGAAGGCGGTCCGCCAGTTTCTCCGCGAGTACAACCAGAAGTACCGCGTCACCATCCTTCTTACGAGCCATTACATGGCCGATATCAAGGCCCTCTGCGAACGCGTGATCGTGATCCACAAGGGAAAGAAAATCTACG